>NZ_JAMFLZ010000007.1:0-182568 GCF_023502325.1 Jejuia spongiicola
TTTGGTGTGCCACAACCATGGTGTAGATATTATAACAGCATCTACTTCTTTTAATTCTAATAGATTTCTGTAATCGTAATCTGAATTTCCGAAAACCTGTGGTTTAGAAAAGCCTGCTTTACTAATTTTGTTCAAAGCAATGTTTATACGATTTGGGTCGATATCGCAAATAGCAGTAATCTCTAAATCTTTTCTTCTTAAAGCATTATCTAAATGGTTAGTTCCTCTTAAACCAACACCTATAAAAGCTAGTTTTAATTTATCTTTTGCTATAACACTGCCAAAAGACATACTTGGAAGCACAGATAATCCTGCGCCAGCAATTGCTGTTTTTTTCACAAAACTTCGTCTCGAATTCATATATTTTTTTAAGTAAACGTTAATTAAAAGTCAAATTAACATATCGAACGGGACAGTTACCTGTGTCATTTTATGCATTTTAGAGTGTTTTCCATGTCAACAACTGGGTTTTGAAGAAATAATACCCTTTTTTGACGAATTACACATACGTCATAAAAATAGTTTGAATTAGCAGGTAAAATGAGATGATTTTTATTAATATATTTACATTTCACGTAAAAAGAGATAGCCTTGTGGAAGGTTATACTTTTATTAAGATAAAGCCATTTGGAAGAATTACGTATTGACTATGATTAAATTAAAGTTTCATATTTTATTTGGGCTTATTTTTAGTTTCTCGTTTGTTTTAAACGGGCAAAATCATACTGTTTTCAAGCATTTATCGCCAATGCTCGACAACAAGCCTGTAGCTATTGCTAGTACTTCTAAAGATCATTTAGGCAACATATGGATGGTAGGTGGAGGTGGTGTGCTAATATATGACGGTTATCATTACAAGTTTGTTAAGAGTACAACTGTTTTTCCAAACCTTAAAAAAAATGATGGTATAGAAAAAATCATTAGCGACAGTAGTAATAATATTTGGCTCATCTCTAGGTTTGGCTTAGTAACTAAATACAATGCTAAAAACTCAAAGTTTGAGGATATAATCCCATTACTAGAAAAAGATGATGATATAATTGATATAATTATAAAAAAAGAAAATGTATGGTTAGCCTCAAAGAAAGGAAACATATATCAATACAAAAACTCTGAAATAGATAATACGCCGTCAATAGCAGTTATTAATACTTATACCGATAATATTTTTGATCTTGAGGTTGGTAATAATGAATTCTATTTAAGCACAAATACTGGTAAGATTTTTAGTTATAATACTAATTCAAAGCAAGTTACAGAAATCACAGGACCATTTACAGACTACCCAGGAAACCTTACATTATTAATAGACCCTAACAATAGACTTTGGGTTGGTACAGAAACCTTTGGTCTTTTTGTTTATGATATAAAAAGTAAACAATTTATTCAAGAAACATTTTTTAAGGAAAATAAATTCAATATAAATAAAGAAATGTTCTTGAGTTTATTTTGCAGTAGTAATGGCTACATTTATGGCGGAACGGATGGGGGTGGTTTATATAAAGTAAATATTAATACTGGTATAATAGACTTGTATACTAGGCAGGTATCCAATGAGTCTTCTATTAATAGTAATACCATCATGTACATTAGTGAAGATAACCATAAAAACTTATGGATTTCTACAAAGAATGGTAATCTTAATATCATCCCAAATTCCAACAGTAATATAGGGTATCATCAGGGTTCTGAGAACAATGCTCCTCTTCGCATACTAAGCATTTACAAAAGTAGTAATGGTGCTTTATGGGCTGGAACCGATGGGTCTGGCTTAACAAAAATTACTTATAACAATGATGGTACTTCCAATGAAACTCAATATTTTAATAACATTAATTTAAACAAAGGTTTTTATGTACAATCTATAACCGAAGATAGTAAGTCTAATATTTGGTTTGGAACATACAGAAATGGTTTATGGCATTACAACTCTAAAAAAAATACCTTTAAAAAAATTAATATCACTAATTCAAAGGAGCAAGAAGGCACAGACGTTAGGACCGTTTTTACAGATTCTAAAGATAGAATCTGGGTAGGTTCAAATGTTTCATTAAGTATATATAATCCAGATTTATCGCTTTTAGCTTCTTTTGATAATAACTCAAATGGGTTAAAAGGTTTTATTATGGAAAGTATATCGGAAGATGCTAATGGGACTTTGTGGTTAGGTATATATCAAGGTGGATTATTTGAATTTAATGAAAACCAACAAAGCCTCAATTTGTCATCATTTACTAATTACCCTTTTTCAAATAAAATAGATGAAAATGAAATTTATGCGGCCAGAAACTTGTGCCCTGTTTCATTAAATGAGCTATGGTTAACTAATAGTAATTGGGAAATATTAAAATTCAATACAAAAACTAAAACTTACAGTGACCTAAATTATATAGAAGACATTAACGGAAAAACATTTGCTACTATTATAAAAGAAAATGATGATAATTATTGGTTAAGTTCTAGTAACGGAATAAATCATTTAAACGTTAAAAATAAAACTTTAAAAACATATTATACATCTGATGGACTTCAAGACAACATGTTTTTATCTAGAAGTGCTTATAAGGATGAAAATGGAATTATATACTTTGGAGGCATAAAAGGTTTAAATTATTTCGATCCGAAAAAACTAGAAAAGAACCCTTCAAATGCTAAGTTGTTTATAAACACCATTAAAGTATTAAACCAGCCTGCAGATTCTTTAATAGCATCACAAGTTACTTCAGGCATACACAATGTAAAAACATTAAGTTTAGATTATAATCAATCTTCTTTTTCATTCAGATTCTCAGCTATAGACAATTTACTTAGCCCTAAATATTATTACGCATACCGTTTAAAAGGCTTTGACAAAGACTGGATTACAAGCCCTGAACGTATTGCTAGCTATACCAATATTCCATCTGGTAATTATACTTTTGAAGTAAAGGCAAGTACTAAAAAAAATGTTTGGGATATTCCAGTAAAACGTATAGAAATTAAAATTGAACAGCCTTTGTGGAATAAACCCATTGCGCACATAGTTTACTTATTAATTATTGGTCTTATTATTTATGGTATACGTCGTTGGTATGGGTTAAGAAAAAAATTGTTTCTAGAAAAAGTAAGTCATAAAAAGGAAAATGAAATTCATAAAGCAAAAATGAATTTCTTCGCTAAAATGTCTCATGAAATTCAAACACCTATTACTTTAATTTTGGGACCTATTGATGATATGCTTAAACGTGCTGAACAAAACGGAAACCTACTATTAAAGCAACGTTTAAATATTATTTCTCAAAACACAAAACGTCTTTCTAAAATTGCTCGAGAATTAACATTGGTTAGAAATAAAGAACTAGACAAATTGCGATTAATTATTACTAAAAATAATTTACACCAAGATGTCGAAAATATTGCTTTATCTTTTAAAGAGTTAGCAAGAAAAAAACAAATCGACTTTGCTATTAACTGCCCGAAAAACTTATCAGAAGCTTGGTATGATAAAGAAAAGTTAGAACATATAGTGTATAATCTTCTTTCTAACGCTTTTAAATTTACCCCTAAAGAAGGTAATGTTCAATTAAATGTTATACCTCTCAATTCAAAGAGAAGTATCAAATTATCGGTAACAGATTCTGGCCCTGGAATTCCAAAAAACGAACTAGAAACTATTTTCGAGTTATTCTATCAATCTAAAATTGGTAAGAAAAATAAAGGATCTGGAATTGGGTTAGCGCTTACGAAAGATTTAGTGGATTTACATAAAGGAGAAATTGAGGTTAGTTCAAAAGCATCAGAGGGTACTACATTCACTATAACATTACCAATTAGAGAAAGCGATTATGATGAGAATGAAAGAATTGTAACTAGCGACAGCAATGACTCTGAGGCCATTTCAACTCCTGATAATATTGAAACCATTGATCAAAACGATTTAGATATCTCTAAAAAAACCATTCTTATAGTAGAAGATAATTATGACTTACAAAACTTTTTAAAAGAGCTTTTAATTGACAAATACAATATTTTATTAGCAGAGAATGGAGAAGAAGGATATCTGTATGCAAAAAACAACTACCCCGATCTTATTTTAAGCGATATTATGATGCCGAAAGTTGATGGTATAGAGATGTGTCGTAAACTTCAAATTAATCAATTAACAAAGCATATTCCAATTATTTTACTTACTGCAAAAAACTCAACTAGCTCTAAAATTCATGGGCTTAAATCTGGTGCTATAGAGTACATAAACAAACCTTTTAACACTAAAGAACTATTGTTAAAAGTTAAAAACATAATGGTTTCTAAAGAGCACATTATTTCTAAATACAGAAAAGAGGTTATTAGCCACCCAGAAGTAACACAGCAAAAAACTCATGATGAGATTTTTCTAGAAAACATGATGTCTTATATAAATTTAAGGCTAGATGATCCTAATTTTAAAATGGAAGAATTAGCTGATGCGCTTAACTTAAGCTACTCTAGTTTGTATAGAAAATGTATGGCATTAACAGGACAAAGCATTGTTGATTTTGTTAGGTTATTGCGCCTTAAAAAAGCTGCAATTTTGATTACCAAATACGGGTATACTATATCAGAAACTGCATATATGGTAGGTTTTAACGATCCGAAATATTTTTCAAAAAGCTTTAAAAATCAGTTCAATAAAACACCTAAAGATTTTAAAAACAAAGCTTTAATCTCTGATGACATTGAAGGTTTTTTAAAACTAAACAAAATAGATTCTGCAGCTTTTAGTAATTAACTAAAA
Source organism: Jejuia spongiicola (assembly GCF_023502325.1). Classification (NCBI taxonomy): domain Bacteria; kingdom Pseudomonadati; phylum Bacteroidota; class Flavobacteriia; order Flavobacteriales; family Flavobacteriaceae; genus Jejuia; species Jejuia spongiicola. The sequence continues at coordinate 4,754 of NZ_JAMFLZ010000007.1, forward strand.
TCTGCACTTTTTTGACAGAATTATACCCTTACTACTACATATATTTGAAAAGATAATTACAAAACCTATTTAAAAAATGAAACACTATTTTTTTACTGTAATAAGCATTATTACACTTACTTTTTTTTACAACTGTTCTAAAAGTGATAATGGGTTAGATAATGAAGATAACTCAACTCCAAAAGAAGAAACCGAAGAAACATTTAATTATACATCATCGGCTAAATATAATTTGAACATTATATATTTTGTTCCCAAGGGTTCAAAAAATCGAAAAGATTCACATAGAAGGCTTAGTGAAATTCTATTGCAAGGTCAAGAATTTTATAAAAAGAATATGAACGATTATGGTTTTGGAAACAAAACTTTTAATTTACTTGTTGACACCCAAAAAAAACGTATCAAAATAACCTACATTGATGGGGAACTCAGTGCTTCTAACTACCCATATGAGGGCGGAGGAAATAAAATGATTACAGAAATAGAAGCCTATTATAACGCAAATCCTGATGAAAAAAATAGCGATCATTATTTAGTTTTATCACCTGTAAGTGATCCTACTACATCAGATGTACCTTACTACGGGTTAGGAAAATGGTGTTTTGCATCAGACTTTGATGACATGGATATTAAACACCTTGGAACTGGCACTAGTTTAGGAACAAGAGCTACAACTTACATTGGCGGATTGTTGCACGAATTAGGACATGGGTTAAACTTACCACACAACAAAGAAAAAGTGTCAGATCTTTCAAATTCAAATAAGGGCACTTGCTTAATGGGCGCCGGGAATTATACCTATGGGAGCTCACCTACTTTTTTATCAGAAGCTAGTTGTTCTATTTTAAACAACAACCAAGTTTTTAATAATTCCAACGATATATTTTATACTGGAGCAACTGCAAGTATTAAAAACCTACAGGCTTCTTTTGAAAGCAATAACATAAAAATTTCAGGTACTGTTGAAACAGACGTCACTGTTAACAGTATAAGTATTTACAATGACCCTGCTGATGACAATGCCGATTATGATGCAGTAACATGGGCTACAAAGCTAGAGGCAGACAATACATTCAGCATTAGTATGCCAATAAGTGAGCTTCATAAAAAAGAGAACACAGAATATGTTTTGAGGCTATTATTAAATCACACATCAGGAGATATTACGCGAATTTCTTATGCTTATAAATTTGTTAATGGTGCACCTGTAATCGATTTTGGAGAAAAAGACTATTTCAATAAATCTAAATGGGTTATAGAATCTTTTAGTTCTGAAGAAAATAGCGGACAAGAAAATACTGGACTAGCTTCGGCTATTTTAGATAATAATGATGAAACTTATTGGCATTCATGCTGGAATGGCTCTTGTGCTAGTGCTAACTATCCTCACTCAATTGCGATTGATACGGGTGAAACAATAACAGCTGAAGGTTTTGCCTTTACGCAAAGAAAAACATTATCTAGAGCCATAAAAGACATTGAAATTTTTATAAGTGATGATAATACAACTTGGTCAAGCTTGGGTAATTATACATTGCAAAATGTAAATACCGTACAAAATATTCGATTAGACAATCAAGCTTCTTTTAGATATTTTAGAATAGAAGCTAAATCATCATATGATGGAGATCGATTTGCAGCTCTAGCTGAAGTGTATTGTTTCTAATTGCGTACCTAAACAACTAAGGTTTTCTATAGTTTCTTGATTATATCTTTATCTTATTTTATGTAAATTCAATTCTACTGGATTAAATACTTGCTAGGTTTTTGTTCTACTAAAAAGCTAGGCAAATCTTGCTCAAATTTAAATTAAGACAATTTTATCTTAAATATGATAAATATCATATTTTATCTCTTTGTTTGATTATAATTTTGTGACTTAAACAAAGTTATTTATGAAAACAACACTAAATCTATTAACAGCAATATTTGTAACCCTTCTTATAAGTTGTGGAGGCAAAGAAGAAAAGAAAAAAGAAGGGTTCTCTTATCAAAAAAAAGCGCCAACTGAACAAACAGCAGCACCAAAACCTGAAAAAGTTCTAGCATCTAAAAAAATAGATTTATCTAACAAAGGTATTGGCCCAATCAAATCATTAAAATTAGATGCAGAGATAGACCCAAAAATGGTAACTCATGGGGCAGACGTATTTAAAAAAATGTGTACTGCTTGTCACAGGTCAGATAAAAAATTCATTGGCCCTTCTCCAAAAAATATTTTAGATCGTAGAACACCTGAATGGGTAATGAATATGATTTTAAATCCTGATGAAATGACTCAAAAAGATCCTTTAGCTAAAGAATTATTAATTGAATTTAATGGTTCTCCAATGGCAAATCAAAACTTATCCGAAGAAGATGCCAGAGCTGTATTAGAATACTTTAGAACGCTAAAATAATAGACTATATATGAAACTAATTAAACAACTATTTTTTGTTTTTGCATTTTTAGCATTAGCTTTTTCATGCAAAAATGAAAATAAAAAAGCCTCAACGACCTCTACAGTAGAAAATACTGAAAATGCATCAGTTGAAAAAACTGGTCAAGCTTTTATTCAAGATGATGAAGGTACTCCAAACTGCTTACAAATTGCAATAGGATCTCCAGATCATAAAACATTGGTTGCTGCCGTTCAAGCTGCACAAGTTGAAAATGCTCTTGTAAACGTTGGTCCATTAACCGTTTTTGCACCAACAGATGCAGCTTTTAATGCCTTGCCAGAAGGTACAGTAGAGAATTTAGTTAAACCAGAAAACAAAGCGGTATTAGCTAATATTTTGAAATACCATGTTACACCTGGTAATTTAAATGAAACCATATTAACAAAACTAAAAAAATTAGGACAGGCAAATAATCAATATGTTCAGGTTGAAGTAAAAGACGGCAAGCCTATTATTGGTGGGGCTAATATTATTGCCAGTGTAAAGGCTGGAAATGGTATTGTACATGTTATTGATAAAGTATTATTACCACCATCTGAATAAAAAACTAATCAAAACTTATATAAACAATGAAAAATATTATTAAATCAACTATTGCAATTTTAAGTGTATTTATAGCATTTACAAGTTGTAATAATACATCAAAATCAGACAGCAAGTCTGGTGCTTTAGCTGGAAACGTGGCAGAAAAAGTATATGTTGCTCCTGGTGAGCACGATGAGTTTTATGCCTTTATTTCTGGAGGGTTTAGCGGACAACTTTCTGTTTATGGATTACCTTCAGGACGTTTATTTAAAGTTATCCCTGTTTTTTCACAAGATGCTGAAAAAGCTTACGGATATAATGAAGAAACTAAGCCTATGTTAAATACGTCTCATGGTTTTGTGCCATGGGATGATTCTCATCACCCAGACATTTCTCAAACTAATGGTGAAATAGATGGTCGTTGGATATTCATTAATGGTAATAATACGCCACGTATTGCAAAAATAGATTTATCAACTTTTGAAACTACCGAAATTATCGAAATTCCAAATAGTGCTGGAAACCACAGTTCATCATTTGTAACCGAAAACTCAGAGTATGTTGTGGCTGGAACACGTTTTTCTGTTCCAATTCCACAAAGAGATATGCCGATAAAAGATTATAAAGGTAATTTTAAAGGCTCATTATCTTTTATCTCAATAGATCCAGAACATGGACATATGGATATTAAATTCCAATTAATCATGCCTGGTTTCGACTATGATTTATCACATCCAGGACGTGGAAAGTCTCATGGCTGGTTTTTCTTTACTACCTACAACACTGAAGAAGCAAGCACCTTAATGGAAGTAAATGCTTCTCAAAACGATAAAGATTTTATTGCTGCAGTTAATTGGAAGAAAATAGAAGAATATGTAAACAATGGCGGAGGAACTATGATGCCTGCAAAATATGCACACAATGTTTACGATGAAGCGACACATTCAGCAACTTCAACAATGAAAAAAGAAGTACTAACCGTTAACCCTTTAGATGTTCCAGGTGCTGTTTATTTTTTACCAACACCAAAATCACCACATGGTTGTGATGTAGATCCGTCAGGAGAATACATTGTTGGTAATGGTAAACTTTCAGCAAATTTAACAGTACACTCATTTACTAAAATGATAGATGCAATAGAGAATAAAAAATTTGCTGGTGATGCTTATGGTATTCCAATTATAAACTTCGAAGACGTTTTAGCAGGAGTTGTTGAACAACCAGGGTTAGGTCCTTTACACACTGAGTTTGATGGTAAAGGAAATGCCTATACTACATTCTTTATTTCTTCAGAAGTTGTAAAATGGAAACTAGGTACTTGGGAGGTTGTAGACAGACAACCATGTTATTATTCTGTAGGTCACTTAATGATTCCAGGGGGTAATTCACAAAAACCATTTGGGAAGTATGTAGTCGCTATGAATAAAATTACTAAAGACCGCTATTTACCAACTGGTCCCGAAGTAACGCAATCAGCCCAACTTTATGATATTTCGGGTGATAAAATGGAATTATTATTAGACTTTCCAACAATTGGCGAGCCACATTATGCTGCTGGTTGCCCTGCGGATTTAATAAAGCCTAGGTCTAAAAAACTATTTAAATTAGAGGAAAACAAACACCCGTATGCTGCTTTAAATGAAGCTGACACTAAAGTTGTTCGAGATGGCAAAACAGTGCATATTTATATGACCACTATACGTAGCCACTTTTCACCAGATAACATTGAAGGTATAAAAGTTGGCGATAAAGTATATTTCCATGTTACTAACCTAGAACAAGATTATGATGTGCCTCATGGGATAAGTATGATTGGAGCTAATACTTCTGAATTACTTATTATGCCAGGACAAACAGAAACATTCCTTTGGGAACCAAAAGAAGTTGGCGTATGGCCATTCTATTGTACAGATTTCTGCTCAGCATTACATCAAGAAATGCAAGGGTACGTACGCGTATCACCTGCAAATTCTAGCACACCATTAAAATGGTCATTGGGAGAAGATATAGAATAAAACAAATTAGGGAAATTTTGTTTTAGTGTTTATTTTCCTATAAAAGGCGAGGGCCCTCTTTTCGCTCTCGCCTTTCTTTTTAAAACACTAATCTTTCTACAAAAATAGAATCTTAAACCATTAAAATATTTTAAGATGAAAAAGTCTAACATTATCATGCTAATAGCGGCTTTATTGCCATTAGGATTATTTCTATTTCCTTTATGGAGAATAACATTAGAAGCTCCACAATATCCAACTCCGTTAGCCATGAACATACATATCAATGATTTTTCAGATGTACATCCGCATGATATAAAAAACATCAATTTAATGAATCATTATGTTGGTATGAAATATATTCCTGAGGCCATTCCGGAATTTAAAATATTTCCCATCGGAATTATAGTTACTTCAATATTAGGGCTTTTAATAGCTTTTAAAGGTAATTATAAATGGTTTTTAGGCTGGTTTATGTTAATGGTTGTTTTAAGCGCTGCAGGGTTATACGATTTCTATCTATGGGAGCATGATTATGGTCATAATCTAGATCCAAAAGCCATTATGAAATTTACTAATCCAGATGGTACGGTAATGGGTTTTCAGCCCCCATTATTTGGAAGTAAAGATATTTTAAACTTCAAGGCTCACTCATATCCAAGATTGGGAGCATTCTTTTTAGGTCTTGGTATCGCCGCATCATTATTTGCATATTTTATTGGAAAAAAGAATGGTAAGAAAACTTGAGGTTATGTAGAAAAACACATTAAAACACTAAAAAATCATGAAAACACTAAAACATTATACCTTATTAGGCTTACTCATACTGCTTTTTAGTTGCAGTATATCTCCTAAAAAAATTGACTATGGTAATGATGGTTGCCATTTTTGTAAAATGACTATTGTAGATAAACTCCATGCTGCAGAGGTAATTACAAAAAAAGGAAAGGTCTATAAATTTGATGCTACAGAATGTATGATCAATTTTATGGATGAATTTGATACAACTCAAATAGCACTTTACCTGTCTAATAACTACTCAGAACCTGAAGCCCTTATAGATTCTAAACAAGCAATTTTTTTAATCAGCAAAAACATTCCAAGCCCAATGGGTGCTTACTTATCAGCATTTAAAGAAAAAGTTGAAGCTGAGAAAGTTAAAGCCAAAAAAAGCGGAACACTATATACTTGGGATGAACTTTTAGCTCATTTTAAAAACTAATACCATGAATAAGCTATTAGTTTTTGTAAGTATATTTTTAATAACCTCTTCAAGTGTATCTCAAACTGTTGAAGTTTGTAAAAGTTGTTCAGTGAAGTCAATTAAAGAAGCTTTAACTATTGCAAAAGATTATGACACTATTCGGTTAAAAAAAGGAACTTACAAAGAGTACAATATAATCATAGACAAACCTATAGCAATCATTGGGGAGGATTATCCAGTTATTGATGGTGAATTAAAAGGAGAGGTCATTACTATAATTTCTGACGATGTTTTATTAGATGGCCTATTTGTTATTAATGTAGGCACAAGTTATACAGAAGATTACGCAGCAATCCGTGTTAGAAAAAGCAAAAATTTTGTTATTCAGAATGTTGTGTTAGAAAAACTGTTTTTTGGTATTTATATTGAAAAATCTAGTTATGGTAAAGTCTATCACAACAAAATAATTGGTGATGCTGTTGAGGAATATAATTCTGGAAATGGTATACAATTATGGTATAGTAATCATATTGAAATTGAGCATAACTATGTTGAGCATGTACGCGATGGTATTTATTTAGAGTTTTCAGATGATTGTATCATTAAAAATAATGTAAGTGCTGAAAACTTGAGATATGGATTACATTTTATGTTTTCCAACGATGATTTATATCAAGATAATACCTTCGAAAACAATGGCGCTGGTGTAGCAGTAATGTTTTCAAAGAAAATAAAAATGCTTAACAATACATTTAGAGAAAATTGGGGTACGGCTTCATATGGAATGCTTTTAAAAGAAATTAATGATGCAGAAATTATTGGTAACACGTTTGAAGAAAACACCATAGGCATTAACATTGAAGGTTCAAACAGAATAACCTACAAACACAATAATTTTAAAAACAATGGTTGGGCAATTAAAGTACGTGGAGCATGCTATACCAATCGTTTTTTAGAAAACAATTTTCTATATAATTCTTTTGACATTGCCTATAATAGCAAGGTTAATGATAATGTTTTTGATAGAAATTATTGGAGCAATTATACGGGTTACGATCTTGATAAAAATGGCATCGGTGATGTGCCGTACAGGCCTGTTAAGCTCTTTTCATACATTGTGAATCGCACTCCAGAAACTATCATCTTATTACGCAGTATGTTTATAGATATTATAGATTTTTCAGAAAAAATATCTCCGGTTTTTACTCCAGATAATTTATTAGATAATAATCCATTAATAAAGAAAGTTTCATGGTAAGTATTCAAAATCTATATAAAAGATTTGGTAAAAACGAAGTACTTAAAGGTATAGATTTAAGCATTAAAGGTGGCGGAATATTTGCCATACTTGGACCAAATGGCTCAGGTAAAACAACGCTTATTAAATCTATTTTAGGAATGGTTATACCAAATAAAGGAGATATTTCTGTTTTGGGAGAAAACATTAGCAAAAACTCTGATTACAGGCATAAAATTGATTATCTGCCTCAAATAGCCAATTTCCCCAGCAATCTAAAAGTCAAAGAGTTAATACGCATGATAAAAGATTTACGTAAAAACACTAATGAAGATGAACGCTTAATAGAACTGTTTAAAATACAACCCTTTTTAGATAAAAAATTAGGAAACCTATCTGGTGGTACCAAGCAGAAAGTAAATATTTTATTAACCTTTATGTTTGATAGTCCATTAATTATATTAGACGAACCTACAACAGGATTAGATCCAATTTCTTTGATAAGGTTAAAAGAGCTTATTCAAGATGAAAAAGCTAAAGGAAAAACAATTCTTATTACATCTCACATTATGAGCTTTGTTGAAGAAGTCTCAGATGAAATAGTATTTATACTTGAAGGCAAAATTTATTTTAGAGGCTCAATTTCAGAATTAAAAACTAAGACCAGTCAACCCGATTTTGAACATGCGATTGCGTCTATATTAACCGATAATCATGCTTAAAATATTAAAATATAGTTTTTTTGATTTAATGCGTAGTCGCTGGAGTTACGTGTATTTTGCTTTTTATTTATTGTTAGGTATTGTACTTTTATTTTTAAATAACGACCTATCAAAAGCAGTGATTACTTTAATGAATGTCATTATCGTTTTAGTGCCTTTAATTGGAACAATTTTTGGAGTTATGTACTATTATAATTCTAAAGAATTTACAGAGTTATTATTAGCGCAACCATTAAAACGATCTTCTATATTTTTGGGTCAATATTTAGGCGTAGCATTATCATTATCAATGAGTCTTATTCTTGGTTTAGGCATTCCATTTGTGTTTTATGGTTTGCTTAAAAGCAATGCCATTTGGGATTTTTCTTTGTTATTAATTACAGGTACTTTTTTAACTTTAATATTTACAGCCTTAGCCTTTAATATAGCATTATCTAACGAAAATAAAATTAAAGGATTTGGCTACGCTATTTTATTATGGTTGTTTTTAGCTATAATTTATGATGGTATTTTTTTAATGACCTTAATCCTATTTGAAGATTATCCATTGGATAAATTATCACTAATAGGAACCATGCTAAATCCTATAGATTTATCAAGAACACTTATTCTATTGAAATTAGATATTTCAGCTTTATTAGGCTATACAGGAGCCGTTTTTAAACAATTTTTCGGCACTAGTTTCGGGTTAATTATATCCTTTATAATGTTAACTGTTTGGGTAATTTTGCCCGTTCTTAGAATTGTATTTAAATCAAAAAAGAAAGATTTTTAAAACCGTAAATTATTAATGACTTTAATCATATTTTATCTCTATAATTTTATCTAGATTTGTTGCATGTTATCAACAATAACACGTAAAATAACAGTATATATTCTAGTACTTATATTATTTGCCCATAATATAAATACACTTGTTATTATAGGTGATTTTATTGTTAACCAAGACTTTATTGCTAAGACTTTGTGTATTCAAAAAGAAGAACAGAAAGGATGTAATGGTAAATGTCAATTACGTAAAGAACTTTCTGAAAATAATTCAGATTCTAATAACCCTGATCCTATACAAGAAAGCAAACGTATGACGCTAGATGCGTTTTGTTTATCAACAATAAGCAAAGTTGAAAGTGCATTTATTTCTTTGAATACCTTGAAGCAAAATACAACTTTTAAAACTCCAAAAATCAACAAAATGTATCTGGATATAGATACGCCTCCACCAAATTTTAGTTAGTTTTTTCGATTTATAAAATCACTTAGATTTTACTTCTATGCCTTGCTTATTTATTTAAGGGAGTAGGAAGTTTTCAGACATATTTTAAATAAAAAACTAACAAAAATAAAACATCCATGACTAAAAATTTAGTCGCATAATGCAATGATTATTATGGATGTTATATCTGACAAGTAAAACATAAAACAGATGAAATTTAGATATATATTACCTATTCTACTTATTATATTATTCACCATATCATGTTCAACAGATGACAATGAAGCTCCAATAATAAATGAAATTGAAGGCCTTATAAAAGTTCAAGATATTACTAACACAACGCATACCATCGAGTTGTTTAATACTACTGGAGATTTTAGAACAGGGTATAATAATGTAAGTATTAGAATAAAAGAAAAAGCATCAAGTAGTTATATAAAAAACGCTTCCATTTCTTGGATACCAATGATGCAAATGCCATCAATGCAACACTCTTGCCCTAAATCTGAAGTTACAAAATCAGTAGGTAAAGAAACTGTTTATGAAGGGTTTGTTATTTATCAAATGACAAATACAGATGGTTCTGGTTGGTCTTTAACTGTAAATTACACTATTGATGGAACAGATTATACAGCATCAAGTGATATAGTGGTTTTGCAGTCTGAAAAACAAAATACAACCAGTTTTATGGGGAGTGATGATAGCCGATACATTATTGCTTTAATTGAACCTAATGAGCCAAAAATTGCAATTAACGATCTTAAGGTTGGTCTTTTTAAAATGAAGAACATGATGACTTTTCCTGTGGTTGAAGATTATACCATTACACTCGATCCAAGAATGCCAGGAATGGGTAATCACAGTTCTCCTAACAATACCGATTTAAGTTATAATGCTGAAGACCATATGTATCACGGCAATTTATCTTTAACAATGACAGGTTACTGGGTACTTAATTTAAAATTAATTAACGATCACAGTGAGGTTTTGAAGGGCGAAGATGTAACCGAAGATCATACCAAAAGTTCATTGTATTTAGAGCTAGAATTCTAAAGGTTTGTTAAAAATCAGGCGCATTGTAAATTATAATGCGTCTGTTTAAAAGCACTAAAAAAACATGAAAAAGTTTATCAAATACAGCATTATTTTTCTTTTCAGCGGATTTACATTTGCTCAAGAAGATGGTGCCGTTAAAAAAGACACAACTAAATTAGACGAAGTTATTGTTTTAGGGCGACGCAAACTTAGCAACTATAGACAAGAAAAAACCTTATCTAGTATAGATGAATATTTAGAGAAGGCAAATAAAGTTACCATGATAAAACGTGGTAATTATGCTTGGGAACCAACAATAAATAACATGAATAGCGATCGATTAAACGTAACTATTGATGGTATGCAAATTTTTGGTGCCTGTACTGATAAAATGGATCCTATTACATCCTATGTAGATGTTTCTAATTTAGAAAAAGTAAGTGTTGGTTCTGGTCAAACAGGTACGGAAAACGGACATTGCGTTGGTGGTGGATTAGATTTAAAACTACCAGCAAGCAAATATTTTGAATCTGGCTTAAAAACGAGTATAGATTTAGGTTACGAAACCAATGCTAACTATAGAACTGGAGGTTTAGATATGGAATATTCTAGTAGCAATTTTTATATTAATGCTGATGGTATTCTTAGAAAATCTGATAATTATGAGGCTGGAAACAGTCAAGAAATATTGTATTCTCAATTTCAAAAATACAACATATCATTACAAACAGGTTTTAAAATAAACGAAAACCAATCCATTGATGCAAATGTAATTTACGATAAAGCTACCGATGTTGGTTATCCTTCATTACCAATGGATGTTTCACTTGCCGAAGCTTTAATTACATCTGTTACTCATAATTACAGCAACGATTCAACATTTATAAAAACCTTAGAAACTAAACTTTACTTTAATACCATTACTCATGTCATGGACGATTCTAAACGTCCAGATGTACCAATTCGTATGGATATGCCTGGGTGGAGTGATACTTATGGGTTTTATAGTAAAGCTACAACAAACATTAATAAACATAAGTTAGTGTTAAATTTAAATGGGTTTTACAATCGTTCGTTAGCAGAAATGACTATGTACCCAAACGACTCTAATCAACCTGCCATGTTTATGTACACATGGCCTGATATAAGAACACTTTATACAGGGGTTTTTGCAAAAGATGATTTCTCTTTAAATGATAATGAAACGCTTTCTACTTCCATTAGAGTTGGTTTCCATAGCAATAAAATTTCTAAAGATGTTGGGCTAGAAAGTCTTCAAATTTTTTATCCTGAAATTAATGATACTAAGAGTAGGTTTTTAACTAGCATAGCTTCAAATTATACATTTAAAAAGAAAAACTACGATATTAGTTTTGGTATTGGTTATGGAGAAAGAGCCCCTTCTGTTAGTGAAGGTTATGGATTTTTCCTCTTTAATAGTTTTGATAGGTATGATTACATAGGAAACCCAACCCTAAAAAACGAAAAAGCAATTGAAGTAAATGTAAAAGCAAATTTTCATAATAGTAAATTTCACATAGGAGTTGAAGCCTCTTATTTTCATATTATGGATTATATTATTGGAGATATTGATGCATCGTTAAGCCCTATGACTATTGGCGCAAATGGTGTTAGAATTTATAAAGCTTTATCAAACGCTTCTATTTTTGATGTGTATTTAAATACATCATATAAATTATCAAAATCATTTTCAATTAACGGGACCCTTGGTTATAATTACGGAACAAGTAGTAACAATAAAAATCTACCTCTTATAAAACCTATATCATATTTAGCAGAATTTAGTTATAGCACTGCAAAGTTTAATGCAGCAATTCAATTAGAAGGTAATGGAAACCAAAGTAATTATAGTAGTTTTTATGGTGAAGACGAAACACCAGCGTATGGTGTTTTAAACTTTAATTTTGGAAATATTTTCTATACTAATACCAAAAAATGGATTTTAAAATATGGTGTTGAAAATATTTTAGATGCGAATTATTCAACCTACGCAGATTGGAATAATATACCAAGACAAGGACGTAATTTTTATATGAATGTATCCTTTATATTTTAGATAGAGTTCATTTTTTAATTTCATTAAAAATCCCAAAAAGCAATTCGTTTTACTTCTTGGGATTTTCCGATTAAATATTACCGCTCTAAATTGAATTTGCTATTAACCAAATTGTTGTTCTAACTCTATAGCTTGAGGGAATAAAATATTGTTTTCTAAGTGAATATGTAAATGTAAATCTTTTTCAAATTCTTCTAACATCGCAAATGTTACCCCATATGTATTGCAGGCATCTGCTGGAAGAGTATAATTATTTGTAAGCTCAGCTATTTGTCTGAAACGTTCCCCTTCATTATCATGTTCATGCATCATCATTTCAATTGGATTTTCTACCGTTATAAACTGTGGAGATTGAATAGCGCCCTGTTGCAACTTAGCTTTTACCATCTTTTTTACAAAAGGGAACAATATAAGTTCTTCCTTCTTCATATGTGACGCTAATTCACCTGCCGAGGCAGTAAATAATTCATTTATTTTAAATAATTCTGGATGACGCTCACCATGAACACGACATAATTTATCTAAAAACTGTTTCAACACTGGAATTCTTTCTTCTACATAGCGATGATGTTTTTTTTCAATATAATCAATTAACAAATCTAATGGCCACGATTTATAATCTATAGACTCACCTCCTTTTTCATTTAAAACACGGCTAAGTTCATCTAATAACACATTGCTGTCTATTCCTTTTTTTTCGCAAGCTTCATCGATTGATCTGTTACCATTGCAACAAAAATCTATTTTATATTTTGAAAAAACGGCTGCAGTTCTATAATCTTCGGCTACAAATTGTCCGATTTGTTTTTGTGAATCTTTTCGTAGTGTTTCCATAATAATTATTTATTTCGGATGTTTTTATCCTATTTATATTCAAATTTTTTTAAATCCTTAAAAACGATGCTCCCGATTTAATATTTAGTGCCAATTCTTCTAAACTTGTATCTTCTAGCATTTGCTTTAAACCTTCTCTTATAGCTTTAAATTTATCGTGCACAGGACATGGGTGAGCTTCATCACATTTATGTAAACCTAAACCACATCCGCTATAAATAGAATCGCCATCAATGGCGTTTACTATATGAGCTAATTTTACTGTTGATATTTTATTTTTATCAATTTCAAAACCTCCATATGCACCTTTAACAGAATTAATAACATTATTTTTAACTAAAGCTTGTAAAATTTTTGCTGTAAAAGCTTCTGGAGAATCAATTTCTTTAGCTATTTCTTTAGGGCTTACACGTTTTCCATCAAAAGAATTTATGGCAATAAAAATAGATGCTTTAATACCGTATTCGCAAGCTTTAGAAAACATATAGTGTCGTTAATTTAATACAAATGTATAACAATATTTTTAATTAAGATAAATTTGTCTTAATTAATATTTGTTTTTATACCATACTTTTTGCCACTCACGTTTTAAAATTAAAAACGAGACCTCTTCAGATAACTTTAATGTATCATTTCCATCCAATGCTTTTACTTGTTTTTCTGATACATCAATGATATAAAGTAAATTAAGATACTCGGTAAATTTTTCTTGAATAAGCTTATAAATAGTTTCGTGAAGTAGTAACTTTAAACTTGTTGGTAAAACATCTTCATGAAAATCTAAATCAATATTTGCTAATAAAAAATCTTTATTGAGTTGTTTGATTAATTTATTATATAAATTGAATTGATTTGCTTCTTCAATTAATGTTTCAAAAGTAGATGGTAACTGCATCATACATTCCTATTCATTAAGCCTGTTCCGAAGTCTTTTAAAATTGCTTTTTTATCATCAGAAATATTTAATGACTTTAAAACCATAAACGCCTTATTTGTATAATCTTGAATAGCTTTCTTAGTGGCTTCGGCAGAGCCTGACGTTTTAAAAATTTGCTTTACAACTTCAACTTTATTATCAGTTGTATTTACATTATTACTAAATAATTGTTGCAATTTCAGCTTGTTTTCCTCTTCAGAAAACTCAAGAGCTTTTATATACAAATAGGTTTTTTTATTTTCAATAATATCACCACCAACTTGCTTTCCAAAAGTTTTAGGGTTACCAAAAGCATCTAAATAATCGTCTTGTAACTGAAAAGCAATTCCTAAATTTTTACCAAAATCATATATACTATTTTGATCTTCTATAGAAGCTCCAGCAACAATGGCTCCCATTTTCATTGCAGCTCCAACTAAAACAGCTGTTTTGTATTCAATCATTTTTAAATATTCATAAACAGTAACATGGTCACTGGTCTCAAAATCAATATCATACTGTTGTCCTTCACAAACTTCCAAAGCCGTTTTACTAAATAATTTTGCTAAAGCTTGAAACGTATTAGCTTCATAGTTTTCAAATAATTGATAAGCCATAATTAACATAGCATCTCCTGATAGAATACCTGTATTTACATCCCACTTCTCATGCACCGTTTTTTGTCCGCGACGCAAAGGAGCATCATCCATAATATCGTCATGTATTAAAGAAAAATTATGAAATACTTCTATACTTAGTGCCGCATTTAGTGCCTTTTTATAATCGTTATTAAAAATATCGGCAGTCATTAACGTTAAAACTGGTCTTAACCTTTTTCCTCCTAAATTTAAGATATATTGAATAGGGTTATATAATGTTTGAGGTTCTTTTACAGTTGAATAATTATTTAAAAACTCAACAAACTCTTCCTGGTATTCTTCTATTGAAAGCATCAAACAAAAATAGAGTAATTCATCATAATTAAAAACTCCAATGTAAAGGATATGTTAAAAAATTATTAAAACTTTGGAAACTTTTTAGGTTTTTAAAGTTTCCTGTCGTAGTTTTGTGCCCGATTATGAGAGATAAAATTTTATTAGGCGCAACAGATTTGTTTTTAAGCTATGGCTTTAAAAGCGTGACAATGGATGATATTGCTAGTTCTTTGGGTGTTTCCAAAAAAACTATATATCAACATTTTGACAATAAAACAAAGCTAGTAGAGGCTACAACGCTAAGCCTATTTGAGTCTATTTCTTGTGGAATAGATCATATTTGTTCGTTAGAAAAAAATCCTATTGAGGAAATATATAGCATCAAGCAGTTTATTATGGAGCATTTAAAAGATGAAAAGTCTTCGCCTCAATATCAACTTCAAAAATATTATCCTAAAATATTTAATACTTTAAAAAGTAAACAGTTTGAGGTTATGCAAACGTGTGTTACCGATAATTTAAATAGAGGGATAAATCAGGGTTTATATAGAGGTTCTATTAGTGTAGAATTTATTGCAAGGATTTATTTTAATTCGATGCTTGCAATAAAAGATAAAGACTTATTTCCTCTTAAGAAGTTTTCAATGAATATGCTAATGAGTAATTATTTAGAGTACCACTTGCGTGGAATCTGTACTCCAAAAGGACTTGAAATATTAAATCAATTTATAACATCAAATCAATCATAAATAAACACTAAAATGAAAAACAAACTAATATTAATTTTTAGTTTATTATGTGCTTTTGTCTCATTTTCGCAAGAAAGTGCTCAAAGTTTCACATTACAAGAAGCTATAGATTATGCTTTAGAAAATAATCGAACATCAAAAATTGCAGCACTTGATATTGAAGCAGCAGAAAAACAAAAATGGGAAACAACAACAATTGGGTTACCACAAATTAATGCAAGTATAGATTACAATAATTGGTTAAAGCAACAAGTGTCTTTGCTACCAGCTTCCATTTTATCAGACGCAGCTAGAGCCGATTTAGGTCTTGGAATTAATGATCAATTCCCTGCTACTTTTGGAACTAAGCAAACCATGAATGGTACTGTAACTTTAGAACAATTAATTTTTGATGGCTCTTATCTTGTTGGATTACAATCTGCAAAAGTGTTTTTAGAAATATCAAAAAACGCTAAAGAAAAAACAAATTTAGAGGTTAGAAAGGCTGTAATTAATGCTTACGGAAATGTACTTCTTGCTGAAGAAAGTGTGAAAATTTTAGAAAGAAACATTGAAGTTTTAAAGAAGAACCTTAATGAAACATCTAAAATTTACGAAAATGGATTAGGAGACGAAGAAAGTGTAGAGCAGTTACAAATTACACTCTCTGGAGTAGAAAGTAATTTAAACAATACTTCGCGCTTAAAGACTTTGGCTTACCAAATGCTAAATATTACGTTAGGTGCCGATTTAAACGCTAATACATTACTAGCTGATAATTTAGAAAGCCTAACTGCTCAAAATATTGTTTTAGGATTGCTTAATTCTGAAGAAAATGTTGAAAATACTATTGACTATAGAATTTCTCAAAACGATAAAAAATCAAAAGAGCTCCTTTTAAAACTAGAAAAAAGTAAAGCACTACCAACTCTAAGAGGTTTTGTAAATGCTGGCTATTCTGGTAATAATAATAATTTCGATTTTCTAAAAAATAATCAAAAATGGTTTGGTTCATCATTGTTAGGTGTAAGCATGAACATTCCTATTTTTAGTTCTGGTCAAAGAAGCGCATCTACACAGCGTGCTAAAATAAATCTTGAAAAAGCGAAAGAAACTTTAACCGAAACTGAACAAAAAATAAAGCTTCAAATGGCATCTGCAAAAAGTGACTATCAATTCGCTATTGAAGATTATCAGAATAAAAAGCAAAATTTAAATTTAGCTGAACGTATAGAGAAAAAAAATCAAACCAAGTTTTTTGAAGGTATCGCTACTAGCTTTGAATTAAGACAAGCACAAACACAATTGTACAGTTCTCAACAAGAGTTCTTACAAGCCATGCTTGATGTTATTAACAAAAAGGCAGAACTTGAAACAGTATTAAACACTATAAACAACTAATAAAATATCAATCATAAAATGAAAAAAATATATTCATTATTAATCGTAACAATTATATTGACTTCATGTGGAGGCGATAATAAGAAATCTGTCGAAGATATTATAGCTACTAATAACTTAGAACAAATTAGAAAGCGCAAAACACAATTAGATGGCGAGCAACAAACTATTGCCTCTCAACTTAAACAACTTGAAGCTAAAATTAAAGAATTAGATCCTCAAGAAAGAGTACCATTAATAACAACTTTTGATGCAAAAGAAGCTGTTTTTAATCATTACGTCGAGCTTCAAGGAAATGTAAGCACTAAACAAAATTTGGTGATTTTTCCTGAGTACTCCGGAATCTTAACTCGTGTGTATGTAAAAGAAGGTCAAAAAGTTTCTAAAGGTCAAACTTTGGCTAAAATTGATGATGGTGGTTTAAGCCAACAAGTTGCTCAATTACAAATACAAGCAGATTTGGCAAAAACTACTTTTGAGCGTCAAGAGCGTTTATGGAATCAAAAAATTGGAAGTGAAATTCAATATTTACAAGCAAAATCTACTTATGAAGCTCAGCAAAAAGCGGTTAGTCAATTACAACAACAAATTGGAAAAACAATTGTTCGTGCTCCTTTTTCTGGAACTATAGATGATGTAATTACAGAACAAGGAAGCGTTGTTGCTCCTGGTCAATCACAATTATTTAGAATTGTAAACCTAAAAGACATGTATATTGAAACTGATGTTCCAGAACGTTACATTTCTAACGTAACTCCAGGAAAAGATGTTCAAGTAGAATTTCCAATTCTTGGCAAATCTATGGATGCAAAGATTAGACAAGCTGGAAACTTTATTAATCCTGCAAATAGAACTTTTAAGGTTGAAGTTGCAATTGATAATAAAGAGAATACCATCAAGCCTAACTTAACAGCAAAACTTAAAATAAACGATTACACAAGCGAAAAAGCAATTTTAATTCCTCAAAGTATTATTTCTGAAAATGCTGAGGGCCAACAATATGTATATACAGTTACGGATAAATCTGGAAACAAGGCTAAAGCAAAACGTGTAATTATAGAAACTGGCAAAACCCAAGGTGATTACATAGAAGTCCTTTCTGGCTTAGAAAACGGTAATGAAATTATTGATGAAGGTGCACGAAGTGTTAAAGACGGGCAGGATATAAAAATACTTGTTGTTGAATAATCAAACTAATTCTGAATACTAATGACTAAAGATAAAAAACAAAAGAAAGTAGATAAAGAGTTTGGTTTATCATCATGGGCAATTAATAATAAAACAACCATGTATGTTTTAATTGCCTTAATACTTTTCCTTGGAGCTGGTGCTTATTTTAGTATGCCTCGAGAAAGTTTCCCAGAAATTAAAGAAACCAAAATTTATATTAGTTCTGTGTATCCTGGTAATACTGCCGAGGATATTGAAAAACTAATTACTGACCCTATAGAAGACAAACTAAAGACAGTAAGTAATGTTGTTGAAATTACCTCAACATCTCAAGAAGACTATTCTATTATTATTGTAGAGTTTGATGAAAATATCTCTGTTGATGCTGCAAAACAAAAAGTAAAAGACGAGGTAGATACTGAAACTTCTGGCGAAGATTGGCCTACGTTTAATGGCGCCAAAGTTGAGCCTAATATTTTCGATTTAAGTATGTCTGAGGAAATCCCTATCCTCAATATTAATATTTCTGGAGATTATCCTGTTGATAAGCTAAAAGAATATGGTGAGTATCTTGAAGATGAAATTGAAAGCTTACAAGAAATAAAGCAAGTTGATATTCGAGGCGCTCAAGAAAAAGAAGTAGAAGTTGCTGTAGACATCTATAAAATGATGGCTGCGCAAGTTAGCTTTAATGATATTATTACTGCGATTAGCAATGAAAACATGACGATGTCGGCAGGTAATTTGATTACAAGCGGGCAACGCCGTACCATTAGAATTATTGGTGAAATAGATACACCAAGCGAACTAGAAAGTTTTGTAGTTAAATCTGAAAATAACAACCCTATATATTTAAAAGATATAGCAGTAGTTACTTTTAAAGATGAAGACAAAACGACTTATGCAAGAGAGTTTGGTGAGCCTGTAGTAATGCTTGACGTTAAAAAACGTGCTGGTAAAAATATGGTAGCAGCCGCAGAGCAAATTCAAGTAATTATTGAAGACGCTGTTGCTAATGTATTTCCACCTGATTTAAAAATTACGGTGGCTAACGATCAATCCTCAAAAACTATTGGGCAAGTTGATGATTTAGTTAATAACATCATATTTGGTATTATTCTCGTTGTTACCGTTTTAATGTTCTTTTTAGGATTTAAAAACGCCTTATTTGTTGGGTTTGCTATACCAATGTCTATGTTTATGTCTCTGATGATTTTAAACATGTTGGGGTATACGATGAATACTATGATTCTTTTCGGACTTATAATGGGCCTAGGAATGCTAGTAGATAATGGTATTGTAGTTGTCGAAAATGTATATAGACTAATGTCCGAAGGTATGCCACGAATTGAAGCTGCCAAAAAAGGTATTGGTGAGATTGCATTTCCTATTATTATTTCAACTTTAACTACAGTAGCAGCATTTGTTCCATTAGGGTTGTGGCCAGGTGTAATGGGGCAATTCATGATTTATTTTCCAATTACTCTATCTGTAGTGTTAGGATCTTCTTTGTTTGTTGCTATCTTCTTTAACTCAGTTATGGTATCACAATTTATGACTATTGAAGATAAAGACATGCCTCTAAAAAACATTATTAAAATATCTGCAATTGTTGGTGGTATTGGCATCTTCATCATGCTAGTTGGTGGAAGCTATAGAGGTTTAGGTACCTTAATGTTAGTAACAGTTATTATGCTATGGGCATATCGTTTATTCTTAAGAGGTTGGGCAAATGGGTTTCAAAATAACATCTTACCTCGTTGGGAACGTTTTTATGAAAAGACTCTTCGTGCTGCATTAAGCGGAAGAAAACCTGCTCTTATAACAATTGGAACGGTTATTCTTTTATTTATTGCTTTTATGGGCTTTGGTGCATCTGTGGGCAGCCAACGTACTAAAGTTGAATTTTTTCCAGATAACACTCCAAATCAAATTATTGTATATGTAGAATATCCTGAAGGAACAGACATCAAAAAAACCAATGCTATCACAAAAGATATCGAAGAGCGTGTTTACAAAATTGTAAACGAAGAAGCGTATAAGCACGGTGATTTCAATTTCTTGACAGAAAGTGCCGTATCACAAGTGGGTGAAGGTGCAGGAAATCCTCAAACCGATGGTGGCTCTGCTGCCGAAATGCCACATCGTGGTAAAATAACAGCAACCATGCGCGAATATAAATTTAGAGATGGTGCCGATAGTCAAGAGCTTCTTAAAAAAGTACAAGAAGATTTAAAAGGTATTTATCCAGGTGTTGCTATTTCGGTTGAAAAAGATGCTGTTGGCCCGCCAGCTGGCTATCCAATAAATATAGAATTAGAAGGTGATAATTATTCCGAATTAATTGCTACAGCTGAAAAGATGCGTGATTTTATCAACTCTAAAAACATACAAGGTATTGATGAATTGAAAATTGATGTCAATAAATCAAAACCATCAATGCAAGTTGCTGTAGACAGAAAAAAAGCAGGAGAATTAGGTGTTACTTCTGGTCAAGTAGGGCAGCAATTGCGTAATGCTATTTTTGGAGCAAAGGCAGGTATTTACAAAGAAGATGGTGAAGATTATGATATTTATGTCCGTTTTAATGAAGAAAACCGATACAATACCAGTGCTATTTTCAATCAAAAAATAACATTTAGAGATATGGCTTCAGGGCAAATTAAAGAAATCCCTGTTTCTGCTGTAGCTAAGCAAAACAATACTTCTGGATTTAGCGCTATTAAACACATTCAGAATGAACGAGTTGTTACTGTCTATTCTGCATTAGCTCCCGGGTTTATTGATGCTGCAGCAATTGTTTCCCAAATAGAAAAAGAAACTATAGAGTTTATAGAAAATGACGTTTCAGATAATATTAAAATTGACTTTACCGGACAAATAGAAGAACAAAAAAAGCAGCAAGATTTTTTGAATGGTGCATTTATGGCTGGGTTAGGGCTAATTTTCTTTATTTTAATATTCCAATTTAACTCGGTTTCTAAACCAGCAATTATTATGTTAGCTATCTTTTTAAGTTTAATTGGCGTATTCGGAGGCATCCTAATAACAGGCAGCTCTTTCGTAATTATGATGACCATGATGGGTATTATTTCTCTCGCTGGTATTGTTGTAAATAACGGTGTGGTGCTCTTGGATTATACTCAACTTTTAATTGATAGGAAGAAGGTAGAACATGATTTGGAAGATGATCAATATTTAGAAACTTCAGATTTATTAGAAGCTATTGTAAAAGGAGGAAAAGCGCGTTTACGCCCTGTATTATTAACAGCAATTACTACTATTTTAGGATTGATTCCTTTAGCTACAGGGCTAAACATAAACTTCTTTACTTTATTTAGTGAGTTTAATCCACATATATACATGGGAGGAGATAATGTAATTTTCTGGGGCCCTTTAGCTTGGACAGTAATTTACGGATTGTTAATTGCTACGTTCTTAACATTAATAGTAGTTCCAATACTATTCTACCTAGTTACAAAATTTAAAATGTGGCTTTATAAAGGTAGAGTTGCAACTAAGGAAGAACTTATCCCTCAAGAGGTTTTTAATATGGATAAACGAATTGATTAATTGATGACTAATTCGATTAATAGCAGAACCCTAGGTTTTCTTAATTGAAAATCTGGGGTTTCTTATTTATTTCCACTCAAAATCTCCAGTTTCTACAGACCAATCATTGCCAAAAAAACCAGCACATTTAACTGCAGGCATCCCATTTAAAAGGACCTCATCGTTAAAGAGTAATACATCAGGAAATGTTGTTCCGTTAACTAAATAATGATTCATGTATGCTGCTTTCATACCCTTTTCTCCTGTAGCGGTAACAATACCAACACTTGCTTTTTTACTATCTTTTCTAGGCGTAATAAAATACATTCCCCATTGATTTCCTGATAATAGTTTTCCATTAAAGTTTATCTGATTATTTCTTACTTGTATTGGGCTCTCTTTTAAAAGTAAATTCCATGCAGCATTATTATCTTTATTCCCATATACAACTACATTTCTATCTTCATACTTTTTCAAAGAAAAATTGACATCTTTTACAATTTCTATATGTCCATTAGCGCGATACCAAAATGTTTCTGCGTCAAATCTTGCTCGATTATAATACCATTCATTTTCAGTTTTATTTCCCTTAGTAGCATAAACAAATACCACATTGTTATTAAAAGCATCCTTAAAACCACCATTTCTGTGCGGGCCTTTTTCTTTTAAATTAGGTGGCGGTGTGATTTGCCATTTCTTATTTACTTTCTTAAAAAATACTTTTTTATCATTTTGAATTTCTAATTGCGTATCATCAATTTCAATAGTCTTTTTTGAATCATTTAGCGTTGAAAAATCTACCTCAATTAAAGCTACATTTTCTGTTTTCAATTTATAATCATTTTCTTTTGAAAATTTGAAAGAGCTTGTGTTAAAAGGAACTTCTTGTTGATGAATTGTTATAAAATGTGATGAGGAAGAAACCCCTGGCGAGCCTGTAAAGAATTCATAGTTTTTTACATCTTTATCTTCTTTAATTGTTCTCTGCTTAAAGAAGTTGAAAATAGGATCCCAATCTACACTATGATTCCCGTACCAGTGTGTGCCATCTGGATATTCATAATATGTAAAATCTGAATGAAATTTTCCTAAACGCTCACGCATATCACGAGCAATACTAGTTGGTACCACATTATCAACTTCGCCATGTAAAACATAAATGCCATGATGCAAATAATTACGAATAAGTTGCAAAGTTCTACTTGGAGTCCCTGCTCTGTGTATTATATTTTCTATAGCAGTAGGAACCCGTTTTGTCGTCATTAATTCTAGTATCTTAGGAGTAATCCCAAAACGCTTTAATTGTTCTTCTGGCATTTTTAACATCCTATTTATAAAACCATCTCTGTATAATAGCAAATCTGGATATCCTGCACATGGCGCAATAGCAGCAAAATAATCTGGATACGTTGCACCTAAATACCAAGTACCATGCCCTCCCATTGAATGTCCAGTTAAATATATTTTTTTACTATCAGGTTTGTATATATTTTTAGCCTCAGCCAAAACTTCTAAGGCGTCTAAACGCCCCCAATCTTCCCATGCAAAACCAAACGGACGACGATTTGTTGGTGCTATTAAATTTCCCCAATCTTTTTTCTTATAAGCATTAGCTTGATTTACAGCTTCGACCGAAGCTCCATGTACAGATAAAAACAACGCGCCTTCGCTTAACGTTTTATTACTTGATGGTGCTACACTGTAATATTGAATACTACCATCTATATTACTTTTTAGTGTACGTTTATGGTGTTTATGCTTAGATTTTATTTGAATTTGAATTGTTTTAGAATCGATTGACGTTCCTTTCTTATTATTCAAACTTAATTGTAAATCTGCATTTCCAAGTTTTGCATCATCTATAACTGACGCTATTTTAAATGGTACTTTTTGCACACTTAAAGGAGGAATACTAGGGATTTCTTGAGTTACCACTTCCCCATTAATATTAGATGTAATAACATGATTTTTAATCCAGTCCTCAGAAGCATTTATAACCCGAATCGCTCCTAAATAAGTTTTATTTTCTTCAACTAAAACATCAGGTAATGTTAAATCTCTAGTTGTAAATTCTGTTTTTGCTTGTGGCGCTATTAGTCGTGCTCTAATTCTTGGGAAACGGCCCACTTTTAATATAAACTTATTAAGCCCTTTTTTTAGTTTTAACGGAATTAAATTCCATCCAAAATCATAATGGTCTCCTTCATGTGGTAAACCATTAATTAAAACAAGTGAATGGCCTGAAGCCTCAAAAAGAACAGTTTCTTCATTGTTAGAGTGATAACTTAAATACACATAACTCGATCTTAAATTTCTATCATTAAAACTATTGGTTGTATCTGTAGTAATGGCTTTCCACTTTAATTCGTTACCTAAAAAATCAATGTCAAACACATCATTGCTTTTAGGCTTATAATCTGACTGCATTAAAAACTTACTAAAAACAGGGTCTTTAGGAAATGATGATGAGTTAAACCTAAAGTTCTGAATTTTTAAAGCTAACCCTGTTTTAAAAACGTGCAGCAGTTTTCCTTCTTTAATATCATTAACTTTTTCTTTCCCAAAATATTCAACAATATTTCCTGTTCTTTGCTGTGCTTGTAGAGCAGAAAAAGTAATTAATAAAAATAATAGGATTCCTTTAATCTTAATTTTGGTTAAATACATTACAAGTAATTTTCATTTTTAATAAAATTAGGTATTTCGTTTTATTAAAAAATATTTTTCGACCAACAACGGTAAGTCTTCTTTAAATAAATAACTTTAACTATAAAACAGCAACATAAAAAAACCCAGAGTAAAACTCTGGGTTATTGAAAAATATTAAGTTAAGACTTATCCCAATTTAAAACTTATAGTTTAAACCAATACTAAAGTTAGTTCCTAATTGTCCTAATTGTTGTACTTCAGATGAGTAAACAAATCTGCTTCCTGCTTGCGCAGTTCCTGTAGATGCTAAAGTTACATCTGGATACACATCAAAAAGGTTATTAACTATACCTGTTATACTCAACTTGTCAGTAAAATTATAACTTAAGCTTAAGTCTGTTGCCATTTTAGATGACAGGTCTTGATCGTTTGCAGCCCCATTAGGAGATGTAATAGTAACTTTACCAAACAAAGTATTATAAAGACCTATATTAACTTTTTCAGACTCATAGTCTAAACCTAAAATAATTTTAGATTTTGGTCTTGCACTTGTAATTAAGCCTTTTTCTATTCTTGCAAAAATATCATATCCTTCGGCTGCTAGTGCTGCTGGTGTATTGATTGCTGAAATAGTTGTTTTATTAAAGTTAGCCGCTAAATTAGCGTGTAGCTTACCAGACCCCATGTCTATATTTCTATAATTTAAAACAAAATCGGCTCCTGTTGTTTTTGTGTCACCCGCATTAATAAATACTTGAACTGCAACTACATTACTATTATCTAAAATTGTCTCAACAGGGTTTGTTGGTGCTCCTGGAGCACCATTAGTGTACCCAATTTGAGAAGAAAACAATATACGATCTTCTACTTTAATATTATAAAAATCTAAAGATGCAGAAAAATTTCTATCAATTTTATAGGTTATTCCTGCTGCAAAGTTTTTAGACGTTTCATAAGTCAAACTAGGAACTCCTAAAGCTTGAACTGCTGGATCGTCATTTGCTAAAGTTCCTTGCTTTAGCGGTTCTGGAGAACTGGCTACAATAATAAATTGGCTATTGGTTAAATGACGTTGATGTAACGTTGGTGCTCTAAACCCTGTACTATAAGATGCTCTTAAAGCACCTTTGTCTCCTAGTTTTTGGCGCCCAAAAAGTTTCCATGAAAAATTAGAATCATCAACATCAGAAAAACTTTCAAAACGTCCTGCAACTCCTAATAATAAAGCTTCAGACACATCAAAATCTAAGCCTGCATAAGCAGCGAAGTTATTTCTATCCCATTCACCAGCTTCATTAGGTTTAACTCCAGCAAAAGAATCTGATCCTGCACCAAAGTATGATAATGGGTCCCCTTCATTGGCATCAAAATATTCTACCTTATATTCAAAACCAAAAGAGGCACTTACCATCTCAGAAAATAAAGCTGAAAAATCTAAATTCCCAATCACATTACTTAAACTGTACCCTCCTGGGTGAAAAGTTCTAGGTGATGTCCCATTAAGTGCTAAGTAGTCTCTATTTACCGAATTATTTACCGTATAACTAACACTGTTTTTTCCATACGTAATACTGGCATCAGCATTCCAGTCGTTACCTAAATCCATTTTCAATCCAACTGCATTTAAATGATCCTTAATTCTAGCTTCAAATGTTGGCTGATATCCCTGAAAATCCTCAGGAGGTGTTATAAATCCTGCATCTGCTACATCTCTTCTCCAATAAGGAGCTCTATAATATGCAAAACTTTTACCTGTACGCAATGTGTATCCATGGAATGAATAAAACTCTGAATTCTCACCTACTGGATGCGACATATTAACAAAAACATCTCCTTTTTCTAGATCTGGCTGACCAACATGCATCCCTAAATCTGGGTTGTTTTGTGCCCAAGCTATTTCATTTGGCCTAGCATCTCCTGGTAAATCAGCAATTCCGGGAGTACCTGCTCTATTTGTTAGCCCTTGGTTATAATATCCTAACGTAAGGTTTATAAATCCGCCATCTCCAAAACCAAGAGTTGTATTAAAATCTGTTGCAAAATTAAATCCGTCACCTTCAGAAGTAATACCAGTTTTTGCACTAAATGTAGAAAACTGTGCATCTTTTTTAAGCACCATGTTAATTACTCCTGCAATCGCATCTGATCCGTATTGTGCTGATGCTCCATCACGCAAAATCTCCACACGTTCTATGGCAGCTGTTGGTATACTCTTTAAGTCAACGCCAACTTCACCTTTACCCGGTGTTCTATTTAAGTACACTTGAGCACTTTGGTTTTTACGTTTACCATTAACTAAAACCAAGGTTCTACTTGGTCCTAACCCACGTAAATCTGCTGGATCATAATGTGCAGTTGCATCAGAAATTGCTTGAGTTTGTGCATTGAATGACGGTACTTTAAAAGTTAACATTGCTTCAATCGTTGGTTGCCCACCACTTGTCAGCTCCTCAACACCAATATTATCAATTGGTACAGGAGAATCTAAAATAGTTCTAGGTTTTGCTCTATTACCTAAAAGAACAATTTCATCTAAAGCAACGCCAGCTTGCATCGTAACATTTAAAACATTGCCAGAAACTTCTATCTCTTGAGAATCGTATCCCACATATGAAAACACAAGTATGTCACCCGTATTTGCACTTAAGGAATATTTTCCATCAAAATCAGTTGTTGTTCCTGTTGATGAATTTTTAATAATTACAGAAACGCCCGGTAATGGTTGAGATGAATCATCTAACACTACCCCTGAAACTTCTTGAGCTTCAGAAAAATTAAATGCTCCAAAGAGCATCAAAATCATAATCAAGTTAAGGTTTAAAAATTTACTCATAATTTTTAGTTTTTGAATTAGTTGTTGCTAATATAAATATATCATGAGAGTTTAACAATGGAAAAATCAAAAATATTATGCATACATATAATTTATTCGTAAAATATTTCTTAATTTTTTGAACATTTATTCAAAAAATAACACAAAAAATATTAAAAACTTAAAATTTACACACCCTCCTTTTAACAGCTCATTATAGCTATACACAAAACTCTATATTAAAAAAATATGCAAAAAAAACTATACTCCATTGTATTTCTTTAAATTTGCACTTCAATTTTACATCCATGTACAGAAGTCATAATTGTGGCGAATTAAACGCCTCTAATATAAATACAGAAGTAACCCTCGCAGGTTGGGTACAAAAATCTCGCGATAAAGGGTTTATTGTATGGGTAGATTTACGCGACCGCTACGGTATTACCCAATTAGTTTTTGACGAAGAAAGAACATCAAAAACTATGCTTGAACAGGCTCAAAATTTAGGCCGTGAGTTTGTTATTCAAGTTACAGGAAATGTTATAGAGCGGGCTTCAAAAAATCCAAATATACCTACAGGCGATATTGAAATTTTAGTATCTAAATTAAATATTTTAAATGAAGCAAAGTTACCGCCGTTTACTATAGAAGATAAAACCGATGGTGGTGAAGATTTACGAATGAAATATCGTTATTTAGATATTCGTCGCAACCCTGTAAAAAACAGTTTAATTTTTAGAGCAAAAGTAACCCAAGAGGTTCGTAATTATTTATCAAAAGAAGGTTTTATAGAGGTTGAAACGCCTTATTTAATTAAGTCTACACCAGAAGGTGCTCGCGATTTTGTTGTGCCTTCTCGTATGAATGAAGGACAGTTTTATGCGCTTCCACAATCGCCACAAACTTTTAAGCAATTGCTTATGGTTGGAGGTATGGATAAATATTTTCAGATAGTAAAATGCTTTAGAGATGAAGATTTACGTGCCGACAGGCAGCCTGAGTTTACACAAATAGACTGCGAAATGGCATTTATTGAGCAGGAAGATATTTTAAATGCTTTTGAAGGGTTAACACGTCATTTATTGAAAGAAGTAAATGGGATTGAAGTTGAAAAATTCCCAAGAATGCTTTATGATGATGCAATGCGTTTATATGGAAATGACAAACCAGATATTCGTTTCGGAATGGAATTTGGCGAGCTAAACGATGTTGCTCAACATAAAGATTTTAACGTTTTTAATAATGCTGAATTAGTTGTTGGTATTGCTGTTCCTGGTGGAAATAGTTATACTAGAAAAGATATTGACAAATTAATTGATTGGGTAAAACGTCCGCAAATTGGTGCTTTAGGAATGGTATATTCGCGTTGTAATGACGATGGTTCTTATAAATCTTCCGTTGATAAATTTTACGATCAAGACGATTTAGCAAAATGGGCAGAAGTAACTGGAGCAAAAGCTGGTGATTTAGTTTGTGTTCTTTCTGGTGAAACTAATAAAGTACGTGCACAATTAAGTGCTTTACGTATGGAGTTGGCAGAGCGTTTAGGATTAAGAGACCCTAAAGTTTTTGCACCACTTTGGGTAATTGATTTTCCATTATTAGAATTGGATGAAGAAACAGGGCATTACCATGCTATGCACCATCCTTTTACATCACCTAAGCCTGGACAAATAGAATTACTAGACACAAATCCAGGAGAAGTAAAAGCTAATGCTTATGATTTAGTTTTAAACGGTAATGAAATTGGTGGTGGTTCTATTAGAATTCATGATAAAGCAACACAAGCCATAATGTTAAAACATTTAGGTTTTTCTGAAGAAGAAGCCAACGCACAATTTGGTTTTTTAATGGATGCCTTCGAGTATGGCGCACCTCCTCATGGAGGGTTAGCTTTTGGTTTAGATAGATTGGTTGCTATTTTAGGTGGACAAGAAACCATTAGAGATTTCATTGCTTTCCCGAAAAACAATTCAGGACGAGATGTGATGATAGATGCACCTGCTCCTATTGATGATGAGCAACTAGCAGAATTGAGTTTAAAACTCAATTTAAAATCATAAAGAATTAAAATCCTGCAAATTGCAGGATTTTTTAGTAGCTTTAAACATGCCTAAACAATCTTTTATAAAACGTTTGCTTATTTTAAGGTACAAGTATGTATCTCAAAAAAACTTTGTTTTTTTTCTCAGTATTTTAATTGGGTTACTATCAGGTTTAGTTTCGGTTACTATAAAGAACATAACGTTTAGTATTGAATGGGTTTTAGAAAAGGTAGCAGTTTTAACCCAAAACAGTATCTATTTTATATTGCCAATTTTAGGTTTATGGTTAGTTTATTTATTTGTAAAACATGTGTCAAAAAAACCTATTGAACATGCTATACCATCAATACTATATTCTTTATCAAAAAAAAACGGACTATTAAAACGGAGCAAAATATTTACACCATTAATTACTGCGCCACTAACAGTAGGGTTTGGAGGTTCGGTTGGTTTACTCGGTCCTGCTATAGCCTCGGCTTCGGCAGTAAGTTCAAACATTGGGCAATTATTTCATGTTGATAGAAAAACAAAAAACTTACTTATTGGCTGTGCAGCAGCAGGCGCTATTGCTTCTATTTTTAAATCGCCCATTGCAGCTATTATTTTCGCTATAGAAGTATTCAGTCTAGATTTAACCTTTGCTTCATTGCTTCCATTATTAATAGCATCTGTATCATCCGTTTTAACATCATATTTTTTTTTAGGAGATGAAGTTCTATTCAACTTTACAATTTCTGATAAATTCACCATAAAAGACACGCTTTTTTATATTGTTTTAGGCATAGGAACTGGCGTAGCATCTATCTATTTTTCAAAAATATATTTTGCTATTAATACATTTTTTGAACGATTTAAAACTAGCGGGCAGAAACTTATTATTGGAGGTTTAGCCATTGGTATTATGCTTTATTTTATTCCACCGCTATATGGTGAAGGTTTTGGGTTTATTAATGATCTCTTTAGTGGCAACCATTTAAAAGCTTTGGGAAAAACCCCTTTTGATGCTTATACCGAGAACATTTGGGTTGTAATAGCCCTTTTATTTGGTGTCACCATTTTTAAAGCAGTTGCAATGACTACAACATTTGCAGCAGGTGGTGCCGGTGGAATTATTATTCCAACAATGGTTATGGGTAGTGCTTTAGGAAATGTAGTTGCAAAAATTATTAATAATATAGGATTGGGGTTTAATGTATCCGAAGCAAACTTTACACTTATTGGAATGGCTGGTTTAATTGCTGGTGTACTACACGCACCATTAACAGCCATTTTCTTAATCGCAGAAATTACTGGTGGTTACGAACTGTTTGTACCTTTAATGATAACGGTTTCCATGTCATTCATCATTACAAAAAATGTAGTAGAACATACTATTTACACCAAAGAGCTTGCCGAAAAAGGCGCTTTATTAACTCATGATAAAGATAAAAGTGTTCTCACACTTATGAAATTGGATAGCGTTATTGAAAAGAACTTTAGCATACTAAATCCAGAAATGTCATTGGGCGAAATGTTGCATAAAGGTGTCGCGAAATCAAGTAGAAACTTATTTCCAGTGATAGATAAGCAAAATAATTTGGTAGGTATTATTTTATTAGATGATATACGAACTATCATGTTTGATCAATCGTTATACGAATCCACATCAGTAGAAACCTTTATGCATAATCCACCAGATTATATTAATTACGAAGAAGACTCTATGCAAAAAGTCATGCGAAAATTTCAAGATTCTGGTGCCTGGAATTTACCTGTAATTAAAAACGGATGTTATTATGGGTTTGTTTCAAAATCAAAATTACTAACTGCCTACAGACGCGAATTAATTAACTATACTAGCTAATGAAGTATTTAATCATTTTCTTTTTACTTGTATCTATCGGATTAGTAGGCTGCGGATATTTTATGGAAACCGAATACTCTCAAAAGTTAATTGGTTTCGGTGTTGTTACTTTATTTTTAATTGTGTTTCCTTTATTTTCTTATTACCGCTGGAAAGATAAAAATGTAAAAGATTATATGCTTACTAAAGAAAATCTTGATAAAATGCGTGAGCGTGAAGGCGATATACGTAAATAATTCGGGAATTCTATTTTTGGTCGTGTTAGGGTTTATAATTAAGGTCAATTCAAATTTCGTTTTTCAATAAAAAACCGTTTTAAAATCTCAGAAGCTTCATCAGCCAAAATACCTCCTTTAATAATTGTTTTTGGGTGTAATTTGGTTTTCAAATTAATACAACCACGTTCAGTATCCCTAGCACCATAAACAATATTAGATATCTGGCTCCAGTACAAGGCTCCTGCACACATTTGGCAAGGCTCCAACGTTACGTACAAGGTGCAGTTCTGCAGATACTTTCCTCCTAAAAAGTTAGCCGCAGCCGTTATGGCTTGCATTTCTGCATGTGCTGTAACGTCTGTTAATGTTTCGGTTAAATTATGTCCACGAGCAATAATTTTATTATCAATAACTATTACAGCTCCAACGGGAATTTCGCCCTTCTCAAAAGCAGCTTCTGCTTCCTGAAGCGCTTTTTTCATAAAA
Organism: Jejuia spongiicola; assembly: GCF_023502325.1. Classification (NCBI taxonomy): domain Bacteria; kingdom Pseudomonadati; phylum Bacteroidota; class Flavobacteriia; order Flavobacteriales; family Flavobacteriaceae; genus Jejuia; species Jejuia spongiicola. Next base: position 36,795 of record NZ_JAMFLZ010000007.1, read on the forward strand.
TAGGTGTCGTCAAATGGTTCTAACATGATACAAAAGTGCAAAAAATATTTCGGCAAGAAAATTGATATTCATAATTAAACCCTTTCTTATGAAAAAATATTATTCCATTTCAATTCCTAAACCTTGTCATGAAGATTGGAACGCTATGACTCCAAAAGAAAAAGGGAAATTTTGTAATTTTTGTGTAAAAACAGTTATAGATTTTACAAAAATGAGCAGTTTAGAAATTCAAGATTTTATCAATGAAAACAAAAGCAATCGTATTTGCGGTCATTTTAAGCAAACACAATTAGATAGTATAAACATTAATGTACCGTCACATATTATCGAACAACAACAAAGCTTTCACAAACTCTTTTTATTGGTTTTATTAATTACAATGGGAACCACTTTAATGAATTGCACCAATAAAAATGGAAGCAAACAGAAAATTGACAGTATTGAAGTAATTGATTCTATCGACAATAAAACAATTAATATTCTTGGAGGCTTATCTAGAAATATTATTGATGATTCAATCCAAAAGAAAACGTATAAAACACCTTCAGAAAAAGTCACAATTCATGAAGTTATGACTGATGGCGAGTTGATTATTGAAACCGTTGGCGATATAGAATTTATTGAAACTACTACAGAAATTGAAGGAGAAATAGAGATAATGGAGGATATAATAGCTGAAGAAGAATTAGTTATAGGTTATTTAGTAGCTGAAACTCCTCCAGAGTTTAAAAATACGCCTCAAAGCTTTTCAACAGAAGAAAGGCGAGATTATATGTCAAAACATATAACAAAAATTGTTTCAAAAAATTTTAATCCATCTGTTTGTTTAGAATTCGAAGGTAGACTAAAGATACAAACCAGATTTGAAATAGATACTTTAGGGTTTGTAAAAAATATTAGGGCTAGAGCTCCACATTCAAAATTAGAAGAAGAAGCAAAACGCGTTATTCAACTTTTACCACAATTTACTCCGGCAAAACAAAGTGATAAACCCATTACGGTTGTTTACAGTTTACCAATTATTATTCAAGCAGAAGATTAATAAATTCTTGTACTTTTGCTTCGTGCAAAACAACTTTTTAAATCATATAAACTCACCCAATGAGCTGCGTCTTTTAAAGCAAGAAGACTTACCGCAACTTGCAAAAGAATTACGTGGCTTTATAATTAATATTGTCGCCACTAAAGAAGGTCATTTAGGAGCAAGTTTAGGTGTTGTAGAACTCACTATTGCTCTACATTATGTGTTTAACACTCCCGAAGATCAACTTATTTGGGATGTTGGCCATCAAGCTTACGGGCATAAAATTTTAACCGAACGAAAAGCTATTTTTCACACTAACAGACAGATGGATGGCATTAGCGGTTTTCCAAAACGCGAGGAAAGTGTTTATGATACTTTTGGGGTTGGGCATGCATCAACTTCTATATCGGCAGCATTAGGAATGGCAATTGCATCGCAGTTAAAAGGTGAAGACAAACACCATATTGCTGTTATTGGAGATGCAAGTATAGCTAGTGGAATGGCTTTTGAAGGCTTAAATCATGCTGGTGTGACTGACGCTAATTTGTTAGTTATTTTAAACGATAATGCTATTGGCATAGACCCAAGTGTTGGTGCTTTAAAGCAATATTTAACTAATGTAAAAAAAGGCACTCAAAAACAAGATAACATTTTTGAAGCTTTAAATTTTGATTATTCTGGACCTATAGATGGGCATGATATTGAGGCTGTTATTTCAGAGTTAAGGCGTTTAAAAACTGTAAAAGGTCCAAAGTTTTTACATATCATCACTACTAAAGGCAAAGGTTTAAAACAGGCCGAAGAGAATCAAGTAAAATATCATGCTCCAGGTAAATTTGATGCTAAAACAGGTAATCTTATAGTAAAAGGAGAAATAATTGAAGCTCCTAAGTATCAAGATGTTTTTGGGCATACCATTTTAGAACTAGCTAAAGAGAATACAAACATTGTTGGTATTACGCCTGCAATGCCAACTGGAAGTTCGCTAAAATATATGATGGACGAAATACCAGATCGTGCTTTTGATGTTGGTATTGCCGAACAACACGCAGTTACATTAGCTGCTGGTATGGCAACTCAAGGGTTAATCCCGTTTTGTAATATTTACTCAACATTTTTGCAACGTGCTTATGATCAAATCATTCACGATGTAGCCCTTCAAAAACTACCTGTTATTTTTTGTTTAGATCGTGCTGGTTTAGTTGGCGAAGATGGGGCAACTCATCACGGTGCTTTTGATTTAGCTTATTTAAGATGCATACCTAACTTGGTTGTATTTGCGCCAAGAAACGAGGTAGAATTACGCAATATTATGTACACTGCTCAATTAGGTTTAGAGCAACCCATAGCTATTAGATATCCTCGAGGAAGAGGGGTTACAATAGATTGGAAACAGCCTTTCAATAAAATTAAAATAGGCCAAGGTATCCTACTTAAAGAAGGTTCTAGAATTGCTGTTTTAAGTATTGGAAGCATTGCCAGAAATGTTACTAAAGCTATTGAAGGACTGAGTAATACAAAAGAAATAGCACATTACGACATGCGGTTTGTAAAACCTTTAGATGAAAGTATACTTCATACCGTTTTTAAAACTTATGAAACTATTATTACAATTGAAGACGGTACAATAAAAGGCGGATTTGGGTCAGCTATTTTAGAATTTGCTTCAACCAATAATTATAAAAATACGACTAAAGTTTTAGGTGTTCCTGATAGGTTTATTGAACATGGAAGTGTTAATGAGCTACAAAAATCTATTGGTTTGGACGTCGAGAGTCTGCTACATTATTTTAATAGTTTATTGTAAAACCTGTTTTTGCGTTAGGGATTGTTGTGACATCCTTTTTTGAATCACGAGAAAAAGATATAGCGAAATATTTATGTTCATGAATTCAATGATTTAAAATAGAACCGTATGAATAAAAGTACGACCCTTGTGGTAACGCCAAAATAATAATTTAAATTTCTAGCCCTTTTATTTTTTTATATTCCAAAATTGCTTTACTGTCTGATAACAACGAGACATAGTAACTCACACTCATTAAACGTTGATACAAACTAGACTTATCGGTTTTAATAGTTTTCGGCAAGCTTTTTAAAATGAGCTTATCATAATTAGAAGTGGTGTTATTAAATGCATTATTTATAGCACTTGTATAGGTGTTTAACAAGGTGTTGATGACTCCATATCCTGCAATTTCTTTATCGACAACTTCGGTAGATTGGTAAATGTTTTCAACACTTATTTTAATAATATCGTTTATTTGGGCTTCGTACTTACTTTTATCTAGCAAAGCGCAGTCAAAACCACCATTTAAAATAGCATCTTCATTAGCCATAAAAACATCAACCGCTTCGCTTATTAAGGATCCTATAGCAAGAGCCCGTAAATAACCCACACGATCTTCTTTGGTTGAAAGGGCATAATAGTTTTCTGGTTTTATATTATTCCTAATAATTTTTGACAGGTATTCTAGAGCAAACTCTTCTTGAATTAACCCCAGATTAATGCCATCTTCAAAATCTATAATAGTATAACAAATATCATCAGCAGCTTCAACTAAAAAAGCTAGCGGATGACGAGAAAAACTAAGATGCTTTTCACTTCTTTTTAATAAACCAAGCTCGTTAGCTACATCTGTAAACGCTTCTTTTTCACTTTGAAAAAAGCCGTATTTTTTGTCAGCAATGTGATGTGTTGGCTTTTTAGGTAATGATTCTTTTGGGTATTTCATAAACGCGCCAAGTGTTGCATAACTTAAACGCAATCCGCCATCTCTTCCTGCTCTACTTTCGGTTAAAATTTTAAATCCATTTGCATTTCCTTCAAAATCGCACAAATCTTGATACTCTTTATCAGTTAACTGAGCTTTAAATTTTTGTCCATTTCCTGTTTTAAAAAACTCCCCAATAGCCTTTTCTCCTGAATGCCCAAAAGGCGGGTTTCCTATATCATGTGCTAAAGCTGCAGCTGCTACAATGGCTCCAAAATCATTAGCTTGATATCCATGAATGCTTTGTAAATGCGGGTGTTTTTCCAATAACTTTTGCCCTACTCGCCTTCCTAAAGAACGCCCTACCACACTAACTTCTAAACTATGCGTTAATCGCGTGTGTACAAAGTCTGTTTCGGATAAAGGGATAACTTGTGTTTTATCTTGAAGGCTTCTGAATTCTGACGAAAAAATTATTCGGTCATAATCAACTTCAAACCCTAAACGCGTTTCATCTTGTTCTTTTCTGATTCGTTTATTGGTGTCGCCAAAGCGTTTTAAGGATAGTAATTGTTCCCAGTTCATTTTAAAGTTTTAAACGCAAGCAAGATAAGTAAATTCAATAAAATTAAATCTAAAATTTGGTAACATTAAGGTAACATTTTAATCACTCTTGTTTAATATTTACTTAACACTGCGGTTATAATAAATATTTTTCTTTGCATAGCATTTATAAGATTACTAATGAGACACATTATATTTATCGCTACCTTTTTTGTAACTGCATTATCTTTTGCACAACAAACAGGATCTATACAAGGTCATTTGTTAGATATTGAATCTAATAACGCGCCTTTAATTTATGCAAAAGTTATAATTAAAGAAACTGGTGCTGAAGTTTTATCAGATGAAAAAGGAGTATTTAAATTTAAAAACTTAAAGGAAGGCAGCTATACTCTAGTAAGTAGCTTTGTTGGTTATGAAACTAAAGAATCTACTGTTAAAGTAATCGATGGTAAATCAATCAACGTAAAGTTACATTTAAAAGCAGACTCAATATCTTTAGACGATTTAATGTTAACATTAGCAAGTGCTGATAAAAAAGATACTTCTATAAACAAATAGTAAAGTTAGAATAGATTAAAAAAAAGCAATTTCCAATTTAATGGAAGTTGCTTTTTTTTTATGCAATAAGATAATCTCGATTCAATGTTAATTCAATGTAAAATAATATCTCACAATTATCTATTTAAAGTAACATTAAGCTAACACTTTTATCACGGTTCTTTAATCTTTAGGTAACACTCTATTTACAGTCTCATAGTTTCTTTGCGGCAACAAATAAAACAAAAAAAATATCTAAAATTAAAACTCATGAAAAAATTATTTTTAATCCTTTTAACGGCATCTACTTTAGTTTTTACTGGATGTCTTAAAGATGATGATACTCCTATAATAATAGAAGAAATTACAATTATCCAAGATGGAGGAGGAAGTAATAGTGGCACTCCAGTTATTGCTGTTACAGGAGCTATCGCGGTAAACACAACTTGGACAAACGATAATATATATGAATTAAACCAAAAGGTTGTTGTTCAAGATGGTGTAACATTAACTATTGAAGCTGGTACAATTATAAAAGGTAAGCCAGGAACAGGATCTTTAGCCTCTGCTTTAATCATAGCTAGAGGAGCAAAAATTAATGCTGAAGGAACATCTACAAGTCCTATAATATTTACTTCTTCAAGCGATAATATTGATGCAGGCCAAACAGCTGGAACTAACCTAAACGAAAGCAACAGAGGACTTTGGGGAGGTTTAATCATTTTAGGTCATGCGCCTTGTTCTTTTAAAGGAGACTTAACCGAAGTGCAAATAGAAGGAATTCCTGCTGATGATACTTTTGGTTTATATGGAGGTACTATAGCTGATGACGATTCTGGTATCCTTAGATATGTATCTATTAGACATGGTGGTGCTTTAATTGGTGAAGGAAACGAAATAAACGGTCTTACACTTGGTGGTGTTGGTAGTAAAACTGTTATTGATAACATAGAAGTTGTTGCTAATGTTGATGATGGTATTGAGTTTTTTGGAGGAACTGTAAATGCTACAAACTTATTAGTTTGGGCTCAAGGTGATGATGGTTTAGATATTGATCAAGCTTATTCTGGAACTATTGATAATGCTGTTGTGATATTAGGTGACGCTTCTGACCATGCCTTAGAAATAGACGGAAGAGAAGGCACTGCAACAGGGTCTTTCACTTTAACCAACGTAACCTTGATGGGGAATTTAAATACTTCAAATGGTGAATATGCTGATTTTAGAAGTAAAGCCACTGGAACTGTATCTAATGTTTATGCAAAAGGTTTTAAAGATAATTCAGATGTTGAGTTAGATAACAATGCAGTGTCTCAAAACTTTTTAGATGGTTTAATAACATTTAGCAATTGGGAAATCGCTGGATTTGACAACAGTGTTTTCTTAGAAAAAGTTGGATGTGCAGAAAACTGTGATGATACAGATGAAACAAATGACATTCCTGAAGACAAAATTATTTTAGCTCCAACATTTACCGAAAGAGCTGCTGATTGGACAACGCAAGTTACAGATGGTGCTCAAACTGTAGGAGCTACAACATCAAACCTTAACTGGACATATGCAAATACTGCAGGTGGTTTAGGGTTCTAAAAAGAGTCCATTTTATTAAAAATTAAATGTACTACTGCTTACTATAATTTAAAGTGAGCAGTAGTTTACAAATTATATACATGAAAAATATTTATATAGTTCTTACCCTATTTTTAAGTTCATTGATTAGCTTAAATGCACAAACTGGAACTTTGGCTGGAAATGTGCTTGATGGCGAATATAATAATGAACCTATGGCGTTTGCTAATATTTTAGTAAAAGGAACTACAACAGGTACAACTTCAGATTTTGATGGGAAATATCAACTAAATCTTGATGAAGGAACTTACACCATCATTTTTTCTTTTGTAGGGTATCAGTCTAAAGAAATAAGTGACGTTGTAATTAAGTCAGGTCAGGTCCTTGATCTAGATGTTATATTAACATCAAACTCTTTAGACGAAATAATTATTACTACAAGTGTTAAACGAAATACTGAAAACGCAGTACTAAATATTCAAAAAAAATCTGTTACTCTTTTAGATGGTTTATCGGCTCAAAGTATAAAATCTAGTGGTGCTGGTAATTTAGCCAGTGCTGTTAAAAGTGTTCCAGGAGTTTCAGTTGAAGGCGGTAAATATGTATATGTTAGAGGTCTAGGAGATCGCTATACAAAATCTACTTTAAATGGTGTAGACATTCCTGGTTTAGACCCAGATAGAAACACGATTCAAATGGATATTTTTCCAACAAATATTTTAGATAATATTATAGTAATTAAGTCTGCTGCTGCAGAATACCCTGCAGATTTTACTGGTGGTGTAGTTGATATTGTAACTAAAGATTTTCCAACAAAATTTGAAGCTTCAATATCTCTAGGTGCTGGTTACAACCCAAGCATGCATGGTAAAGACAATTACTTAAACGGGACTGCAAGCAGTACTGACTTTTTTGGATATGATGATAACTCAAGAAGCAGACCTATACATAGGTACCAAAATATTCCTGGTACTTTTGAAAACAGAGGGTTATTAACAACACTTACTGGTCGTTTTGATAACGAGTTAAGAGCAAAGCAAAGTACAAGTAACCCTAACTTTGATTTTGGTTTTACATTAGGTGATCAATTTGAAGTAGGAGAAAACAATAAATTGGGTTACTTAGCATCATTTTCATACAAAAACAACACTACATTTTACGAAAACCGTTTAGATGGTGCATACTCAATTGATGCAAATGATAAGTCAAACAATCAATTAGTTACAGATAGAATTTCAAGCGGTAGTGAAGGTAGTAATAATGTGCTTTTAAATGGACTTGTTGGGCTTACATTTAAAACCCAAAACTCAAAATTTAGAGTAAATGTACTACACATTCAAAATGGAGAGTCTACTGGTGGTTTTTTTAATCAACTTGTAGCACAAGGTGGATCTGGGTCTGGATCAGGTTTTGAGCCATTAACTAAAGATGCTATTACTTATACTGAGCGTTCTGTTACCAATGTGCTTTTAAACGGTAAACATTCTTTTGGAGCAGAAAACGATTGGAATTTTGATTGGAAATTGTCGCCTACTATTTCAAAAGTTCATGACTTAGATCATAGAGTTACTCCTCTACAAGAATCACAATCTGGAGAGTTTTTTATTAGCGCTTCAGCAGCAACATTCCCTATACGTATCTGGCGTTTTTTACAAGAGGAAAATTGGGCTGGCAAACTAGATTTCAGCAAAAAATATGAATTATTTGGTAAACCCGCTAAAGTAAAATTTGGAGGCGGTCATACTTACAAATTTAGAGATTTTAGTGTTGATGACTGGACTTTTGATAACAATGGGACACCAGTTGTCGACGGAAATCCAAACAATATATTATTGCCCGAAAATATTTGGAGTAGAGACAATAATAATGGTACATATCTTATTTCTGGGGATATATTCAACCCAAATGATGCTTATGAAGGAGAACAACATATTTCTTCAACATATGTCTCTAACGAATTTAATATTACTGAGAATTTAAAATCAATTTTAGGCTTAAGAGCTGAAGCATTTACATCATATTATACAGGACAAGATGGTACCGAATTATATGATCGGTTTAAAGTATTAGATGAATATGATTTATTTCCATCTGCAAACTTTATTTATGCAGTTACAGAAAAATCAAATATACGTTCGTCTTATTACAGAACCACAGCAAGACCATCATTTAAGGAGGCATCATTATCTCAAATTTTCGATCCAATTACAGACAGGTTGTTTATTGGTAATATCAATTTAAAACCAACATACGTAAACAACTTCGATTTAAGATTCGAAAATTTTGGTGATGCTGGACAAATGTTTGCAGTAAGTGCTTTTTATAAAGATTTTACTGACCCTCTTGAAAAATCATTTTTTGCTTCTGCCCCGACCCAACTAACAATTGGGAATTTAGGTAGCGCAAAAGTATATGGAGCTGAAGTAGAATTTAGAAAACACCTAGGTTTCATTTCTGAAGGATTAAAAAACCTTAAGTTTTCTTTAAACGCTTCTGTTACAGAATCTAAATTAACTATGTCTGATGAAGAGTTTAACTCTAGGCAAGCCAATGCAAGGACAGGGGAAACTATTGACAGAAAAAGAAACCTACAAGGGCAATCGCCTTTCTTAATAAATACAAGTTTAAACTATTCTAATGAAGACCTAGGGTTACAAACCGGGTTGTTTTTCAACATGCAAGGAAAAACACTTGAAGTTGTTGGTTTGGGTGGTGTTCCAGATGTATTTACTAAGCCTTTTGAAAGCTTAAACTTTACATTAAATAAGTCTTTTGGAGAAAGCAAAAAATCTTCAATTGATATAAAAGTTTCAAACATTCTAGGCAGCGAAAGAGAAAGTGTATACCAATCATTTAGAGCTAAAGACCAAATATTTTCTTTAAGAGAGCCAGGAACAGAGTTTTCAATTGGTTACTCATATAAATTTTAAACTGTAATAAAATAAGTTTAAAACAAAAAAATCGCCTAAAATTTAGGCGATTTTTTTATTTCAAAATTGGAGTTAACTTATAAAGAAGCTACATTATTGTCATAATTAACAACCTTTTTTTTGCCTTCAATCCAATGAATCCATTTGCCGACTTTTTTACCATTATCATAATTTGCAGAAACGATTTTTTCTCCTTCTGTGTTAAAGCTTAGCCACTGTCCTTGCAATTTACCATCAGCGGTAAATGACCCTGTTTGACTTACAGTACCATTCTCATGATAATAAACAGCATCAATCAAGTTTGTTTCTTTATTAAGCTTTAAATCTCTCTTTTGCTTTTCTTGTGCAAAAGATACCACAGTAATTAAAAAGGTGAAAAGTAATAAAATTGATTTCTTCATAATTATGGGGGTTTATATTATTATAATTCAAATATACAAATCGCATAACATTAAAACAACCTTCACTTAACGTTGAATTAACATTGAAATTATAAAATATTGATTGTTAGCGTTTTACAAAAAAATTATTGATGAAGATTTAACATTGGAAAGCTTAATAATAACTTAATATTGGGGTTACATTCACATTAACTTAAACCATGATATTTGCCATGTCTTAAGACAAAACAATTAGTATTTCATATAATCTATTAGTTTTTGTCGACTACATTATTATGATTTCTAATGAGGCTGCCTTAGGCCAAGGCAGTCTTTTTTTGTCTAAAAATTAATCATTAGGAAACATTAAGTTAACATTGGTTTTAGTTCTTTGCAGCGACAAAAACTAAAAAATTATAATGAAACTTAAATTTACTCTAGTAGCTATTACTTTTTTAGCACTTACATCTCTTTATTCTCAAGAAATTAGTGATACCAAGTTTGGTAAAGGTTTAATAAATTTCACAGCTAAAGACAGTTCTTTTAGCGTTAAGTTCGCACCTCGTTTTCAAGTACGTTCAATTTCATCATGGGATCATGACGGCAATCAATATGGAAGCCCTGAACATAACTTTATTGTAAGGCGTGCTCGTTTAAAATTTGATGGTTTTGCATACAGCCCAAAACTTAAGTATAAATTAGAGTTAGGACTTTCAAACAGAGATATATCTGGAGCTAATCAATTTAACAGAAATACACCGCGTTATATTTTAGATGCAGTAATTATGTGGAATTTTGCAGGAAATTGGGAGCTATGGGCTGGTCAGACTAAACTTCCAGGAAATGTTGAACGTGTTGTGTCTTCGGCTAATCTTCAATTAGTAGATCGCTCTTTATTAAACAGTCGTTTTAATATTGACCGAGATTTAGGAGTTCAATTACGACATAAAACTAGTTTAGGAGGTGATTTTTTAATGCGTGAAAAATTTTCAATCTCACAGGGAGAAGGACGTAATGTTACTGAAGGAAATGAAGGCGGTTTACAATACACCACCCGTTTAGAGTTTTTACCTTTTGGAACTTTTAAATCTAAAGGTGATTACAGTCAATCTGATTTAAAACGTGAAGTTAAACCTAAATTAATGGTTGGTTTTACTTATAATTTGAATCAAGATGCTGTTAGAGAAAGAGGCTTTTCTGGTGATTATATGTTTAGAAGTGATGGCACTTTATACGAAACAGACATTACTACATTTTTTGCTGATGCTATGTTTAAATATGATGGTTTTTCTTTTATGGGAGAATATGCAAAGAGAACCGCAGATAGTCCTGTAGCAATAGATTTAGATGGTGTTACACCAACCGGTGATATTGTTTTAACAGGTAATGCCTTAAATTTACAAGCTGGTTATTTATTTAAAAGCAATTACGAATTAGTAGGTCGTTTTACAACAGTAGATTATGAGACTGTTACAAACACACTACCAAGAAAGCAATATACACTTGGTTTTAATAAATTTGTTGTAGGTCATAAATTAAAGGTGCAGTCAGATATTAATTATACTACTACAGACGGGAACAAGGACAATATAACGTTTAGACTAGGATTTGATATTCATTTTTAAAATAAATAAAACATAACATTAACATAACATATCTGACCCAAACAGTCAAGATATTTGCAAAATCAAAAATATATGGAGAATATGTATTTATTAATGGTAATAGCAATTACAATTTTAGCAGTCGCTGATATTATAGTAGGCGTAAGTAATGATGCTATTAACTTCTTAAATTCTGCTATTGGTTCTAAAGCTATTTCTATAAGAACAATAATGATTGTTGCTAGTTTAGGAATTTTTATAGGGGCTGTTTTTTCAAGTGGAATGATGGAAGTTGCTAGAAAAGGAATTTTTGTTCCTGCGCAATTTGAATTTGGTGAGATCATGCTAATCTTTATGGCTGTTATGATAACAGATATACTGTTACTAGACTTCTTTAATACACTAGGCTTACCTACTTCAACAACAGTATCTATTGTATTTAATTTATTAGGGGCAGCCGTTGTAATGTCTTTAATAAAAATAGGAGCTTCAGATACTCAAACATTTGCAGATTTAGGAAGTTATATAAATCAGGAAAAAGCGATAACAATTATAAGTGGAATCTTATTATCTGTATTTATAGCTTTTACTGTAGGTGCCATTGTACAATGGATTTCGCGTGTTATTTTTACATTTAACTACGAGAAAAAAATAAAGAATTTTGGAATTCTTTTTGGTGGCGTTGCATTAACAGCCATTACTTATTTTATCTTCTTAAAAGGATTAAAAGGGACACCTTATTATAAAGAACTAAAAGGTTTGCTTGAAGGAAATGAAATTTTTATCATTATAGGTAGTTTTGCTTTTTGGACATTGTTCTCATTTATATTCGAGAAATTAACTAAGAAAACCGTTTTATTGGTAGTTATAGCTATTGGAACTTTTGGGTTAGCGTTAGCCTTTTCTGGTAACGATTTAGTAAACTTTATTGGTGTACCAATGGCAGCGTATCATTCATATGAAGCTTGGGTAGCTGGAGGTATGGATACAACAATGTCTATGGCTGTTCTAGACAAAAAAGTACCAGCCGAACCATTATTACTTTTTATTGCAGGTGCAATTATGGTAGCAACTTTGTGGCTTTCTAAAAAAGCCAAAACTGTAGCAGAGACCGAAATTAGCTTATCTAGACAAGGTGATACTCATGAGAAGTTTGAACCTAATGCATTATCTAGAGCAGTAGTTAAAGGGTCATCCGCTTTATCGAGTTATTTTAGTGCTATTTTACCAAACTCTTTCTTAAACGGGATAAACAATAGTTTCCAAAAATCAGATATCATTTTAACAAAAGACCAAAGTATTGATGCTCCAGCATTTGATATGATTAGAGCTTCTGTAAATCTTATGGTAGCAGGTGTATTAATTGCTATTGCTACATCTATGAAACTACCATTATCTACAACTTATGTAACATTTATGGTTGCTATGGGAACCTCTTTAGCCGATAGAGCTTGGGGAAGAGAAAGTGCTGTATATCGTGTAGCTGGCGTTTTAAATGTTATTGGAGGTTGGTTTGGAACCGCAATTGGGGCATTTATTGCTGCGGGTACTGTAGTGTTTTTAATAAATTGGAACCCACAAGTAATGACACCAATATTATTACTTATTACAGCTTTCTTACTATACAGAAACTACAAATCACATAAAAATAAATCTACAAAAGCAAACGATGAAGATAGCTTAAAAGAAACGGGTAGCAGATCTGTACAAGGCGTAATTCATGAAAGTGCTGATAATATTGCCAACGTTGTAAAACGTGGAAATAAAATTTATACTAATGCAGTAAAAGGCTTAGCTAAACAAGATCTAACTTTACTAAAAAAGAATAAAAAACAAGTTGCTAAATTATCTGAAGAAGTTGATAGCTTACGTGATAACATCTTCTATTTTATTAAAAATTTAGATGAAACAAGTTTAAGGGCCAGCAGCTTTTATATTAATATATTAGGTTACTTAGAAGATATTGTACAATCTTTAGAATATATTTCTAAAGTAAGTCATAAACACATTAATAATAACCATAAGAAGCTTAAATTTAGTCAAATTAAAGAGCTTAAGGAAATTGACGATGCTTTAGAAACTTTGCTTAATGATACAAAAGATGCTTTTAACTCTCGCTCTTTTGAACAAATAGGATTGGTTATTAATCGCAAAAAAGAAATTTTCGACTTAGTTACCGATAAAATTGTTAAGCAAGTAGCCAGAACAAGAACAGAAGAATCTAGTCCAAAAAACACAACCTTATACTTTGGATTATTATTAGAAACAAAAGATTTGTTGACAGCAACTATGAATCTTCTGGAAGAGTATCATAACTCTCATGATGCTTCCGTAGAACCTGCAACTATTAATGTTGTAGATGAAACTACAGAAAATAGCGAAAGCTCTGATGAATAAAAATCAAATACATTACTTAAAAAAACACCTCAATTGAGGTGTTTTTTGTTTTGTATATTTAGCAAAAATCACAATATGAAACTTCACTTATTTATCTGCTTCTCTTTATTTTTAGGCCTAACTTCTTTTAGCCAACAAATAAGTGGGTCTGAGCTTCTTAATAAAGCTATTAAATACCACGACCCAAATAATAATTGGGAAACGTTTAATGCTTCTTTTAACGTTATTATGGAAACACCAAATAATTCAAATAGAAATTCTAAAATTGTGATTAATTTGCCTGAGGAGCATTTTTATTTAAAAGCAAAAAGAGATACTATAATAACAGAATATAACCTAAACAAAGATACTTGTACTATATCCCTAAACGGGGAAAAAAATATATCTGATGATGTTTTAAAAGCTAATAATTTAAGTTGTGAAAGGGCAAGCCTATATAAAAACTATTATACTTATTTATATGGATTGCCTATGAAACTTAAAGATGATGGTACCATAATAGATAATAAGGTTGAACAAAAAACTTTTAAAGGAAAAGATTATTTAGTTTTAAAGGTAAACTACGATTCTAATGTTGGAAAAGACGTTTGGTATTTCTATTTCAATCCCGAAAACTATGCTATGGAAGTCTATCAATTTTATAAAACTGATGACAAAGGCTCAGTTAAAAAAGATAGCGGGGAATATATTTTACTTACTGGGGAAGAAATTATTAGAGGTATAAAAATGCCAAAAAATAGAGCGTGGTACTATAACAAAGCTGATGACTACCTTGGTACAGATATATTAAAAAAGTAGAAGTAAGTATCCTAAAACTGAACCAATAGCAATAATCCACATCGTCGATATTTTTGTTCCAAACGTAAGATAGCTACAAAGTATAGCAATTAGTATTGTTCTCCAATCTACTATTGTATCTATAGTCATAACAACTAGTACCGATAACATTACCGCAACAGCAGCAACATTAACTGCATCAAGAAAATGTCTTAATATTTTTGATTGTCGCATTCTGGAAATAAAAGGATTCAAAATAAGAACAAATAAAAACGATGGTAAAAAAATTCCGGTTGTGGCCGCAATTGCTCCAGGAAAGCCTGAAAGCTGATACCCAATAAATGTAGAAGTTGACAATACTGGTCCAGGAGTAAACTGTCCAACTGCAATAGCATCAATAAGTTCTGGCCTTGTAAGCCAACCTCTAGAAACTAATTCTGCATCTAAATATGCGAATAACACATAACCACTACCGTATAAAATAGCGCCAACTTTTAAAAACATTAAAAATACTTTTAGAGAAGATAATTTCACTACTGTTTCACTAACCACAAGGCTCAATAGAATAGGTGAAATACTTAATGTTTTATTTTGAATACGTTCTTTTAAATAAAAATATCCCATACCAAAAATACCTGCTAATAATAAGGCTAATACTTCATTTACTCCAAGTAAACTAACTACAAGTACTAAAACACCCAAAACAGCTAATTCAGTACTTTTAATTGCTTTTTTACTCAACTTAATTATTGCTGATGCTATAATTGCCAAAACTGCAGGTTTTATACCAATAATAAAAGGTTTTACCTCTGGTAATTCGCCATATTTAACATACAAATACGCTAAAAGCCCTGTAATTATAATTGCAGGGAAAATAAAGCAAATTCCAGCTACAAAAAGCCCTTTTCTTCCTGCTCGTTCATAACCACAGTGCATAGTCATTTCAGTTGAATTGGGTCCAGGGATTAGGTTTGTTGCACCAATCATATCCAGAAAGTAATTGCGCGTCATCCACTTTCGCTTTGCAACAATTTCTTCTTCCATCATCGCAATATGGGCAGCTGGTCCACCAAATGCAAAAAAACCTAGTTTAAAAAAAACTTGAGCGACCTCTTTAAGCTTGTTTTTCTGAGTTTGCATTCTTATAAAAATATTTTGATTTCATTAAAATGAATATGTTTTTTACTCTCCAATATCTTCGTTCCATAATTCAGGATTCATTGAGATGAAAGACTCCATAAGTTCAATACAAGTTTTATTGTTTACAACTTCAACGGCAACTCCCCGAGATTTCAATAGAGATTCATCTCCAAGAAATGTTTTGTTCTCTCCTATAACAACTTTTGGAATACCATACAATAAAATAGCTCCAGAACACATTGAGCATGGTGATAATGTTGTGTACAAAGTACATGCTTTATAAACACTTGCTGCTTGTCGTCCTGCGTTTTCGAAAGCATCCATTTCTCCATGTAAAACTACGCTCCCGTTTTGTATTCTTTTATTGTGTCCTCTGCCTATTATTTTTCCTTTATAAACTATAACAGACCCAATAGGAATACCTCCTTCGTTCAACCCTTTTTTTGCTTCTTCTATTGCAGCTACTAAAAATTTATCCATTTTTATTCTTGTAAAACACCTATTTGGTCGAGTTCGCTATAAGATGTTTTCCTTGCTTCAAATTTTGCAGTATCTACAACAAAAGTTCCAGAGATAGAATCATGCCACCCTTTACCATTGGTTCCTAAAAAGGATAAGCCATCAAAAGGAATCATTCTACAAAAGCTTCTTTTAAGAATATCAAGATGAGATGGTTTTTGTCCATTAGGAAGCACCACCATAGTCTTTGTAACATATTTCCCTAGAGTTTTTGAAGTAAGTGATTCCATTAAAAAGAAATAAGCTATCATTAGCGAATAAGTATAAAGTAAATCTTCAAAAGTTGACAATCCATTCAAAAAATCATTTAATCCATAATAACCTGTGAACTCACCTATATAAAAAAATAAATAAGCCAACCCATAGGAGATAGCATATTGTGGAGCTAAGTCAATAAGATGGTTTACAAATCGGCTATTCTTTGAGGCTAATAAGTCTTCTGTAATACGAAAATCAGGATTATTCATATATGGTCGGTTTAATTATAGCCTAAAAATAGCTTTTTTCAATCAAAATGTGGTAATAAAAAAAGCACCTCTTTCGAAGTGCTTTTTTAAAAATTTGGGGTTCCCCCTTTCGAGGGAACAAACCCAATGTTTATATACTTTTAAGATCCGCACATTAAGCAATCGTCTCCTTCTGCTGCTTTTGCTTGTGCAATAAGCGCTTTCATCTCATCAGCAGACATAGGCTCAACTTCTGGTTTATTTTGTTGTGCAAATTTAGCGGCATTTTGAGCTGCTAATTTCTTTTTCTTTGCTTCTTCTTGCTGAGCTACAACATTATCAACTTCAACAGTTTCTGCAACTGGTTCTTCTTTCTTTGTTGTATCTAAAGTGAATTTAATAGCATCAACCGCACTTTTAGTACGTAAATAGTACATTCCTGTTTTTAAGCCACTTTTCCATGCATAAAAATGCATCGATGTTAATTTTGCCATGGTAGCGCCCTCTAAAAATAAGTTAAGTGATTGAGATTGATCTATAAAATATCCTCTTTGACGAGACATATCTATAATATCTTTCATGCTCAGTTCCCAAACTGTTTTATATAAATCTTTAATATCTTGAGGAATAATATCAATGTGTTGCACTGAACCATTTGCTCTCATAATAGCTTGCTTTAAGTTATCATCCCAAAGCCCTAATTCTACTAAGTCTTCTAGTAAATGTTTATTAACAACAATAAACTCACCAGATAACACGCGACGTGTATAAATGTTTGATGTATATGGCTCAAAACATTCATTATTTCCAAGAATTTGAGATGTTGATGCTGTTGGCATTGGCGCTACTAATAATGAATTACGAACACCATTTTTAAGTACTTGCTTACGTAGTTTTGCCCAATCCCAATTACCGCTTAATTCATCATCTTTAATGTTCCAAAGGTTATGTTGAAAGTCGCCTTTACTAATAGGAGACCCTTCGTAAGTTTGATAAGGGCCATCTGCTTTAGCCTCTTCCATACTTGCGGTAACAGCTGCATAGTAAAGTGTTTCAAAAATATCTTGGTTTAATTTTTTTGCTTCATCACTTGTAAAAGGCATACGTAATTGAATAAAAGTATCTGCTAAACCTTGAACGCCTAAACCAATAGGACGATGACGCATATTTGAGTTTTCTGCTTCTTTTACTGGATAGTAATTTCTATCGATAACTCTATTTAAGTTTTTAGTAACACGTTTTGTAATGCGGAATAACTCTTTATGGTCAAAAGCTCCGTTTTTAACAAACATTGGTAATGCTATTGAAGCTAAATTACAAACGGCAACCTCATCTGGAGATGTATATTCTAAAATTTCTGTACAAAGGTTTGACGAACGAATAGTTCCTAAATTTTGTTGATTAGATTTACGGTTTGCCGCATCTTTATACAACATATATGGTGTTCCTGTTTCAATTTGAGATTCTAATATTTTCTCCCAAAGTTCACGTGCTTTAATTGTTTTACGCCCTTTCCCTTCAGCTTCATATTTAGTATATAAAGTTTCAAAAGCTTCGCTGTGCACTTCATCTAACCCTGGGCATTCATTAGGACACATTAACGTCCATTCGCCATCTTCTTGTACACGTTTCATAAATAAATCAGACGTCCACATTGCATAAAACAAATCACGTGCACGCATTTCTTCTTTACCATGGTTTTTCTTCAAGTCAAGAAAATCAAAAATATCAGCATGCCATGTTTCAATATAAATAGCAAAACTTCCTTTACGTTTTCCGCCACCTTGATCTACATAACGTGCCGTATCGTTAAATACTTGTAGCATAGGAACAATACCGTTTGATGTTCCGTTTGTTCCTGCAATATAACTTCCTGTTGCACGAACATTGTGTATTGCTAATCCAATTCCTCCTGCTGATTGTGATATTTTTGCAGTTTGTTTTAGTGTATCATAAATCCCATCTATACTATCTTCTTTCATTGTTAAAAGAAAACAAGACGACATTTGTGGCTTTGGTGTGCCTGAATTAAATAATGTTGGTGTAGCGTGTGTAAAATATTTTTTAGACATTAACTCATAAGTCTCGATGGCTGCATCTAAATCATTTAAATGAATTCCTATTGAAACACGCATAAGCATATGCTGTGGCCGTTCAGCTATTTCTCCATTAAGTTTTAATAAATAAGAACGCTCTAATGTTTTAAACCCAAAATAATCGTATCCAAAATCGCGATTATAAATAATTGTAGAATCTAAACGATCCTTATTTTCCATAATAACATTATAAACCTCATCGGATAAAAGTGGTGCATCTTTTCCTGTTCTAGGATTTACATATGTATAAAGGTCGTGCATTACCTCACTAAATGTTTTCTTAGTGTTTTTGTGTAAGTTAGAAACCGAAATTCTAGCTGCTAAACGCGCATAATCTGGATGTGCTGTTGTCATAGTTGCAGCAATTTCAGCAGCAAGATTATCCAATTCGCTAGTAGTAACACCGTCGTACAAACCTTCAATTACACGCATGGCTACTTTTAATGGATCTACCAGTTCATTAAGTCCATAACATAACTTTCTCACTCTAGCTGTAATCTTGTCGAACATGATCTGTTCTTTTCTGCCGTCTCTTTTTACTACATACATAATTTTTACACGTTTTAATTTTTTCTGATACACCTTCAGAAAAATGGTTAGTTGGATATTCTAAATTTGAAACTATTGGTTACTTAGTATCAAAGTCAGTTAATTAAAAAATATTTACTTATTTATTGAAAATCGATTCTCTTTGAGGATTCAAAGATCACGAAACACTCTTTTTGTTATTTTAAATTGATTTCTTCATTTAGAAATCTTCATCAAAACTAAATTTATTTTCATCGTCCTCTTTATTAAGAACACCTGCTTTTTGATATTCAGACACTCGTTTTTCAAAGAAATTAGTTTTTCCTTGTAACGAAATCATATCCATAAAGTCGAATGGATTTGTTGAGTTATAAACTTTATCACAACCAAATTCTACTAATAATCTATCTGTTACAAATTCTAAATATTGTGTCATTAACTTCGCATTCATACCTATTAAGCTAACAGGAAGTGACTCGGTAATAAACATGCGCTCAATATCTAGGGCATTAGTAAGAATATCTGTGATTCTATCCTTTGGAACTTTATTTACAATATGGTGCTGATGTAAATGCACAGCAAAATCGCAATGCAAACCTTCATCTCTAGAAATAAGCTCGTTAGAAAATGTTAATCCAGGTAACAAACCACGTTTTTTAAGCCAGAAAATAGAGCAAAAACTCCCTGAAAAGAAGATCCCTTCAACTGCTGCAAAAGCAATTAAGCGTTCTGCAAAACTTGGAGAGTCTATCCATTTAAGAGCCCAATCTGCCTTTTCTTTTATGGCTGGAAAAACTTCAATGGCATTAAATAATGCATCTTTTTCTTTATCGTCTTTTACATAAGTATCAATTAATAACGAATACACTTCAGAATGAATATTCTCCATCATGATTTGAAAACCATAAAAGAATTTAGCTTCTGAGTATTGTACTTCAGACACAAAGTTTTCAGCTAAATTTTCGTTTACAATACCATCACTGGCTGCAAAAAAGGCTAAAACATGTTTGATAAAATAGCGTTCGTCATCATTTAATTTGTTATTCCAATCGTTAAGATCTTGATGTAAATCAATCTCTTCAGCTGTCCAAATACTAGCCTCTTGCTTTTTATACCATTCCCATATATCATGATGTTGAATTGGAAAAATAACAAAACGATCTTTGTTTTCTTGTAAAATGGGTTCAATAGCTTGAGACATTATTTTTGTTTTTTATAAAAGATTGGACGAAAAATTTGATGCAATTTCGGGATAACAAAGATTGCAAAATGATTGACATGTTTTAAGAAATTTAACGAAACCTTTTCAACAAGTTTTTAACAATGAGAAAATACCACAAAAAACATATGTGTTTTTTGTTATACTTTCAACTAATTGATTATCAATTAATTACAAATTAATTTGTTAAAAACAAAAATCTTGATTTTTTGAATAGAACCCCTATAAAACCGCTTGGTTTGAGGCGTTTTTTGAGAAGATTTTATTTTAAAAAAAATTAAATCTTTTTCAAAAACTTAAAATTGAAGATTTTTTTATTTTGCTTTAAGTTTAATATATAAAATCCTGTTTTTAAATTTGAAATGTCAATAGCTTTATTTGCTTTTGAAAGATTTCCAAAACTGATTTGTTTTCCGGTTGCATCAAAAATTTTATACTCGCTTTTATTTTTGAGTTGTTCTATAAACAATTTTGAACTTGCTGGATTAGGGTGAATTTTTATTTTATCACTTAGCAGCATATAATCTGGATTACTTAAACTCCCAGAAGATTCAAAAATGTATGCAGAACCGGCACCGTTAAGACCATTATTACCTTGCACGTCATCATCTTCCTGATGCGCTCCAACAATAACAAAACTATCACTTATTGCCACAGTTGTTGCAAAACTATCCTGCCCTTCTCTATCTGAAGCCACGAGTTTTTGAGTTTCTACCCAATTATCATTAATATCTTTTTCAAAAACATAAGCAGATCCTGGATTTGTTAAAGTATTATTTCCAGAAGCATCTTCGTCTTCTTTATAAGCGCCAACAATAGCTTTATTATTACTTATTGAAACGGAATGTCCAAAAACGTCTCCTAATGCTCTATCTGATGGCACTACTTTTTGAACTTGGCTCCAATTTCCACTTGTAGCTCTTTCAAAAATATATGCAGACCCAGAACTACTTATGTTATTCATATTGTTTTCATCCTCTTCTTCAGATCTAGCTCCTATTAACGCATAATTGCCACTTATAGAAACAGCGTATCCAAATTCATCGTCTTCTGCTCTATCTAATGCTACAATTTTTTGTGTTTGCGCCCAAGCACCACTAGCTTTTTCAAAAATATATGCAGAACCCGCCCATTGTAAATTATTACTCCCTGCAACATCCTCTTCTTCTCTGTGCACACCTACAATGGCATAGTCTCCATCAATAGCCACTGAAAACCCAAACCAATCGTCTTCTGCTCTATCAGATGCCACCAATTTTTTAGTTTGTGTCCATACACCTCCACTATTACTAAAGATATATGCAGATCCAGCTTCATACAAATTAGCCCCGCCAAACTCACTTTCCTCTTCGTTGTAGGCACCAACGATAAAATTATCTCCGCTTATTGATACTGAAAAACCAAACAAATCATTATTAGTTGCATCATTGGCTTCAACTTTTTGAGTTTCAGCCCAATTACCTGTACCATCTCTTTTAAAAACATAAACAGCTCCAGCAACATGTTCTGGTGCTCCAACAATAGCATAATCTCCACTAATAGATACGGATGTTCCAAAGTGATCATTAGAAGATCTATCTGATGCTACAATTTTTTGTACTTGCATCCAACCTCCGTTTGTATCTCTTTCAAAAATATAGGCGCAACCGGCAGATCCCATACCATTATTTCCAGATACGTCTTCATCTCCAAAAGGCTCTCCAACTATAGCATAATTGCCGCTTATTGATACTGAAAACCCGAATTCATCATTAGTAGATCTATCTGAAGACACTATTTTTGTTGCTTCTGCCCAAGTTTGTGCGTTTATTTTAAAAACCAGTATACAAAAAATCAGTAGTAGTATTTTTCCTTTCATATACTTAACTTTTATTTAATTTTTAAAGTCAATATTGCAGGCTCTATTTCTTGTTCGCCTTCAAAACTCATTTTTAAAAAATAATAGCTTTCGTCTTCTTTTGAAAATGTATCTCCTCCTGGAACAAATGTGTCACCACCTGGTACAAACATGTCACCGCCAGGAATAAACATATCGCCTCCAGGTATTAATTCTCTTTCTATATTTTCGCAGATGCTATTTGCAATAAAACAGTATAAGCCTTTTTGATTTACAAGAGCGCCTTCAGATTTACACTCCCAAATTGCACTTGTATTTTCTTCAATAAATTTAAAATCGTAACCACCTTCAGGTAGTTCATCATCAATAAACTCACCCATCTTACTTTTTAATAGTTCAAGTTTAACAATGCATATCAACTTTTTTACTTCTTTACTTTCAGAATTAATATAGATAAAGCTTTCGCCTATACGCTCAAAATCTAACCCCGTTTTGTTTAATGTTTTTATAGTTTGAGCATTTACCACAAAGTTTTGAGCGATAATTGAATTTGTATTAAATACTAATAAGATTATTAAAAGTTTAATTGTTTTCATTTTAATATTGTTTTTGTTGTTATGATTAATTTATTTTTTGAATTTTAGTAAAAACCACATAGTTATATTCTGTTTTTGTGTAATGCCTTGCTCCACCTTCACCTTTAACAATGTAGTTGGTAATTCCTACCATTTCCCAAGCCTCTTTTTCACTACCTGACCAAGTTGCAGTTTTAAGTTTTTGACAATCATTTTTTAAGCCAAAAGCTTTAACTTTTTCTAATTTTGATTCTTTTTCCTCTGAAGCACTTACCCAAGACCAAGTCCATGTTTTTTCAGTAACATCTATTTTACCAACATGGATAAAATCAATGTTTAAATAAGGGATTCCGTTTTTGAAAACAGAAACTTTGCTTTTTTCAAAATCGTAGTTCCATTTGTAATTTTGATTGTTTTCATCTGAGAAATAAGTACTCTGAAAATGCGCTAACTGTGTCCAAAGCGAATCTAATTGCTGTGTTATTAATAATTCGCAATCTATGACTTGCTCTACAGTTTTATCTTCTTGACCTTTGCATTTTAAAAATAGTGATGCCATTAAAATGAGTATTAAAACAGGTGTTTTCATGGATGAGAGTTTAGAAGTGTTCTTTAAATGTAACTGATTATTTAAATAAATTTTGATGAGCCATTTCCCAATTGACTACTCTTCTATCTGACAAAGAATATGTATAAATAATATCCTTTTTGAAAAACATAATTTTAATCCATTTGTATTTTTTATTTTCATAGATATGAGCTGCATCTATATAGTTTGGCACGTTTTTAAACTTATCACTTATATTACCTGTTTCTATAACCCTATTTAAAGAAGAGGCATTATATTTATAATATTTGGTGTCTTTAAAAAGATAAACATGATCTTTAATTGCTATCGCTGCATCTACATTTTTTGAAAGCCCTCTCCATGCGCCTCTCCCTATATAATCTGTCTCATCAACGCTTCTTGAACTTGGATCATATCTATAGTATTTCGAGCCTTTAAAAAAGTAGTATTTCTTTGTAATAGGGTGTTGCAAAGAAGCATCAATATCTTTAGGTATGCCTTTATACCAATCATAACCCAGTCTCATTTTATAAACTCTATCTGAATTAGGATATAAGGTTAATGCAATGCCTTTAATATTATCTCCAAGAATATTTCTGCTAGAAGGAAGCTTGTCTAAAATTTGTCTTACTGTATAATTCTCATTGTATGATTTTATATTCATTCCATGAGCGCCTCTAAAAAAATGAAAATCATCTTTATTCTCAACAACACCATCAATTTTGTGAAATAATCCTTTCCAACCATCTCTACCAATTATTCCATTTTTATCAACACTTCTTCCAAATACGTATCTATAATATTTATCTCCTGCAAAAAAATAAGCTTTGCCATTAGGGTGCATTATGGCGCTATCAATATTAGCAGGTAAGCCTTTCCAGCCATCTACACCAATAGTTCCAACTTTATCCATTTTATTTTTTTCAAAACTAAAACGATAATATCTTTTTCCTTTAAAAAAGTAAGCTTTGTTATTTGTAGGGTGCATAATAACAGCATCAAAAGGTCCAGCCAATCCATTCCATCCATCTTGACCAGTAACTCCAGTTTTATCTACTCTTTTTTTAATAAAATCGTAGCGTTGGTATGTGTTCCCTGTAAAAAAGTATGCTTTTTTGTTTTGGGGATGCATTAAAACGGCATCTACATTTTTTGTTACGCCGTACCACCCGTCTTTACCTATTACTCCCATTTTATCCAGTTTATCTGACACAGGATTATATTGGTGGAAAAACTGTCCTACAAAAAAATGAGCCTTACCACTAGTTGGGTGCAATACACTTGCATTTATTGCTTGTAAGTCGTTGTTATATACTGAAAATACATCATCAAAATTATTCGCTTGCGTTGTAAATAATCCTAAAAAAACGAACGTCGCTAATAATTGTGCCTGTTTTGTAAAAAATTTCATAATTATATCTTGCTTTTGATTAATCTTCAGTTAGCATTGCTGTGTCTCCTGTATTCATAAATTGGTATTCATTTATGGTGACAGTAGAGGGCTCGTTCTCTAAAGCAACACATACCATTTTAGAATTATATTTTTTCTTCTTTTTGTGTATAAAATTCATTTCTAGCACCAAACTACTATCTGCAGCTTCTAACCATTTAGGGTTAAATCCTTTTGGTGTATGTTTAGTGTGCGTGCCTAAAACCTGATTAAAGCTTACTGGCGCATCAAAAGCTACATACATTTTCATTTTATACTCACTACTTTCAAACTCAAAACCTTGACATTCATATCCTAAAATAGTTTTAGTGTCAATCTCTTTAAAAGTAAAATCTTCCAGGTCTTCGTTTTCATCTTCTTCATCGTTTTCAAGATTCTCATTTGTTGGTAAAATATGTCCCATCTTCTGTCCATTCATGTCAGAAAATAAAGTCATCACTTTCAAACTCTCATCCATAACCATAAGCATACTCCCTATTTGTTTATTCTTCCCCATATCAGGCTTTGCTCCAAAATATTTAGCTTCTGGCTTTAAGTAATATACCATATTAACGTTGTTGCCATTGGCTTGCATTTGCAAAACATACTTCCATTCAAACTCATAACTTAATGGCAAAATAGACGGGTCTTCGCTTTTTCTGGAAAAGTCAAAATTCAATACTTTTTCAGCACTTTTTTCAGCCATTCTTGCAGCTTTATCTTCGGCTTTTCTAATAATGGCTTCTTTTGCAGCTTCTTCAGCTCTCTGTTTTAGTTTTTTTAAAAACTGACCATGAGATAACTGACTTGAAAAAATAAAACCCAAAAGAAAAACTGGTAGTAATTTCATTTTCATAATGTTAACAGGATTTAATTAATTATATCTTTTAGTGTTGCCCCTTAAAAAAAGTAAACATTGAATTGTAATTATTTTATATTTACATCTGTTTACTTAAAGAAAAATTGAACACTAAATGCTAGAAAGCAACTTGATTGAAGGGCTTAAAAAAGGAGACAAACATGTTTTAAAACATATTTACATCTCTAACAAAGCAGCTTTTTTAAATTTTGCTAAAAAGTATCCAATATCTAAAGAGGAGATTGTTGACATATACCAAGACAGTATAGTTGCTCTTAGAGAAAATGCAATTAATGGTAAGATTGATGATTTGAAGAGTACATTAAAAACGTATCTATTTAGTATTGGTAAATACATGATTTACAAAAAATTAAAGCAAAACAAAAAGATGCATTTGATTGATGATCTTTTAGAATTTGAAACTTCTAATGAATTAAAAGCATTTAATGAAATTAATAATGAATTGTCTCAAGAACAAGTACAATTGCAGAGGGCTTTTAAAAATTTGGGACAGAAATGCAAAGATGTACTCACCCTATTTTATTATAGAGGTTTTAATCTTGAAGAGATTATGGTTGAATTAAATTATACAAATAAAGATGTTGTGAAAAGTCAGAAATCGCGTTGTATAAAGACCCTAAAAACAATGATTTTAAAACATAACAATGGATAAAAACGAATTAATAGCATCCTATTTTTCTAAAACACTTTCAAAGGCTGATAAAAAAGTATTTGACCATTTAATGGATACAGATTCTGAATTTGCAGACAATGTTCTATTTCATAAGAATTTAAAAAAATCTATACAAAAAGAAGAACAAGAAGCTACAAAAAAAATATTACAGGATTTTGAGCAAGAAAAAAGTTCATCTTTTAATTATAAAAAAATAGTAGCAGCTTCTATTATTGTATTAATTGGTTTATCTTGTTTTTGGTATTTAAATACCGAAAAGACTAATCCTGATAAACTTTTTACTGATAATTTTACACCTTATAGAAACGTTGTTCAGCCTATTGTTAGAGGAGAAACTGATAATGATTTAAAAACAAAAGCTTTTGTTGCTTACGAATCGAAAAAATACAATGAGGCTATAAGTTATTTTAATGAGGTTTTAGCATCAGAACCTAGCAATACTATTTTATTTTATAAAGCCAATGCTTTGTTACAGGTTAATAAAACAAATGATGCTATTTTAATTTTTCAAGACAATTTAAAAACTCAAGATGCTTTCCAAGATAAAAACTTGTGGTATTTATCTTTAGCTTACTTAAAAAACAATAATATTGAGGCTTCAAAACAAACTCTAAGTAAATTACTTTCTAATCATGAATTCAAAAAAGAGGAAGCAAAATTGTTATTTAAAAAACTGGATTAACTGTTTTCTTTTATAAAGTATAATAATTACAATTAACACCCCCAATACTAGGGCAAACCAATAGTTTGTTGCCGATGATGCTATAGGAGACATATCTCCCGATATCACAAAACCAGCCCAATAAAAAGGGTGTCTTAATTCTGCATCTTTTGTTTCTTTTAAATAATCTATTTTAGCTAGCCTTAGCGCAGCATCTTTTGTTTTTCCTAACTTTAAATACTTATAGAAATGCACCATAATCTTTGATGTTTCTACATCAGGGACTTGCCATAAACTGGACACTGTACATGGAACCCCCGAAAATGTAAATGCCCGTTGTAGTGATATAGCGCCTTCAGGATTTTTCAAATCACTTTTTCCTGTATTACAAGCGCTTAATACGGCTAATTCTGCTTTAAGATTTAAGCCGTATAATTCTTCGAGATACATTTTATTATTTTCTTCTTTTTCTGTAAAAGAAAAATAACTTAGTTCTGGGTTTGCATCATTCAGTTTAGCATGCATAGCCAAATGCAACACGTCAGCCTTAAAAGCATTATTAATGAAATTACTTTTCAAAGCATCATCACCAATAAACAATTCTCCATTAAATATGTTGTGAATACTTTTAGATTCACTTAAAGCCCCTTGCAGATTAGTTTCGCCATTTAAATTATACGTTGGAGAGAAAATATATAAATTATTTTCGGCCTTGGACTCACTCATTCCAGTGTTGTTTATAAAAACCAAATGCGGTGCATAACTCACACTATAATCTTCAACTAAAAAGTTACCCGACTTTGTGGTTAAAGTTTCAAACGGTAAATGGTGCAATATGCCATCAGGGATTACTATTATAGAATTATAATTACTAATATTAATAGGAATTAAAGCCTTTGTTAACTCTTTTCCCAAAATTCTATGCTCTTTTATTGATGATAAATTATTAATATAAGCTTCAATTTTTTCTTCTGTTAAAACACTTTTTTCAACAGGAATAATTTCAATATTGTTTGCAGTAATTACAAAAACAAAAAAATGCTTTTTATGCTTTTTGTACCGTAGAATAATTTGTCCTTTTACTAATTGCTTTTGCAAATTTTCAATACTAAAGTCTTGATATACAAAAGAGGCTATTTTGGGATAATCTTTCTTTAATTGCTTATTAAATGCTTCAAGTGCTTCTTTTGTATTTATATACTTTTGGTTGTCATTCTTTTGTTTTGCCAAAAGCATTATTTGCCTCAATTCTAGCTCTTTATATCTTACACTATCTGGAATTGCAATATTGGCTGTAGTCCTATTATTTATAAATGCTTTCCAAGCTAAACGGTTTTCAATATTTTCAATATCATTAATAATGCTAATATTAAAATTTTTATCCTCATTTAACTTCTGAGTATTTAAAATTCCTGATATTGATTTATTATAAATTTCTTTGGTGTTTTTATTGAATTTACTTTGCCAATAACAATTTTTAAATTGTTTTAATGCTATTAGATAAATCTTATTCGCTTGTTCAACTACCGTATCATCATTAGAAAAAGCTTCTAGAAACTCATCGGCTAATTCAACAAGTAAGCCCGTGTGATGAAGAACAAAACTTGGCTTAAAGTTTGAATAATCTTGCTTTAGATAAGTAGAGTCATTATGAATTGATGATACCATTTGGAATAACGCTTCTTCAGCCTTTTCCTTGGCTTTCATTTTAAAAAACGCTTTAGCTTTCATAGCTATAAAAAATGAACGCCTTGTATCAGTTTCTTTTGATATAGTCAATAATTCGTTAGCACCTTTTAACACATCCTCAAATGCTTCTTTTTCTAATAAAAGCTTATTATAATTAAACTTAAATTGTAAATAACTGTCCTTATTATTCTCTTTATTTAAATTTTTAAATGCTTTATCTAAATAACTTTCAGCCCTCATTAAAGCTATGTTTTTGTCAAACTTATCAATATTAACAAGATAAAAATCAGCCATTAAATTCAAGGAAACAGCATACATTAATGTCTCTGCTGGATTAAATGTTTTTCTTTTTTTCACAGCCTCTAAATCATTTAAATGATTCAACGCTTCTTCTTCTTTTTTCCACGAACAATAGAGACTTATAGAGTAGTGTTTAAAAAGCACATCTTTTGATGTCTTGTTTTTCTTTGCCTTAATAATGTCGT
This sequence comes from Jejuia spongiicola, assembly GCF_023502325.1. Lineage (NCBI taxonomy): Bacteria > Pseudomonadati > Bacteroidota > Flavobacteriia > Flavobacteriales > Flavobacteriaceae > Jejuia > Jejuia spongiicola. The sequence goes on from NZ_JAMFLZ010000007.1 coordinate 66,039, forward strand.
ATCCTTTTTGCAGATAATTTTCAGCTTCTTCAAAATATCCTAAATACTTCGTTTCATAGCTAAGCTCTGCATACACCTCCAATAGATAGTCATAGTCAGGATTATCAAGTTTTCCTAAAATAACCGCAGATTCTTTTAAGGATTTATAATAATCTGTACGTCGATTAAAATAATATTCGGCATATGAACGGTCAAATAGTATGGTTGCGTGTAAATTAGAATCTTTTCCAGATTTTGGCAAACTATTTATTGCATTATTAAAATCTGCAATCGCTAACTGATAATTTCCTAAAGTGTAATTTGCATAGCCCTTTTTGTGCCTAATTTTAGAAATTAATAAGCTATCTATTTTAGGTTTTTTTAGTAATTCGTTTTCCCATTTCTGGGCATTTTCGATAAGAGCATTGTATTTTTTACCTCTATAATAACTATCCAAAACAGCAATTATACTATCGCTGTTTTTTAATTTAATATTAGTTTCTAATAAGGCATTTAACGTTGTTTTTGCCTGTACAGATTCTTTTAAAAAGAAAATGCACAAAATCGACAAAAAACAAACTTTCTTCAATTTATATATTGTTATTTATGGTTCTCTACAACCTTTTCTAATTCCATATACCAATCTTCTCCAAACTTTCTTATAAGTGCTTCTTTTACAAATTTGTAAACTGGAACTTGAAGTTCTTTCCCAAGTGTACAAGCATCATCACAAATTTCCCATTTATTATAATTCACAGCTGAAAATTCAGAATATTCCTTTACACGAATTGGATATAAATGACAAGATACTGGTTTTTTCCAAGAAATTTCTCCCTGATTATAAGCTTCTTCAATACCGCAAAGTGCTGTGTTTTTTTCATCAAAAATAACATAAGCACAATCAGCATTATTAATCAAAGGAGTTTCAAGGTCTCCAAAATCAGTAACAATATGTGTTCCTTGCTGCTCAATAGCTTCAACTCCTTGTTTTCTTAAAAATGGTTTTACTTTAGGGTAAATATCTTTTAGAATTTGAACTTCTTCTTTATCAAGTGGTGCACCAGCATCTCCATCAATACAACAAGCCCCTTTACATGCCGATAGATTGCATACAAAATCTTTATCTATAATATCTTCTGAAACTATGGTTTTTCCTAATTGAAACATGTTTATAAACTAAAAGTTTTGAGCAAAAATAGAGAAACTTTACTCGATAATCGAGATTTAAATACTTTGATAATTGCTTCAAAAGTTTTTGATTCTTATGCTTATATTCACTCATTACCATGATTTAATATAGTTTACCTTAATTTAATGTTATAAATCAGTTATAATCATCTACTTTTGCGGAAAAAGTAAAACTAAAACGCATGCAACTCAATTTTAAAGAAATTTTCACTGCATTTATGGTGTTATTTGCAGTGATTGATATTATAGGAAATATTCCTATTGTTATTGATTTACGCAAAAAAGCAGGACATATACAAAGTGAAAAAGCATCAATAATAGCTGGAGTTATTTTAATTTTATTCTTGTTTTTAGGAAAAAGTATATTAAACCTTATTGGTATTGATGTAAATTCGTTTGCAGTAGCTGGTGCGTTTATTTTATTTTTTATTGCTTTAGAAATGATTTTAGGCATTACGCTTTACAAGCAAGAAGAAAATGCATCAATGACTACGGCTGTTTTTCCTTTAGCATTCCCATTAATTGCTGGACCAGGAAGTTTAACAACTTTACTATCTTTAAGGGCGGAATTTAGAACAGAAAACATCATTATTGCTGTTTTAATGAATGTTATTATCATTTATATTGTGCTTAAAACATCTTCAAAAATTGAACGTGTTATAGGGCAAAATGGCATTAACATTATTCGTAAAGTATTTGGGGTTATATTGCTAGCTATAGCAGTAAAATTATTTGCTCATAATATAAAAGCCTTATTTGATATTGCTTAGCCCATAATGAGCATTTGGCAAACAAGCGTTATTGAAAAATAATTAAAAACACATGAAAATATTAACCGTATTACTTAGTATTGTTGCTCTTGCGCTTATCGTTTTTAACTTTACTAAAATAGATTTTAATGCACCTTTTGAAGGCGATAGTATGATTGCATTAATAACCATTGTAGCATCATTTTGTGTTATTATAATGATGAGTATTCTAAGGGTTTCAAAACGCATTGAGCAAAAAACAAAAGGATCTAAATAATGTTTGATGCTTTAATAATTGGTGGTGGTGCAGCTGGTTTATCTTGTGCTTTGGTTTTGGGGTCTGCAAAAAACAAACCCTTTGCTGAGAACAAGCAAATTGCTATTATAACGCACCAAAAAACATCGCATTTACAAACTGCGTTATTTAATAATGTATTGGGGTTAACTCCAGAAACTACTGGGGCTTCTATTTTAGAAAGTGGCAAAAAGCAATTGTATGACTTATACCCACATGTCGAGCAAATTAAAAACGAAAAAGTTTGTGTTATCTCTAAATCTGCAAACGGATTTAAAGTTGAAACCAACAAAAACACTTACCAATCTAAATTAGTAGTTATTGCTGTTGGATATACTAATTTAATGACTATTAAAGGCCTAGAGCAATATATAGAACCGCACCCAAGAACAGTGATTGAAAAAGACCGTATTTGGTTAAAAAACACAGATCATTTGATTGAAAAAAACCTATATGTTGCTGGTACATTAGCAGGTTGGCGCAGTCAATTTTCCATAGCTTCTGGAAGTGGTGCGCATGTAGCTACCGATATTTTAACGCTTTGGAATGGAGGGAAGCATACTAAAGTGCATGATAAAGTGGTTTGAGAGCTTTAATCATTTTCCATCACTCAACTTAATTACTTCATCTATCATAATATCGCGTTGATTGAAAACTTCTTCAAAAGCGCCATTACCATAAAGTTGATCAGCAAGAGTGGCTTTTATGTATTGTTTAACCTCGTTATGATACGCCACAAAAGTTATTTTAGAATCTGTTCGTACATTTAAATAATCTTGAAAAGCAAAAACTAAATCTTCACCCACCTCATAGCTATCAATAAAGTCGCGCCTTGAAATTCCATCATAAACATGACGGTCTTTTTCTAATTCTTCAAATACAAAATAACCAATAAAACCACGGCGTTGCAAAAAGGTAAGTGTTTCATTATGCATACTATTATCTATAGGCACAAACACATCTGGTATAATGCCGCCACCACCATAAACAACTTTTCCTTCTGGGGTTGTAAATTTTAGCGAATCAGCAACTTTAATTTTTTCAGGATCTAAAAGTTCACCACTTTCTAATCTATCAAAATACTCATCGTAATAATCTTTATGTCCTTTTTTATAAGGCCTTTGTATAGAACGCCCTGTTGGAGTATAATACCTTGACACTGTTAGGCGCACCGCACTTCCATCTCCTAAATCCATTTCGCGTTGTACGAGTCCTTTTCCGTAAGAGCGTCGTCCAACAATAGTCCCTTTATCGTTATCTTGTAACGCACCTGCTACAATCTCACTTGCCGAAGCAGAGTTTTCGTCAATCAATACATAAACGTTGCCTTCTTCAAATTCGCCTTTACTTGTGGCAAAGCTTTTTTCGATATCTCCACGTTTATTTTTTGTAAATAAAATAAGTTTATCATCCTCTAAAAACTCATCAACAATTTGTTCTGCAATTCCTAAAAACCCACCTGGATTATCACGCAAATCTATTGCCAATTCGGTAGCACCAAGATGGATTAGCTTCTCTAATCCTGCTTTAAATTCCTTATAAGTAGATTCTGCAAAGCGGTTAATTTTTATATAACCCAATTTTTCGGTAAGCATATAGGAAGCATCAACACTTTTTATAGGAATGGTGCTGCGTTTTACAGTAAAATTTAAAAGCTTTGGTTCGCCTTTTCTATATACTTTTAATTTTACTTTACTATTAATTGGACCTTTAAGTTTTTTAACTAATTCGCCATCGTTTAAACGTTCGCCGTAAAGCGAATCGCCATTGGCCATAATAATACGGTCGCCACCTTTAATTCCTGCTTTTGCGCTTGGGCCATTCTCTATGGGTCTAATAACAGTAATAGTATCTTTATAAGTATAAAAACTAACACCAATACCTACAAAATCACCTTTCATGTTTTCGGCAACACGTTCCATATCTTCTTTTGGGATGTATACCGAATGCGGGTCTAAATTATCTAGAATACCGTTAACTGTAACATCTACAATGCTATCTGTATTTATGTCATCTACATAATCATAATCAATGTAATCAATAAGCCTGTTAAGCTTGTCTTTTTTACTATTGGTTGAAAACAAACGATCTGGCGAGTCAGAAAAATTTAACTTCCCGCCAATAAAAATGCCTGCTGCAATAGCAACACCTAAAACCAATGGTAAATATTTTTTTTTGTACGACATTATTCGTCTATAACTTCAATTAATTTAAGTTCAATACCTGCTTTTTCTAAAAAGCGTAACCCAGAATCGTCTTTATAAGCTTGATGATACACCACCTTAACTATACCTGCTTGATGTATTAATTTGCTACACTCTTTACAAGGCGACATGGTTATATATAACGTTGCTCCTTTTGCCGATTGTGTTGACGATGCAACTTTTAAAATAGCATTAGCCTCGGCATGCAACACGTACCACTTTGTGTAACCATCATCATCTTCACAAAAATTTTCAAATCCAGATGGAGTTCCATTATAACCATCAGAAATTATCATTCTATCCTTTACAATAAGCGCGCCAACTTGTCGGCGTTTGCAATACGATAACTTCCCCCATTCTTCAGCAATTCTTAAATAAGCCTTATCGTACTTAAGTTGTTTATGTTCTGGCATTAATTTATGTTCTTATTATGGCGTTACCCTCATTTTAAAATTTTAGAAATACTCTTTAATATTTCTAGTTATTCGGGTCAGGCTTTTCATTACAATCTTTTACAAAAAAGTAAAAGGATTTTCATTACAATCCTTAACGCGAAGCAATTGTAATAACGAATATACTCTGTTAGTATTTTAATTACAACGCAAGTTCGTTAAACTTTTCCGAAAATTTAATTTTATTGACAATTCAAAAGACGAATATTTTCTAGTTAAAAGTTGTGTTTTTTAAATGTCCTTAATAAATTATTTCTGTAATAATTAATCTTTTAATAAAATAATCTGAAACATCAACTTTTTTAAAAAGCATCTTTCCAGCAATCAATCTAGGGTCTAAATTTCCAGCCGCATCTGTCATATTAAGATACTCTTGAATAAACTGATTTTCTTTGGAAATAGCTCTCAAAGCCTTACGGTATTTTCCTGTGTAATTAATATCAATGTATTTTTTTCTAAGTTTTATTAATGAATCTTCATTTTTCGGTTCAAAAAAGGCTATTGTAGATTCCGAAAAATTAAATTCAAATATTCCTTTTTCATTTAAATATTTCCATCGGGTTTTAACTATAGATTTTTCTAATTTAAATAAAGCATCAGGATTTTTTTCAATCCAAACTGAATCTGCTATTTGATATAATTCAAACTTAAAATTGTTTTTATCAAGTACTTTTCTTTTATCCTGAGAAGGCTTCATCCAGTCACCAGACATATCATCATCTACTTGAATCAAAAACTCAATGTATGCATCTTCAACACTTAAATCAGGATATTCTTTTTGGAGAAAATCATCTTCAAAATCGTTAATAAGGGAAGTCAATGTTTTCGCATTTTCTTTGCCTAAAATTTTTTCAAATTCATGTATTTGATTTCTCTTTGCGCAATTAAATAAGAGCAGAAAACATGCGAGTATTTTTAAAGATTTAATCATTTACGATAAAAAATCACTTCCTAATAGCATAGGTATTACCAACCCAACTACAATTGCAGATATTACCATAATCCAATCGCGCCTAGTAAATCTAAATATAGTTTGCACCACATAGCTTAAAAACAGCACAATAAATACAATTATAACCTGCGCCAGTTCTATGCCTAGAGCAAACTCTAGCAGTAAAACTAATTTATTATCGGTATCATCAACAAGCATTTGGAATTCTCGAGCAAAGCCTAAACCGTGCACTAAGCCAAAAAACAAAGTGGTTAAAAAAAGCACACCTACTTTTTCTTTTTGAGCCCCTTTACCAGCTGTAAACACATTAAATAGAGCTACTATTAAAATAGTTACGGGTATTAAAAATTCTACAACTTCGCCATTTACACTAACCACGTTATAAGCAGCTAAAACAAGAGATAGGGTATGACCTAATGTAAATACAGAAACGAGCAATAAAACACGTTTCCAGTCTTTAAAAACATATGGAATGGTTAGTACTATTAAAAATAAAACGTGGTCGTAAGCATTAATATCTAAGACGTGGTTAATGCCATATTTTACGTTGAATAAAAAATTATCAAGCATATTAATTAAAATTTAGGGTTGTTCAAATATACGAATAAAGAAATTTCATACTCTTATTTTTTGTTAAATGCCATACTTTTTACCTAATTGGAAAAGCATTTCTTTGGTAATATCTTCCAAATTAAAAGTATGCTTCCAGTTCCAATCTTGTCTTGCCGAGTCATCATTTATGCTTTTAGGCCAACTATCAGCAATGGCTTGTCTATAATCTGGAGTATAACTTATTTCAAATTCTGGAATTTGCCTTTTTATAGATTGAGCCACTTCCTTAGGTGTAAAGCTTATAGCCGATAAATTATACGACGACCGTATTTTAACAACATCTGCAGCTGCACTCATAATATCAACCGTTGCCTTTATAGCATCGTCCATAAACATCATAGGTAATTTGGTGTTTTCTGTTAGAAAGCAATCATACTTTTTATCTGTAATGGCTTTATGGTAAATATCTACAGCATAATCGGTTGTGCCACCACCTGGTTGTGTTTTCCAACTAATTATTCCTGGGTATCGCAAACTCCTAACGTCTACACCATACTTTTGGTTGTAATATTCGCACCAACGCTCGCCTACTTGTTTGGTAATACCATAAACTGTAGAAGGTTCCATTGTGGTGTATTGCGGGGTATTCTCTGTTGGTGTTGTAGGTCCAAAAACTGCTATACTAGAAGGCCAAAATATTTTTTTAATAAACTTTGCCTTTGCTAAATTTAATACATGAAACAAAGAATTCATATTTAAATCCCATGCTTTCATTGGGTATTTTTCTCCAGTGGCGCTTAACATAGCTGCCATTAAATAAATAGTATTTATATTGTATTTTTCAACACACACTTTAACACTTACGTAATCCTGAGCATCAACAATTTCAAAAAGTCCAGTATTAACAATATCTAAATTGCTATAACTTATATCGCTTGCAATAACATTTTCATCACCATAAACGGCTCTAAGTTTAAATGTTAATTCAGAACCTATTTGTCCACAAGCACCAATAATCAATATTTTGGGATCCATTTAAAATGCTTTATATAAGAATTTATCAAAAATAATAAGATTATATTGATAATATCATATTCTAATAAATTTAATAAGAGGATATTTTTGAAGCAATATTTGTCTCAATATTTTATTAAAAAATAACAAAGAATAAACTATTACTATATCTTTGTAAGGCATCTACAATATGTAATAGTATGAATATTAAAATTTTAAGCATTATAAGTATTTTTATCCTTATTTCTTCATGTAAAAAAACGGAAGAAGAAGAAAATAGTCCTATTAATACTACAGAAATTACGAGTCAAGAATTATCTGAAAAGGATATTTCGAAGCTTGATTATCTTGATTTTGCTTTAGATGAAAAAACAGAACAGGTTATTGAAAACTGGGGAGAATATTACCAAATTCAAGATATAGTAACCAATGTAAAAGAAGGAGATTTAAACTTTTTTAAAGAAAAAGAAACGATTAAAACGCTTTTAACTGATTTGAAAAAGAATATTCCTGAACTAGTAAACACTTCTGCGACTCTAGCTAGATTGCAAGTTTTAGAAACAAAAATCTACAAATTAGAAAGTTTATCAAACCTATCTACTACAAACAAAGAGGCTCTTAAAAGTAGTATCAAAGAGTTTTTGATATCCTTTTCAAACCTTAACTTTCAAATGAATAAAAAGCTAGAAAAAGACAGTAATAATATCCAAAAACCACAATAATACAAGCATCCTTTTTTCTTAATTTTTTGTTAAGGTTATTATAAAACTTACTTCACAGGTACTAAATAGTAGTAACTTGTAAAACAATTTTTTTTAACTAAAATCAAAAAATGAAAAACAAACTAAATTTTTTATTCCTACTAAGTGGGTTTTCTTTTTTAGGGCTTGTAGCCTGTAAAGAAGATGCAAAAAAAGAAACTGCACAAATAGAAAAGGTTCCAGGTATTAATATAGAATACATGGATACTAAAGTAAAACCAAGTGATGACTTTTTTAGACATGTTAATGGTACATGGCTAGATAATAACGAGATTCCATCAGATAGAACACGATGGGGAAGCTTTGATGAACTTAGAAAAAAGACTGATGAAGATGCTTTGGCAATTTTAAAATCGGCAATGACCACAAACAAAGATTTGGATAAAATTGAGGTCTTGCCTGGTTCAGATCAAGAAAAGGCTGTTTTTCTTTTTCAATCTGTAATGGATACTGTTACCAGAGATGCTCAAGGCATTAAACCTTTAGAATCTGCATTAGCTAAAATTGATAACATTAAAAACATCAATGATTTACAAAACCTTATAATTGAAGCTGAACCAAAAGGAGGTATAGGTTTCTTTGGATTTGGTGTGGGCTCTCATCCAAAAAACAGTAACATAAATGCCGGTTATTTAGGCAACGGTGCATTAGGGTTAAGTAGAGATTATTATGTTGATGAAGATGATGACACAAAGGAAAAAAGAGAAAAATATCGTGCGCATATAGCACGAATGCTACAATTTATTGGTGATTCTGAAGAAGATGCTAAGGCAAATGCAGACAAAGTTCTGGATTTTGAAACTAGAATGGCTAAACCAAGAATGACTAAAGAAGACAGAAGAGATGCTAGAAAAAGATACAATCCAAAGTCAATGGACGACTTAGCAAAAATGACACCTTCAATTAACTGGAATGCCTATTTTAAAGGTATTGGAGTTAAAGAAATTGATACTGTTATTGTAACAGATCCTGGTTATTTTAAAGCGTTAGAAGGTCTTTTAAAAGAGAACAATGTTGACGATTGGAAAAATTACATGCGCTGGACATTAATTGACCGTAGTGCTGGAGTACTTTCAACTGAAATTGACAAAGCCAACTGGGAGTTTTACAGTAAAGTATTAAGAGGTTCAAAAAAACAAAGAGATCGAGAAGAACGAGCTTTAAATACATTAAACGGAACTATTGGTGAAGCTTTAGGAAAATTATATGTTGATAAAAAATTTCCACCTGAAGCTAAAGCAAAAGCAGAGAAAATGATTAAAAACATCATGCTAGCTTTTGAAAAAAGAATTAATAATTTAGAATGGATGACTCCAGAAACTAAAGAAAAAGCGAAGGAGAAATTAAAGAAAATGAATGTTAAAATTGCTTATCCAGATCAATGGAAAGACTACTCTGAGCTTAAAGTAGAAAGTATTGAAAACGGAGGATCTTACTTTAGCAACATTCAAAATGTAAGAGCTTGGAATTACAAGGACGACCTAAATAAACTAGGTAAACCTGTAGATAAAAGTGAATGGTTAATGGCGCCACAAGTTGTAAATGCATACTTTATGCCTCCATACAATGAAATTGTTTTTCCTGCTGCCATATTACAGCCTCCTTTTTATAATTATCAAGCAGATGAAGCTGTTAATTATGGCGGTATAGGTGCTGTAATTGGACACGAAATATCGCACTGTTTTGATGATTCTGGTTCGCGTTACGACGCCAATGGAAATTTAAACAATTGGTGGACCGACAAAGATTTAGAGCAATTTACAGCCCTTGGTAAGAAACTATCTGATCAATACGGTGCTGTTGAAGCTTTACCTGAAACTTTTTTAAATGGAGAATTCACTCTAGGTGAAAATATTGGAGATTTAGGTGGCATTAATGCTGCTTACGATGGACTTCAATTATATATGGCCGAAAATGGTAGACCAGAAAACATTGATGGTTACACTCCTGAGCAACGTTTATTTTTATCATGGGGTACTATTTGGAGAACAAAATACACTGATGATGCGTTACGTAATCAAATAAAAACGAATACACATTCGCCAGGAATGTATCGTGCAGTTATGCCACTTAAAAATGTTGATGCTTTTTATAAAGCCTTTGATATTAAAGAAGGTGATGATATGTACATTAAACCAGAGGACAGAGTAAAAATCTGGTAACAGCAAATTCTTTTGAATAAAAAAAGAGCAGATTTCTAAATTTAGAAATCTGCTCTTTTTTTATATTACTTTTTAATTAATTTTTGGGCTGAGCAGCAGCTTGTGTTTGTGCTTGTTTTTGTCTTAATAACTCTGTTTTTGTTAACTGAACCAAATTAAAATTAGGAGCTGCTTTTAAGGTTTCATCCAAAATATCTACAGCTTTATCAATATTTGCTTTTGTGTCTTGGTTATAAATAATTAAAGCATTCAAATACATAAAAGCCGCTTTTAGAGACACTTGATAAGGTTGTTGTGTTTCATAAAAAGCTTTTGTCATGTCATCTTTTGCATTTGCAAGACCATATGTAATATGTTTTGATGCCTCTGCAGTTTTTTGAGTTTGTAAATTTAACTCTGCCAACTCATAGGCAACAAGCGCATTTGGATTCCTTTTAAATAACTCTTCAAAATGACCAATAGCCAGTGCAGGTCTTTTAACCGATTTTAATGATACTGCTTTTACTTCAACCGCAATGTCTGAATCTCCAACATTTTTTTCAATACCAATAGTGTTTAAAGCCTGAATATACTTGCCTTCACTCATATAAATATATGCTAAAGTATCCTTTCTAGCTACTGATGGAGACAACACATTTAAATGTGTCATGGCACTAACTATTCCTTGCATATCACCTTGAGCTCTCATTTGCTTATAATAAGCTTCATAATGCTTTACTAAATCTGGATTACTTTGCGCATTTAGCTGAAAACATACAGCTAATAAAGTCACCATTAAAAATCGTTTCATCTTTATTTTTTTAAATTTTGCTAAAACTATAAAAAATTAACATTTAATGTCTTAAAAGAATGCTAATTATTTTAATATTTAAATTTTGGCAAACTTAAGTGTATTTATAAGAAAATCAAACTTTTAGGAAAGCTCAAAAAAAATAAGTATATTTAAGTTTACTAAATTTTTAATTATTATGGGAATAAAAAGCTTTCAAGGTGCTAGAAGACAGCAAACCAATGTTACAGACACAACACCCTTAAAGGTTAGTGATTACATGACCACGAATTTGATTACTTTTACTCCTAACCAGACTATTGAAAGTGTTATGGAAGCTATTATTAAGCATCGAATATCTGGTGGTCCTGTAGTAAATGATAAAAATGAATTAATAGGGGTTATTTCTGAAGGCGATTGTATTAAACAAATTAGTGAAAGCCGTTATTACAATATGCCCATGCAGGATAAAACTATTGAAAAACATATGGCTGTAAATGTTGAAACTATTGATGGTAATATGAATATTTTTGATGCTGCCAATAAATTTTTAAATGCAAAAAGACGTCGTTTTCCAATTGTAGAAAATGGTAAATTAGTTGGTCAAATAAGCCAAAAAGATGTGCTTAAAGCTGCTATGAAATTAAAAGGTCAAAACTGGAAATAATTACCTTCTTCTGTTTTCAATTAATCTAGCCTTAGGCAAATCTGTTATTATAATTTTTTGCTCATTATTGCTTTCTAAAGCTGCTATTTTAGAATAGCTATAACCATTTATTGGCTCGTTTAAAGATTTCCATTTAGCAATACCACCAACGGTTATAATTTCGCCTAATTCTATTATTCTTTCAGAGTATCTTAATGTTTTATTAAAACCTAACCAGGTTTCACTTTCAATACCAAAACTGTCTAATACTTTTTGAAATTCAGGAGTTGGATCATTAAATGTTCCTGATGAAACACTACTGTCTTCAACCATATAACTATAAAAATTGCTGGTTTCATATGATGGCTTTACCATGACTAGTTCTCCGTTTTTTTCAATAAAAAAATCTTGAATATTTTCTTTTTTCACAAGTGTTTTCCAATGTGAGCTTTTTCCAGATTGTACTTTCTGTTTAATTTTAATAGAATAGGCTACACACTTTCGCTTGCTAAAAGGTGCAATAAAGGGTGCTTCAACTTCTAATACTTTACCAGATATTTTGGTTAATTCATTTGTTCTAAATTGAGTAATTCGTTTTGGCTTAAACTTTTTTAGCTTTCTAATAATTATTTGTTTTCTATTAAAATAATAAACTAAAAAGCCAATAATTACAATTGCTATAATTATTAAAAAAGGAATCATATAATTTGATGGGTCTGTAGCCATAAAGATGTATATCAAATTAGTAGTTTAACTCTTTAAATTGTTACAAAATCTACTCGTTTCGTTTTACTAATGCATAGTAATCACCCTCTAAAGGCAAATAGCCTTGGTTGTAAACAAAATAATAAATAGTGCCTGCTTTTGTAGTATAAATACTTGTAAAATAATTAAAATCGAAACCTTTTTCAATCAGCTTTGCTCTAGAGGTTTTGGTTTTATCTTTAGGGTTTAGAGCTTCTAAAATTCTGTAGTTTTTTCTGAGTCTATTGTTTGTATTACGTATTAAGTTTTTGTGGTCTTTATTAATATTATTGTTATAAGCATTTCTGCAAGCATCACTACAGAATTTTTTATCAATTCTGCCAACGATTTTATCTCCACACTCTAAACATTGCTTATCCATAGTTTTCTTTTTTTAATTCGTACCATCTTAAATCTAGCTGCTCTTCTTCAAAATAAAAATCTTCAACATAATGTAGCCCTATTTTTAAAAGCGCATTGTGAGAAGCTTGATTCTCCATTTCTGTTATACCGTATAATTTAGTTAATTTTAAAACATTAAAAGCGTAATTCACTGCAGCTTTTCCAGATTCGGTGGCATACCCTTTTCCCCAATATTTAGGAATTAACCTGTAACCAATATCGTAATACTTTGTATAACCATTCATATTATATTCAGTATTTAGGCGTATTCCAGACCAGCCAATAAAATTTCCTGTAGCTTTTTCGATAGCTGCAAATCTGCCAATACCGCGTTCTTTATATTGGTTAATAATACTATTCAGCATTTTTTGAGATTCTGCTTTAGTTTTAACGGGTTTGTTTCCTAAATATCTATGAACTTCAGGGTTTGAATCTAACTCAAACATTCCGTCTAAATCAGTTGTTCTTAACCCTCTTAAAATGAGCCTTTCTGTTTCTATATAAAATGTCATTATGCTATTTGTTTAAAATAGGAATATATGCTTTCCATGGGCCAACCTCTTCTTTATATTGTTTAGCCATAATTCTGGCAATTTGTGCAATATGCCCTAAATCGTGAGTTACCCATGTGGCCAGTAATTGTTTTAAAGTTACTTCGCCTAATTCCAGATGTATCCCTTTTTGGTCCAATTCAGTTTTGCTAAGGTTTAGTGCTTTAAAATACTTTAGGTTTTTTGTTCGCAATTCTGAAAATTCTTCTAACAGTTGAGAAAGTGTTTTTCCTTTTGAATTTTCAAATTGAGCAAAACGATCAAAAGACTCAAAAGCTTTGTTATTAGAATCGTTTAAAATAATTTCTAAACGTTGCATCCAATCGGTTTTTTCGCCATGAATTAAATGGCCAACAACATCAAAAACACTCCAAGTATTATCTCCTTCGTTGCATAGGATCCATTCATCAGATACATTTAAAAGAAACGCACTAAGTGTTTTTGGCGTTCGTTCTAAAATTTCTAAAGCCTTGTTAATGTTATATTCCATAAGGAGTGCAATAGGCATCTATATACAATTTACCATAAGACACCTTTAATTAATTATAAATTTAGTGATAAATTTATTTCCGCTGTCTTAGTTTTTTGAAAAAATAAGTTGCTAAATAAAGTATAGCAATAAATAATACTGTTGTCAATATCATTGCGCTTTTAAATATAATGTCATCTTTAGTCAAGTATTCTATATCTAAAATAACTAGAATCCTAATAGATAAAAAGCAACAAAAAGCAAACAATGCTACTGCAAGTAATACTTTTAAAACAAGTGATAAAAAAGAATAAAAATGGTCTAACATATACCCTATTAGTAGTTTAAAATTATAAAAGTTAGATAAATAACCATTCTACAAGCTTATTTCCGAAAAAAGCTCATAGTAAATATTTATGTATATAAATTTAAGGGCATCTATATACAATTTACAACAAGACACCTAGATATTAATTAATAAAAGTAAAATTAAGAAAAATGAAATTAGATTGTTCCAATCCACACACCTGCAATTAGAGTAAGTACACTAAAAGCCCACTTCCTTGTATCTTCGTCATATTTTTTAGAAAGAATAACAAACAAAGCAGCAATTAAAAAAATCGCTGAAAAGATGAGTTTATAGTCATACCCACTTTCTTTTGGCTTTACTTTTTTTTCTTTTAAAGCATCTTCCAACTTAATTCTCTCTGCAAGGATTGAGCTAAGTGTTGTTATTTCATGCTTCATTTCATCCAATTGACGGGATCTTTCTATTTCTGAAGACTCTCCAGATCCTACACTGCTTAATTTCTCAATTTTATTTAATGATTGCTCAATCAAAGAAGTATTATTTATCACCTCTTCTTTAAAAGGCGCTTCTATACCATATATATTTATTTCTGAAGACTCAGTTTTATAAACACGGAACATATAAAAGGCAATTAATATTATAACTATGCTTATTAAAATACTTAATACTTTAATTTTTTTCATGAGTATATATTTAGTTAATATTTATCTAAGTCGCTATTAACTAAACTAAAGGGAGACTTAAATATACAAAATAAATGTTTGAGGTTTAAGAAAATAAATACAGGTATAGCTTATAAACCCCATACACCACAGCAAACAACAAAGCCCAGACCAAGCCACCTATAAAGTTGTTCTTGTATCTATTCGAGAAGTTGTCGTAATAGTCTTTTTGCTTCTTGCTTTTTTCGGAAATAAGCTCATAGTAAATATTTATGTATATAAATTTAAGGGAATATTATTCGTTTACAAACGACTACAAACATTTACAAACGATTTTAAACAAGTAATAACCGAATATTTTTTGGAAGCTCTCGCATATTTGCAATGTCGAAACATAAGAACTCGATAGTATTAACTGTTTAACACGAAAAACAAAAATTATGAACACACTTAGAAACAAAGTACAGTTGATTGGTAACTTAGGAAATGATCCAGAAATCATCAATCTAGAATCAGGAAAAACATTAGCTAAATTTAATATAGCTACTAATGAAAGTTATACGAATAATAAAGGTGAAAAAATTACTGATACCCAATGGCACAATGTTGTAGCCTGGGGCAAAACGGCTCAAATTATTGAAAAGTATGTAACCAAAGGGAAAGAGGTTGCTATTGAAGGTAAGCTAACTTCACGTAGTTATGATGATAAAGAGGGGAACAAACGCTATATAACTGAAGTGGTTTGTAGCGAACTCTTAATGTTGGGTAAATAGGCATATAAAAATCAGAGTATTTAAAAAGAGTCAGAGTGTTAAAACATTTTGGCTCTTTTTATTTGAAATTAATTCTTTATAAAATCAAATAAGCTATTAATCGTACAGAACGCTTTTAAATCCTGACTCGAAAATAGTTGTTTCAAAAAAATCTTTAATTCCGAAAATTCATTATATATCCCATATAAACACTGTGTAACCCACTTATTACTTTTCGGTTTTTCTTCTCATTCAATGTCATGACTTTTGACATTAAATAACTGATTATGAGAACAAAAACCCTAATTTTAAAAATGATTGCAGGCGCTTGCCTTTTAACAACTTTAATGGCCTGCATAGCCAATGAAAATGATATAGAAACCCCTATTGACTTATCTCTAGCTGATCAAAATAATTGGGTAATATCTAACGCTATATTTTATCATATAAATCAATACAGAAAGAGTCAAGGTAAAACAATACTTGTTAAAGACTCTCTTTATGCTACCGCTTATGCTGTAGAGCATAGTAAATATATGATAGAGACTCAAACTATTAATCATCACTACTTTTTTGCCCGCAAAAGAGGGTTAATAAATATTGGAGCATCTCACGTAAGTGAAAATATAGCATATGCATATTCTACTCCTGAATCTGTTGTAAATGCTTGGATAAAAAATGATGCTCACAAAAAAACACTTCAAGGAAATTATAGTCATATTGGCTTTGGGGTTTTAAAATCCGAGAATGGTAGATACTATTATACGGCTTTGTTTTATAAGAAATCTTACTAAACTATCTTAACGCTATTATTAAGATGTCTACATAGAAGCCTTTTTTTTAAATTATTCATAATAAGAATTCGGTAAACTTAAAAATCAGCAAAAATTTTAATTGCCCACCTATCTTTAAATTATCCTTTAGTACTTTTATGGTTAATTTTCATTAGATTGATATCATGTCTGTAGAACCAAAATTAGTCCGCTTTAAGCAAAACGTCCTGTCTAAATATCAAATTTACAACAGTATATTTATGACATTACCTTTCGATACCATTACAAAAACTGGAGTACTTCTTCCTTTATTTCACGAAACATGTAAAAAAGGGTTTGAAAAAGGTGATGACCCTACAGTTATTGTTGAAACGTTTTTTAAAAAATATCAAGCTAGAAGAAACAACCAAAGTCAAATAAATTTACTATTTCGTTTTATTCAATATATTGAAAGGCAAGTGGTTTTATTTGATGCTATTGAAGATGCAGCATTCCCAATAGTGAATAATATGGAAGGGATTGGTACTTTAAGAAATCTTAAAGAAACAGCTATTGCAGAAAATAAATTGGAGGATTTACAAGCCTATCTTGAAGAGTTTAAAGTACGTATTGTTTTAACTGCACATCCTACTCAATTTTATCCAGGGTCGGTTTTAGGGATTATTACAGATTTAACAGAAGCTATAAAAGATAACAACCTATCAGAAATTAGTAACTTATTTGCTCAATTAGGGAAAACCCCATTTTTTAAACGCGAAAAACCAACACCGTATAACGAAGCAAAAAGCCTTATTTGGTATTTAGAAAATGTATTTTACACATCGTTTGGAGAAATTTATAATTACATCCAGCAAAACATTTACGATGATGGCAAAAAACACAACGAAATTATAAATATTGGTTTTTGGCCAGGTGGTGATCGAGATGGAAACCCGTTTGTTAAGCCAAAAACAACCATAAAAGTTGCTAATAAATTAAAGAAAGCAATCCTAAAAAAATACTATCAAGACCTTAAAGATTTAAGGCGTAAACTTACCTTTAGAGGTGTTGAGCAAAGAGTTATTAAATTAGAGACTATTTTATATCATTACAGTATCGATTTAAATACTAAAAAAGCTATTTCTTTAAAAGAACTTATTAAAGAATTGCTAAGTATTAGGAATCTTATTGTTAAAGAACACCAGTCGTTATATGTTAGCGAAATTAATAACTTAATAAACAGAATTCACCTGTTTGGGTATTATTTTGCAACCTTAGATATTAGACAAGATAGTAGAATTCATCATTCAGTATTTACAACAGTAATAGATTATTTAATTGAAAATGATAGCGCTTCGTTTCCAAAAAATTATAATGAATTATCTGAAAAAGAACAAATTAAAATATTATCCGAGGTAAAAGGAGAATCTATAGATATTGATGCCTTTAAAGATGAAATGGTATATAACACTTTAAAAACCATTGAAGCCATAAAAGACATACAAGCCACAAATGGTGAACAAGGAGCCAATAGATATATTATAAGTAATAATCAAACCGCTTTAAACGTAATGCAACTCTTTGCGATGCTTAAAATTGTTGCCTTTAATGACAAATTAACGGTTGATGTCGCACCGCTGTTTGAAACCATTACCGATTTAGAAAATGCTCCGTCTGTTATGGAACAGCTTTATACCAACCCTGCTTATAAAGCACACCTAGAAAGCAGAGGTAATAAGCAAACCATTATGCTTGGTTTTTCTGATGGCACAAAAGATGGTGGTTATTTAATGGCAAACTGGGGTATATTTAAAGCCAAAGAATTACTTACCGAAATGTCTAGAAAGTATGATATTACGGCCATATTTTTTGACGGGCGTGGTGGACCACCAGCAAGAGGTGGTGGAAAAACACATCAATTTTACTCATCATTAGGCCCAACTATTGAAGACAAAGAAGTGCAGCTTACTATTCAAGGGCAAACAATAAGTTCAAATTTTGGAACATTAGATTCTTCACAGTATAATTTAGAACAATTAATTAGTTCTGGAGTTTCCAACCGCATAGGTAAAGACCAACATGCCATGTCAAAAGACGATAAACATGTTATGAATGATTTGGCCGAAACAAGTTATCAAACCTATAAAGATTTCAAAAGCCACCCAATGTTTATACCATATTTAGAGCGCATGAGTACTTTAAAGTACTATGCAAAAACTAACATTGGAAGCAGGCCTTCAAAACGTTCTAATAATTCTGATGGCTTAGTATTTTCTGATTTAAGAGCCATTCCATTTGTAGGCTCTTGGAGTCAATTAAAACAAAATGTACCTGGATTTTTTGGCGTTGGAACTGCTCTTAAAAAATATGAAGATGCTGGAGAATTTGATAAAGTAGAACAACTATACAAAAACTCAAAATTCTTTAAAACACTTTTAGAGAATAGTATGATGTCGTTAACAAAATCATTTTTCGATTTAACAAAATACATGTCTAAAGATGAAGAGTTTGGCGATTTTTGGAATATTATATATGAAGAATATGTTTCCACTAAAAGACTGCTTTTAAAACTTACTGGTTATGAAGCATTAATGGAAAATGAGCCTTCAGGAAAAGCTTCAATTGAAGTTAGAGAATCTATTGTTTTGCCTCTATTAACTATTCAACAATATGCACTCAAAAAGATTCAAGAGTTGAGCAAAGAAGATATTAAAGATGAAGAAAAGCTTAGAATTTTTGAAAAGATAGTGACACGCTCTTTATTTGGTAATATTAATGCAAGCAGAAATTCGGCTTAAATTAATTTTATTTTTTTATTACAAAATAAGCATCAATTAGTCAATGAAGTTTAGAAAAGCAACCAAAGAAGATGTGTCAAAAATTGTAGAAATGATTGCTGATGACGACCTTGGTAAAACGAGAGAAAACTTTAAAACACCTCTTCCATGTGAATATTTAGATGCTTTTGACAAAATAAATGCTGATAAAAATCAAGAGCTTATAGTTGTCGAAAATGAAAGCTCAGAAATCATTGGAACCTTACAATTAACTTTTATTCAGTATTTAACTTACCGTGGTGGTATTAGAGCACAAATTGAAGCTGTTAGAATTAGAAAAGACAAAAGGGGAATTGGTCTAGGGAAAATAATGTTCAAATGGGCAATTAACAGAGCTAAAGAGCGAAAAGCACATTTACTACAATTAACTTCAGATAAAAAAAGACCACAAGCCATTAAGTTTTATGAAGATTTAGGATTCAAACTTTCACATGAAGGCATGAAATTACACTTTCATTAAGTAGCTATAAGCTATACATAAGCCAACATATTTTAATAAAAAAGGATGCTTTACAAAAAGTAAAACATCCTTTTAACACGAACTAAACTAATACTAATTTAGTGCTCGTTCAATCTAAAGTCTGGATAGGCATCCATACCATGTTCATGAGCATCTAAACCTTCTAATTCCTCTCTTTCAGAAACTCTTATTCCTATAGTCTTTTTCAATATTATAAAAATTATAAAAGAAGAAACAATACAAATAGCAGCATACGAAACGACTCCTATTAATTGGCTAACAAATTGACTCCAACCTGCTAATGCTCCAAAAATACCAACAGCTAAAGTTCCCCAAATACCGCACACTAAATGTACTGCAATTGCCCCAACAGGATCATCTAATTTTAGTCTATCTATACAGCTCACTGCAAATACAATAATAGCTCCTGCAACTGCTCCTATTAAAATAGCATTGGTCGGACTCATTTGGTCTGCACCAGCAGTAATACCAACTAATCCACCAAGAATACCATTTAAAAACATAGTTAAATCTAAGTTTTTATAGCAAATTGTAGACACTAACATAGCAACTACACCACCCGCAGCAGCAGCTAAACAAGTTGTTACTAATGTTAGAGATGTTAATCCTGGGTCAGCTGAAAGGACAGATCCTCCATTAAACCCAAACCAACCTAACCAAAGTATTATTACACCAGCTGTTGCTAAAGGAATATTGTGCCCTGGTATGGCTTGTGGTTTACCATTTTTGAATTTTCCAATTCTAGATCCTAATAACCAAACGGCTACTAGGGCTGCCCATCCTCCAACAGAGTGTACTAAAGTTGAACCAGCAAAATCATAAAAAGGTGTATCAAGTGTTTGTAAAAAACCACCACCCCACTTCCATGAGCCCGCAATTGGATATATAAACCCAACGTATACAATGGTAAAAATCATAAATGGTACAATCTTCATACGTTCAGCTACGGCTCCAGAAACTATAGTTGCAGCTGTTGCTGCAAACATTCCTTGAAATAAAAAGTCGGTCCAATAGGTATAACCTTCATTATAAGTTAAGTCTAAAACTCCCTCTGCAGTTAAAGGCGAATCTAACCCAAATCCGGCAAAGCCTAAGATTCCTGAAGACCCTTCTTCAAAGCCTGGATACATTAAATTAAAACCAACTAAGCAATATAAAAGTAGCCCGACAGTAATTATAAAAATGTTTTTAAAAAGTATATTAATTGTGTTTTTTTGTCTTGTTAATCCTATTTCTAAAAATGCAAAACCTAAGTGCATAAAGAAAACTAGTGCTGTACAGATCATCATCCATACATTATTTGTTGTAAGTAATTCCATAATATATTTATTGTTTGATGATTATTATCTTAAAGTGTCTCCACCTTTATCTCCTGTTCGTATTCTGTAACATTCCTTGATTTCGGAAACAAATATTTTTCCATCGCCTACATCACCAGTAGCGGCAGATTTAAGAATAGCTTCAATAGTTATTTCTTCAAAATCATCGTTAACTACAATGGATAAATATCTACGCTGAATATCGCTAGTGCTATAAGACACACCTCTGTAAACATGTCCTTCTTTTTCATTTCCTAACCCCGTTACATCCCAGTAAGAGAAAAAATTCACTCCAACTTCATGCAAGGCATCTCTAACCGCACTATACTTGGATTTTCTAATAATCGCTTCTACTTTTTTCATTTTTGTATGTATTAATCGTTTTATATTAAAATGTATATATAGCAGCTAGCGTAAATGATGCTAAGCTACTTGTAGGTTCTAAATCTGTATTCCAATACACATCATCAGAATGACTGTCTAATCTTAATTCTGGCTTAATAATTAAATCTTCAACCGTATAACTTCCAGTAAGTGTTATAGCTAATACACTTGGTTCATCTACTGATACGCCTTCATTTAACCAATTAAAATATTCGCCTCTTAAACCAATTGAGAAATCATCTGAAGTTGTGAATTGGGGATACAATGCAACACCATAAAATCCATTACCGTCATTGCTTGCATAAGCTCCATTAAGCCCTAAGAAAAATGAATCAGAAAGGTCTACTCCTCCTGTATAATCTATCTCAAAGCCTAATCCTGCTTTATCATATAATAAATTAAGGAATTGACCATTAACTCCCAATTGAGCACCAATAGCGTAACTTCCATCTGGGTTAAACTCGGTAACATCCGTTTGATTCATTAAACCCAGCATTAAACTAATATCCTCACTAAATGTAAAGTCTAGTTTAACACCTGTATGCGAAAAAGGTCCGTTAGAAAATAAGTAAGATGTACTGTAGTTAAAGTTTACAGCTGGGGCAATAACTTCATAACCCAAAAAGGTATTAAACTTACCCATAGTTAGTTTTACAGATTCACTTAAGTTTAAATAAGCATAAATTTGATTTAGCACTGTAGCACTTGCGGCCTCCCCCCTTGGACCAAAAACCAAATCTGCAACAAATCCAACTTTCTTTCCTTCGTAAGAAGCAATAAGGTTTGCCATACCTAAAGAAAATCCTGGAGAATCTGCAAACGATGTTCCTGGTGATAAATAATTATCATCATTTGGAGCGTTTAAATTCGCACTGTAAAACGCATCTACGCTACCGCTAAAATCAAACTTCTTTTTGGTTTCTTCTTCTTGAGCAAATAATGTAGTTGCTACAAAAAGCATTAAAAGTGTAGTAATCTTTTTCATAATGTTAGTTTTTTTAATTATTAATCCTTTATATTTTTTTTGAGTGGATCAAAACTATTTAAAAAATATTTATACCCCATAAAAAATAGGGGTCATTGATTAATTTTTATTCATATTTATATTTTTACCCTATTTTTTTATGGGTATTTGTATTTTTTATTGATTTTTTAATATTTTGACAATCTGTTTTTTGAATTTTTATTAGCATTTTTGGTTTTTAGATGATTTTATTTTTGTCATAATGGTGTTTTGTTGACATTAATTCATCCTTATATATTTATTGATAGAAATTATTGATTGAGTATTTATCAAAATATTTTTGTTTAATTGATATATAATTAGTTTTACGTTAACTAAATTTTCAAAATCGAAATAATAATTTACCCCTTGTTGTTATTCAAACCCTAGTGCATATCTTAGCTTTTCAACTCATGTTTTTTAACTTAAAATTGTTGATTATGCTGAAGAAACAAGGTCTTTATTTACCCGAATTTGAACATGAAAATTGTGGTGCTGGTTTTATTTGTAACCTTAAAGGAGAAAAAACCAACCAAATTATACACGACGCTTTAGAAATTTTAGTAAAACTAGAACATCGAGGTGGTGTAAGTGCCGATGGAAAAACTGGTGATGGTGCTGGCTTATTAATAGATATTCCTCATACATATTTTAAAAGGGTTTGCGATTTTAAAATTCCTGTTCAAGGAAAGTATGCTGTTGGTATGGTGTTTTTACCAAAAAACAGTAACCAATACAAATTTTGCAAAAGCACTTTTGAAAAAGAAATAATAGCGCAAGGGCTTTCCGTTTTAGGCTGGAGAGAAGTTCCTGTAGATGCTTCTCATTTAGGAGAAATTGCATTAGCATCTGAACCTAATATAGAACAACTATTTATAGGAAAAACGAATGACATTTCTGAAGATGTATTTAAAGCAAAATTATATGCTGCTCGTAAAATAACAGAACACACAATAGCCAATTCCAAAATGTCTGAAAGCTCATATTTTTATGTTTCGAGCTTATCAACAACAACACTAATTTATAAAGGCATTATTATGCCTGAAGACATTGGTCCTTATTATAAAGATTTACAAGAAACAGATTTAGTAACACGACTTGCATTAGTACACCAACGTTTTTCCACTAACACGATGCCAACGTGGGAGTTAGCACAACCATTTAGGTTTATGTGTCAAAATGGTGAAATAAACACGCTTCGAGGCAATGTTAGTAGAATGCGTGTTCGTGAAGAGATTATGAAAAGTGAGGTTTTTGGGCCTCAAATAGATAAGTTATTTCCAATTATTTTACCTGGAAAATCAGATTCAGCTTCAATGGATATGGTGGTTGAATTATTAACACATACAGGCAGATCTTTGCCAGAAGTTATGATGATGATGATTCCAGAAGCCTGGGAAAAACATAAAACCATGTCACCAGAACGCAAAGCATTTTACGAATATAATGCTTGTATTATGGAGCCTTGGGACGGGCCAGCATCAGTGCCTTTTACAGACGGAAACTACATAGGCGCTTTATTAGATCGTAATGGGTTAAGGCCATCAAGATATACAGTCACAAAAAGTGGTAAACTTATTATGTCATCAGAAATAGGTGTTGTAGATATCGCTGCAGAAGATGTTGAAACTCATGGCCGTTTAGAACCAGGAAAAATGTTCTTGGTAGACATGAATGAAGGACGCATTATAAATGATGAAGAAATTAAAAGTAAAATTGTTCTGGAAAGACCATATAAAAAATGGCTAAACAAAACAAGGTTACATTTAAAAGATATACCATATAATAACGAAACATGCCCTATAGAAACCATAGATATTAAAACAAGGCAACGCTTATTTAACTATACGTTTGAAGATATTCAAGAAGTTATTACACCTATGGCCATTAATGGTAAAGAAGCTTTAGGTTCGATGGGTATAGATACGCCTTTAGCAGTTTTGTCAGACAAACCTCAACTCATTTCAAACTACTTTAAACAATTATTCGCTCAAGTTACCAATCCGCCTTTAGATGGTATTCGCGAAGAAATTGTAACAGATATAAGCTTAAACCTTGGTAAAGACCGTAATATTTTTAGTATTACCGAAAGACAATGTAGAAAACTTAGAATTCAAAACCCTGTAATTTCTAATGCCGATTTAGAAAAAATACGATGTATTTCAGTTGAAAGTTTTAAAGCGGAAACTATAGAAATGTTATACCCTAAAGCAAAAGGGCTTAATGGGCTTGAAGATGCTTTAGATGATATTATTGTTCAAATTGAAAAGGCCCTAGATAGAAAAACTAATATTATTATTTTATCAGATAGAGGTGTTAATAAAGAGTTGGCTCCAATTCCAGCCTTATTAGCATGTTCGTATGTAAATCATCAAATGAATCGTTTACGTAAGCGCTCTTATTTTGATATTATTATTGAATCTGCAGAACCTCGTGAACCGCATCATTTTGCAACCTTATTTGGTTATGGTGCAAGTGCTATTAATCCATATATGGTAAACGAAATTATCCGAATGCAAGTAAAGGATGGCTTCATTACTGATATGGACGAACAAAAAGCAGTTGATAATTTTAATAAAGCTATAGGAAAAGGCATCCTTAAAATAATGAACAAAATAGGAATCTCTACACTGCATTCGTATCGAGGTTCTCAAATTTTTGAAATCGTAGGTTTTAATTCTCAATTCGTTGAAAAATACTTTCCTTATACCGCTTCAAGAATTGAAGGCATTGGTTTATATGAAATTGAAAAGGAAATTAATGAACGCTATAAATATGCATATCCTGATAATTTAATAGATAAACGTTTAGGTTTAAATATTGGAGGCGATTACCGTTGGAGACGTAATGGTGAAAGACATATGTTTAATCCAACAACTGTTGCAAAGCTGCAGCAAGCTGTTAGGTTAAGCGATCAAGCCAGCTATAATGTTTATGCTAAAGCTATTAATGAGCAGTCAGAAAACTTAATGACTATTCGCGGTTTATTTGAATTTGATAATTTTGATCCTATTCCTTTAGATGAAGTAGAGCCTTGGACAGAAATTGTAAAACGATTTAAAACAGGTGCGATGTCATACGGGTCAATTTCTCGTGAAGCACACGAAAACTTAGCCATTGCTATGAATCGTATTGGAGGCAAATCTAATTCTGGTGAAGGTGGTGAAGACAGAAAACGTTTTCAACCAGATGTAAATGGAGACAGTAGAAATTCAGCAATAAAACAAGTTGCTTCTGGTCGTTTTGGGGTAACATCTCATTATCTAACTAATGCCAAAGAGATTCAAATAAAAATGGCTCAAGGGGCAAAACCAGGAGAAGGTGGTCAATTACCAGGCGAAAAAGTATTACCATGGATTGCAGCCGCTCGTAATTCAACCCCTTTTGTTGGGTTGATTTCTCCGCCTCCACACCACGACATATATTCTATTGAAGATTTAGCACAATTAATTTACGATTTAAAAAATGCAAATCGCGAAGCCAGAATAAACGTAAAATTAGTATCAGAAGTTGGAGTTGGCACTATAGCAGCTGGAGTTGCAAAAGCAAAAGCAGATGTTGTTTTAATTGCTGGATATGATGGCGGTACAGGAGCCTCTCCTCTAACCTCATTAAAACATGCAGGGCTCCCTTGGGAGTTAGGCTTAGCTGAAGCACAACAAACTTTAGTTTTAAATAAATTAAGAAGTAGAATAGTTGTGGAATGTGATGGGCAATTAAAAACTGGTCGAGATGTTGCTATAGCTACTTTACTTGGCGCAGAAGAATTTGGTTTTGCTACTGCTCCTTTGGTTGCTTCGGGTTGTATTATGATGCGTAAATGTCACTTAAATACTTGTCCTGTTGGAATTGCTACTCAAGATAAAGAGTTACGAAAAAACTTTAAAGGCACTCCAGAACATGTTATTAATTTCTTCTATTATATAGCCGAAGAGCTACGTGGTATTATGGCGCAGCTAGGGTTTAGAACCATGGAGGAAATGATTGGGCAAACCCATAAAATAAATGCTAATAAAGCTATAAAGCATTATAAAGCAAAAGGCTTAGATTTATCTTCAATCTTACACAGACCTGCTGTTTATAAAGAAATGGAAGTTAAAAACTCAGAAAAGCAAGATCATGCTTTAGATAGTGTTATGGATTTTCAAATTTTGAAAGATTCACACAGAGCGCTATATAGAAAAGAAAAAATGACTTTAGCTTATCCAATTAATAATACAAATAGAACGGTTGGAGCAATAGTTAGTAACGAGATTTCAAAAAAGTATGGGCATCTTGGTTTACCAGAAGACACTTTAAACATCAGCTTTACTGGCTCAGCAGGACAAAGCTTTGGAGCTTTTGGGGCACACGGATTAACTTTCAAATTAGAAGGTAATACAAATGATTATTTAGGAAAAGGTTTATCTGGAGCCAAATTAATTGTAAAAAAACCTGCAAAAGCTGATTTTATTGCAGAAAATAACATCATTATTGGTAATGTTTGTTTGTTTGGAGCCGTAGAAGGCGAAGCCTATATTAACGGAATAGCAGGCGAACGTTTTGCTGTACGTAACTCTGGGGCAACAGCTGTAGTTGAAGGTGTTGGAGATCATTGCTGTGAGTATATGACTGGTGGAAAAGTAATTGTTTTAGGTAAAACAGGACGAAACTTTGCCGCTGGAATGAGTGGTGGAATTGCATATGTTTACGACCCTGAAAATAAATTTACTAACGGACTATGTAATACAGAAACAATTGAATTTGAAGATATTTTAGCAGAAGATGCTAATGATTTAAAAGGTTTGATTGAAAAACATGTAAGCTATACAGGTAGTAATAGAGGTAAAGAAATATTAACAAATTGGGAATCTACTTTAAACCATTTTGTTAGGGTGATGCCTACAGAATACAAACGTGCATTGAAGCGCTTGGAGACTGAGGAACAAATGGTTGAAGAATTAACAGTATAATACGATGGGAAAAGTAACAGGTTTTAAGGAATTCGAAAGACAAGATGAAATATACACACCTGTAAAGGACCGTGTAAAACATTATAAAGAATTTACAGTACCACTTAGTGAAACTGAATTAACAAAACAAGGCTCTCGGTGTATGGATTGTGGTATTCCGTTTTGTCATAGCGGTTGTCCGTTAGGGAATTTAATTCCCGATTTTAATCACATGGTACATCAACAAGAATGGCAAAAAGCGTCATGGATATTACATTCAACAAATAACTTCCCTGAATTTACAGGACGTTTATGTCCTGCACCATGCGAACAGGCTTGTGTTTTAGGTATTATTGAAGACCCTATTTCTATTGAAAATATAGAAAAAAATATTGTTGAACGCGCTTTTAAAGAAGGTTGGATTAAACCTCAACCTCCAAAAATTAGAACAGGAAAAACCATTGCTATTGTCGGTTCTGGACCTGCTGGTTTAGCTGCTGCTCAACAATTAAATAGAGCTGGACACACAGTAACTGTTTTTGAGCGTGATGACGAAATTGGAGGATTACTACGTTACGGGATTCCTAATTTTAAAATGGAAAAAGGAATTATAGATCGTCGTGTTGCTATTTTAGAAGCCGAAGGCATCACTTTTAAAACCAATGTGAATGTTGGTGTAAATTATGACGCAGATGAGCTAAAAGCTTTTGATGCAGTAGTGCTATGCGGTGGCGCAACAGAAAGACGTAGCTTACCAACTCCGGGTATTGATGCAGACGATGTGGTGCAAGCTATGGATTTTTTAACACAGCAAACCAAAGTTTTATTTGGAAAAAAAGTAGAAAATCAAGTATTAGCAACCGATAAAAATGTGATTGTTATCGGTGGTGGTGATACAGGTTCAGATTGTGTGGGTACATCAAACCGCCAAGGCGCCAAATCGGTAGTAAATTTTGAAATTATGCCAAAGCCGCCTGGACACCGTTCACCTACTACGCCTTGGCCCTACTGGCCACTGCAATTAAAAACATCATCCTCTCACAAAGAGGGTGTAGAACGTAATTGGCTAATAAACACCAAAGAATTTGTAACCGATAAAAACGGAAAACTCACTGCTCTAAAAACTGTAAATGTAGAATGGGAAATGATTCCTGGAGAACGTCCTAAATTGATAGAAATTAAAGGTACTGAAAAAACATGGCCTTGTGATTTGGCACTTTTAGCTTTAGGTTTTACTGGACCAGAAAGCACATTAGCTGATAAGTTAGGTATTATAAAAGATGTACGTTCTAATTATAAAGCAGAATACGGAAAGTATCAAACCAATGTTCCAAACATATTTACCGCTGGCGATATGCGCCGTGGACAATCGTTAATTGTTTGGGCTATTTCTGAAGGCAGAGAAGCTGCGCGACAAGTAGACATTTACTTAATGGGAAAATCAGATTTACCAACTAAAAATGCAGCAGGAGATTTGGTAGGTTTGTAATTAATAATGTATAGAACCACTAATGTTGATGGCATTTGCCATTTGCACTTTTAGTTTTACGCTTACATCTTGAGCCTGACTTAGTTTTTCCAGTACATTGGGTAGCAACAGATTTCTTACTAACATTATTAACATTATTTTTAGATTGAGAAGTTCGAGAAGAGGTTAAATTACTCTTAGGAGTATTTGCTTTTGTAGGTTTGCAAACTGAACAAGCTTCAAAACCTAAGGCCTTAGCCTTATCTATAGTTGTTTCCTTTTTTGAATACTTAAGATATCTACATGAATCTTTATGATATTTTCCGCCTGTTTTTGTAGTATAAACAGTTTGCGCATAAATATTAGAAACAAATGCAATCGAAATAAATAAAAAAACTATTTTTAATAACTTCACTCCTTAACTTTTTTTTTTTTATTTTCTCTCCATTCCCAAGGAGGAACTACATTTTTATCTTGCCATAAGCCTATTTTATTTGATTTAGCCTCGTTTTCTAAATCTTGCAAATGTTTATCTTTAGAATATTTAACATAATGCCAAGCTAAACCTTGTTTTATAAGTTCATGACTTAAGTTTAAAGAATCATTGTAGATCACATTGCATATAAAACGACCGTAACGATCTTTCTTTAAATGTTCTAGTTTTACGTTTTTACTAAAAATCACATCTGATGTAAATTGTTTTGCCTTTGCTGAAAAGGGTTGTTTTCTCTCAGGACAATCTATATTAGCCACTCTCACTTTTATTAGTGTGGAATCTTTTGTTAAAAGTTTAAAAGTGTCTCCATCTGTTATTGCAACAACTTTACCTAAGATGGTTTTTTCTTGAATAGAAATATTACAAAGGAATGGTGTTGATAATATGATGAAGTAGAAATAAAACAGAAAAGGTTTGAGCATTTATTATTCTATAGGAATCCGAATTTTGGTTTCATTAATATTCATTCTTGTTTTATTCAAAGTTACGTATTTTGGTTCTTGCTTTTCTCTAAAAAAATATAAAGACAGATAATAATTAAGGTTTTGAATATATGTTTTTAATTCATTCCTCCAAATAGTGCAACAATACCCATTGCTATAAAATGGCCTATTTTACTTAAAAGTCCTCATACAATTAAAAACCCTATAGCTCCAAAAAAACTATTAGGTTCAATCCAGTTCCAAGCCATTATCCCTGACCCAATTGAAATCCCTATTGTTACTATCCACATTAATCCAATTAATGCTCCTCCATTGTCTGAATTACTCATATTTTTTTATATTAATTAATTTTTAATCTATATATAAGCCAAGAGTTTTTAGAAGCTGTTCCTCAAATTGATAAATATCATCAACAGACTGAATGATTTCTCTTGTTTCATTTTTATCCTCACCAATTATTCCTAAATATTTTGTGCTTGCGTTTAAATGCAATCGGCATAATGGTTTTCGGTTGTTATCGTCTAATAGAATTCCGAAATAGGATTGTGTATCCCGATGAACAATTCTACTTATATCAAGTTTACGTCTTAGAATTGCTATAACTATTCTAAATCCTTCTAATTCCTCTTCTGTAGTAACAACTTTGCTTTCTTCCTCTACTACTTCTATAGAGTCTAACTCTTGCTTTTCCGCTTCTTTATTTAATGCTGAGTTTAAACGGTCATTTACTTTTTCACTTATGGTTTGATTAAAAGCTTTATGAACTAAAACAGTAAATTCATCCATTACTTTTTCAGTTAATCTGCCCGAATAAACTTTGTTGGCAAAAAGCTTTGTAAAATCATAGCGAGGATTAACTAATTCTTCAGCAATGCATTTCTTAATTTCTTTAGTATATTTTAGCGCACTTGCATTATTTACTATTTTATTGACATCAAAATTTGATTTATGAAACTTTAATATTTCATGAACTTCGTTATCTTTAATTTTGGTGATATCGAACTCTAAAAATGGTTTTTCATCCATTTTATTAGTCTGTTCTAAATCTGTATAAAAACGATATTGTATGCCGTTAGTAAGTAAAGCAAAACGTGTTTTTGTGGTATGAAAATATCTAAACAGTTGTGAATTATGATTGTCTAAACTTTCTTTCCAATTTTTGCATTCTATAATTAATATAGGCGTGTTATTTTGAAAAATAGCATAATCAACTTTTTCTCCTTTCTTCATGCCTAAATCTGCTGTGAATTCTGGTACGACTTCAGTAGGGTTAAAGGAATCATAGCCCAAAATGTTTATAAATGGTAAAACAAAAGCATGCTTTGTAGATTCTTCTGTTTCTATTTTATTTTTTAACTTGTTAATCTTATCAGCTAAAGCTTTTAGTTGGTTTTGGATTTCCATTGTTTTAGTTTTCTATTAATATTAAACACATTGAAGCAATTTCTGAAACCTCTGATTTATCAGCAGTTTGAATATCTTTTACAGCTTCATCAATACAAATCATTAAATTTCTTGCTATTATTTTAATTTCATCAATAGAATTATCTTTGTAGATATTTGCGCAAAAGTCTCCACAAGTAGCTAACTTATTTTTATCAGATGCTTTCTTCCATTCAATAATTTTTGATTTATGTAATGTTCCTCCTTGATACCATTGATTTACTGGTTTTGAGACCTCATTTTTACATGAAACAATAGTTAATGCTGAACCAAGCAATAGAAACAAAATAAATATTAATAAACAACCACTACTCTTAGATTTACTAAAAGCCTTTCTATAAGTAACTCCTGGGATTCCTGTTTTAACAGAAAACCCTTTTGAGCTTACAGAACCTGATTTATTTCTGTAACTAGGTCTTACTCCAGATTTGCTTACATTAAGTCCTAATCCTTTTCCTAACTTTATTCTTTTGTTAAATCTAAAACCCATTTTAGTTTAAGTTTTTAATATGAAATCTGAAATCACTTTTTCTATATTTGAAGGAATCCCTGAATTTTTAATTTTATAGTTTTTTATTCCCATTTCATCAAACCATTTTTCCCAATAAGACTTAATAACATCTTGTGCATAAGCATTGTCATCATTATGACTTGTAATTCCTATTACCAAAACTTCCAAATCATCTAATGCCGAATTTGCTGGTATAAATCCTAAATTTCTTTTTTCAATTTCATCTTTCCAATCACTTGTATTTAATTTTAATTGATCTAGACTTTTGGGCGTTAAATATGAGGTTCTATTTTTTTCTTTCATAACTGTTTTGTTATAAAACATGTAACCATCTGTTAGAATAACAAGTATATTCCTATGGCAATCATCAATACAATAATCTTTAACATGGTCTTTAAAAAAACGCCAAATATCTGACCCTGGGTAACCGCCTGCATTTTGTGCATCTAATTTTGCTAAATCATATAATTTTGAAGGATTAGTTTTGTAAAGTGAAACCGTTTCTTCTATTTGAGCTTTTGCAGTATTCTTCGTGAAAACAACTTTTAGCTTTTTAGCAATATCATTAATCTTTTCATCGGAGGGTTCTGGATTAAAAAACAGTTGCATTCTATCTTCAAGTAAAACTAGTTTTTTGTGTTTTACGTGCTCAACAAACGATTTTGCCAAACTTGATAAATAAGCAGAGTCCTTCTGTTTTATTTTGGTTTCTTCAATTCTATCAGATAAATCTAAAAGCACGCTTATATTAAGGTTGTTTCCCTTTTGTTTTAAAATATAATCGGGACAATTACTGGATGTTTCAGTTTTAATAATATGCTCTCCTATTTCAGCATCTTTTTTACTGTCATCTTTACAACAAAATAACGACGAGCTTATTAAAACGATGACTAAGAACTTTATTTGTTTCATAATTATAATGTTT
The DNA here is from genome assembly GCF_023502325.1 of Jejuia spongiicola. NCBI lineage: Bacteria > Pseudomonadati > Bacteroidota > Flavobacteriia > Flavobacteriales > Flavobacteriaceae > Jejuia > Jejuia spongiicola. Next base: position 98,645 of record NZ_JAMFLZ010000007.1, read on the forward strand.
TAGTATATACTTTGTTTTGATAAGTGTCTGTATCTATTTCTAAGTTCTTAATATGCTTGTCATATACTCCTCTGGATTCTAAGAGTAACGCGTCCTTTTCATCTTTTCCCATCCTTAATCCTGAAGAAATATAATGTTGCCAACCTTGAAGGTATTCTGTAGATAACGCCTTATAATTCATAACGGGAAGGATAAAGCCATCAATTATATTTTGGAGTTCAGTTGTTCTTATTTTTATTTTAGAAATTTCATCTTCCACACCTGAAATTTCTTCTTTCAATTTTATAAGTTTCTTTTCCTTTCCTAAGATTTCTTCTTTTTTACTTCTAATAAAGGCTTTAATTTTATCTCTATCTGCATGCTCTTTCATAACAAAATCGAAAACTAATCCCCAAACAATATAAGAGACAAAACCAGCGAATATGATAAGCCAAAAACTTACACTTTGGAATGCTGTAGAAATATTAAAAACCTCACTATCAAAAGTCTTATTAAGGTTATATAATTTCTGATCTATTAAATAAGCTAAGATTGCATCGAATAAGAATGTGATTATAAATAATGCAGCTATTTTTAATTTGTTAATGAGACCTCGTTTTTCTTGGAACATATGAATTAAATAGCCTAAAGCAAAAAAGATAAACGGGATGAAAAGAATAAAAACTAATTCTAACCAGCCAGCAGTATAAGCTTTTGAAAGTGCTTGTGGGTCAAACATGCCTTGAAATAAACTTATTCCAGGATCAAATTCTCTAAAAAATGCAGAGAATGATGTTGATATATAAAAAACAAAAATATAAGCAGCGAGTGGCAATAAAAAACTAATCCCTATCCAAAACTTTGCGCTTGCCTTCTTATCTACATCTAACAAATAGTCTTCTGGGTTTGTTTTTACTTTTCTACAGTCTTGATTTAAATTATCGATTTCTGTATTAATTTCTTCTACTTTCTTTTCAAATCTTAATAACTCTTCAACCTTATTTAAAAGTGATGTCTTTTTCCCTTTCTGTTCTGCTAAATAAGGTTGCTTAAGTTGTTGCTGTGCATAAATATCTTGTTTGCACTTGTTCTCGAAAGATTGATAAAGAGCAGCTAAAGAAGATTGCAAATTATGTGGATTTCCAGAACAATCTTCAGAGTTCTTTTTACCCTTTTCGTTATAGGTCAATTTTTCCTGTTGCTTTGTTTCTGACTTTACAACATCCATTTTACCTTTTTGAGAGGTCAATTCGGTCAATTTTTTTAATAGTCCCATAACATTTAGTCTTTAAGTTCTTTTAATATCTCTGTTTTGGATTTGTCTTGCTTTGCACTATCTAGTAAGTATTCAGATAGATCATCAACGTTTTCATCTAAAAAGCCAAAGTTTTTGATGTATTTTTTTAAGGCTATCTCTTCATCCTTACTTACAATTTCATCAGCCCAAATCATTAAAGCAAAATCATATAGATATTCAATTTTATTTTCTAAAGTTTCGGGAATAATTACATCACCTGAATGTGCTGTTAAAATAGCGTCTAGTTCTATTTTAGAAATAGCTCTTTCTTCGGCAAATTTGTATAATAATTGCATTTCTAAATGACTAAAATTATCATCGGATAATGCAATTTGATAAAGCCTTAAAAAGTGACTCTTTAATTCGGCTGAAATTATTATTTCGTCCATAGTTGATTGGTTAGTTTAAATGGTTTAATAAATTTTATCCCTTTTAAATTCTCTTTGTTTTTTAGGTTCTATTTTCTTGGGTTCTTCTTTTGGTTTATTAAAAAAGAATAATAAAAGAAACAGTATTCCTGTAACAATATCTATAGGAATCCAAATGGATTTGAAGTATAAATAAATGGGTATTATTGGATTAAATAATATGGTTATTATACCAAAGACAATTACCCAAATAATTTTTTTAGACAATGATATAATTACTAGTAATGCTCCAATAAAAATGGCAATTCTTAGAAATGTATAATATTCTATGGGTAATTTTAAAACCGCAATAAATAGTAATAAGGCACAAATTATTGATACAGGTTTGAGACTGAAAGTAATTATAGATTTCATTTAGTTTTGAATTAACAGTTGCATTCAGACCTATCTACATAAGTTTTATTGCCATTACTGTTTTTGTAATAGCAACCACCTTGAGGCCCTGTCCATAATAGTTTGCCATTATGTGTTCCACATCTCCATTCTGTTCTTGTTTCTTCCTCGTTATCGCTTTCGCTAGAATCACATGAAATGAAGCTAGATAAGCCAATTAGTAAAGTGAATATTATAGTATATTTTTTCATAATTTACTTTTAAGAAGTGTGACATTCTTTTGAACAATAATAGCAGCCATTAACTTTTGAGTAGTATTCTTTAGCTTTTCTTACAGCCCCTTTGCAATTACTAAAATCACCTAAATAAATCCTGTTTTCTACTTTTGGTAACCAAGAACAACCAGCTTTATGCACTTCATGATCTCCATTTGATTGAGCATTTTTGTTTACATAATAACTTGCCATAATTCTAATTTTTAAAGTTTAACTCTTCAAACTTAAACCCATTAAAAAATAAAACCTTACGGGATCCCGTAAGGCATAAATTTGTTTCGGATGAAATCGTTAGTTCTTGCAACCATTTTTATCACAAGTAATTTTACTACTTGTATTTTCCCAATGACTTGGATGCTCTGTAGTATCAAAACCACAACCTGTTTCTCCTCCTTTAAAGCCTTTATGGGTTTCTTCAGTTTCTAAATGTTTTACAGCCATCATTTCAAATTTTAAGATTAATATTCCCCAAACCTAAAACCATTAAAAGACTATTCCTTACGGAAAACCACATAACAAAAAAAGCACGCCTTAAATAAGACGTGCGATTTCCAATTATCTATATGATAATTACTAATAGCTATGCAATAGTATAAAGTATGAGGTTGTATGTTTTACGGTATTCCGTATATACTAAAAAATGGATTTCTGTTTGCACAGGAATAAACGTTGAATTATATAAGTCCTAAATCTTTAACAATAGCCACTAAGTGTATGGCATTACTTGCTTTGAATTGGATACGGAGCTTGTTCAAACGTTTTTCAACAGAGCTTAAACTACTAGGAGTTATATTATTATTATTAAGATAATTACTAATGTCCTCTTGAGACAAACCGTTTGAGAGTTGTTTGATTAACTCAATATCATAATCATTTATTTCTAAATCTGCTTTGTTACTTAAAGCTTGTTTTACTTGGGGAGATAAGTAGTTTTCGTTTTTAAAAACAGCATTAATAGCTTCTGATAATTCTGTTAAGCCTCTCCTGCTTTTACAAACGTAAGCATCAACGCCATAAGTATTCATCAATAATCTAACTTTTTGAAGACGATCTTCAACAGAATACACAATAACTTTTAAATTGGAATGTTGTTCTTTAAGTGTTTTAACTAAATCTTCACCAGAAGGGAAGCGTTGTTCTCGATGGTCTGAAGCAAAAGACAAATCTGTAATTAATAATTGGTACGGATCTTCGTCTAAATTGGCTTTTTTAATTTTTAAATAGGCATCATCACAATACTGTACTTGATGAATTTCTACAATACCCAATTCACAAAGTGATGCATAAACCCCTTTGTTAATATCGTCCATATCTTCAGAAACTAAAACCTTTGTAAACATACTTTATACTATAATTTTTGCTTTAAACCCATTATCTGGTTGAGACTCAAAAGTAATAGTTCCATTAATAGATGCCATACGGTTTTCCGTATTTAGTAGACCTGTGTTTTTCTTGAGTTTGCAGCCAACACCATTGTCTTTATAATCTATTGCAATTTTATTTTTAGTTTGATTAAAGGTTAGTGCTACTATAGATGCTTTACTATGCTTGCGCATGTTAGTCATAAGTTCTTGAAGCACTCTGTAAAGTGTTGTCTTTCTTATATCTGAAATGGTATCCCAGTTTACTTTTGAGATGTTTCTGGTAACGACGTTTATATCATTAGTCTTATAACTCAATAATAAATCATGTAGTAGTTCATTATAATTTGCTTTAATATCAACTGAACTATTTTCTTTTGAAATATCTCTGGTTTTATTATATATGCCTTCCAAATCATCTAAAACTTCATCATTGGTTTTGTTTTTAGATTGGAGTTTTGTCATAACGTGGTATAAACCATTAGCAACTTCGTCATGCACTTTTTCAGAAATACGAGTTTCTGTATTGTAGACTTGTTGAATTTTTTCTTTTTTATGCCTAATTCTCAATATGATATATAAGGAAATAGCAAGCAAAACAATAAACATCCCTATAAATTTATATATAATTTTTAGCCTTTTTTCTTTTTCCTTTTGAAGCTCACTTTCTTGTGCCTTTTTTAAGTATTGACTGTACTCATATTTACTAGCAGCATATTTATTTTTGCTTTTTTGTTTAATTGCCGATAAACTATCTCTTATTACTATAAACTCAATGATTTTTTTATTTTCATTTATATCAAAAATATGAGATAATGCATCATCAATATACGATGCGCTATTAATTTGTTTTGCTATCAGATACCCTTTATTAGCGTAATGCAATGATTTGCTTTTGTCATTACGATCATTATAATATTCTGATAAATTTCTATAGCTTAAATAAAGACCAGATATATCTTGAATTTGTTCTCTCATAGTTAACGCCTTTGTCAAATTAGCAAATCCGTCTGATTGATTTAATTTAGATTGTACAAAACCCAAATTATCCAAAGCCTTAGCTATTAATTTAATGTTTCCATTCTTTTTTCTTTCCTCATAAACTTTAGCATAAGCAATAACTGCTAATTTATACTGATGTAAATCTTTATAGATATTCCCTTTATTATTATAAACTTTATTAATTTGTCTTGGGTCTTTAGCAATTTCTAATACTTTATCATAAAATTCAAGAGCTTTTTCATAATCATTCAGACTTCTATAAATAATCCCCAGATGATTATATATACCTATTCTTGATTCTGTGGTTACTTCAGAGCTATCCTTAAATGTATCTAGTAACTGTAGAGCTTTAACAATCGAGTTTTCACTTTCATAAGGAAGCCCTAAGGCGTTTTCAATACTAGCAATGTATCTTAAATCATATATTACTTTTAATGTATCGCTATTTTTTAAACTCTCTTTTTTGTGTTTATCAAAAAAAATATAAGCAGAAATTAAATCATTACTCCCTTTAGGGTTTTTTAAAATTTCTCTATAATAATAAGAACTATCTAATGCTTGTTGTCCATAAACATTACTATTTATAAAAAAACAAGCTATATAGATAAAAAAAAAGAGGAATGAAACATTTGTTGTTTTCATTCCTCAAAAATACTAACTAATTTTTTAGGAACCTTCTATCCTCCATTTCCCTCTGTAGGCGGTGGTGGAGGTGGCGGTAAGATTTCATCATCATCACCACAACATGCTTGTGGCACAATATCATCATCATCAATATTATTAGTTGGAGTACAAGAATATAATCCTATATTAAGGAAAACCGTAAGCATTATTAAAATTATTTTTTTCATTTTGTTTGTTATTAAAAATTTGACAATAGTGTTGCTGTCTGAGGTTTTCTCAGATGCTTTTGTGTTATTAGCAACACGCTAAAAATGAAGAGACGTCTCTCTAATTGGGAAGTATAGAGAGCAAGAGTAAAGTGACGTAATTACTTCCCAGAGACTACCCAACTCTACCTTGCTACACTAGTTTGAGAATTAAAATTCGTAAGCCTTATTACGAGTAAGACATTTATTAATTCTGAAACAAAGGAATATAGAAGTGAAAGATTAGCAGGAAACAAAACACAATCAATTTACTATCAAAAATGTTAGTACATTAATGTTCGCTTTATGTTTTGAATGTGATTATGATTTTTATACATTTAAAAACCAACCAATTATAAATAATGAAGAAAAAATTATTCAATGAAGCATTTAGGAAAGCCGAAAACCAATGTGGTAATAACACTAAACACGGACTATCAAATCATCTTGAAAAGGTTTTTACCGATAATTTAAAGTTTTCGATCAGCAAAATTACTTTTGTCAGATATTATGAAAAGTATATTGAAGGTGATAACAACAATACGAGCAATCCAAGTTCAGATTTATTGAATAAAATATCTGAATATTTAGATTACAAAGATTATGAAGATTTTGTGTCAAAAAACACTTCGAAAAACCTCCAAGAAAATGTAGAAACTTATAAGAATCAAGATGAAGTTTTAAAAGAGAAAAAATCTATAAATCTTTTATTAAAAAAATATAAGCTAACTGTTATTGTTAGTCTTTTATTATTAATTGGTTTTGTAGTTTATTATTCTTTAAATAGACAGCGTTGGATGGTCTGGGATCATAATAATTATATAGAAGTAAAATTTGATACAGAAAAATTTAATTTGAGTCAATTAAAATTATACAGTGAAGAACGTATAAAACATTTTAAAAAAATAGATCCAGATTGCAATACAGAATTTTTTGGACCGAATAATGAAGTCAAAATTTGGTATGGGAAAAATAAGAAGGAATTAGAATATTTCACTGCTCTAGGTCTTCATCCAGAAACGGGGAAAACATTAGATCCTATTACAGTCTATATGATAAGAAAATATATTTGTGAAGAGTATTAAGAATATCTCAATAGAATACACTAGAGTTTTTAGAGAAAAACTATGTTGTGCTATTTCTGAAGGCAGAGAAGCTGCGCGACAAGTAGACATTTACTTAATGGGAAAATCAGATTTACCAACTAAAAATGTAGCAGGAGATTTGGTAGGCTTGTAGAAATAACTACAAGTGTTAACACTACTATTCCAAATGGAATAAATTGTTTTAGTTAGGCAATTTATAAGCCTGTCTTGTCAATAGCTTAAGACCATCATCTTTCTGTTTTTGAAATACTTGCACACAACCGAGGCGAATATCTATCGATTTGCCATCTTTAGTGGCCTTCGCTAAAAAAATATTTCGTACAACAGCTGTATTTCCTGAAATGTAAATACTCTGTTCTGGTGCTTCCACAGATGAAAAATTAAAAGGTCCGTTAACTATGTCGTCAATAAATTCAGCCTTGTCCTGAATCTTTCCACTTGAGTGCCCATAAGTGAGGTTGTCAGCACAAAGAGCTTCCATAGACGCTACAGTCGGGTTCACAATGGCATCATTAAAACTAAGTACTGCTATCTCAACTTCCTCTTTTGTGGGCGACTGTATTTCATCTGCATTAACTTCAGTTGTTCCTACACTTTTGTTTGTTTCATTTTGTTGTTCTTTACAACTGTAAATAACAAGTACAGCTAAAATGACGATACCGAATAATTTGTTTTTCATTTTTATTTAATGGTTTTATAAAGAAAATTATTTAGTGAATATAAACAATAACACACTCAATACTGATATTTTACAATGTACATATATTTAAATCCTTATCCAGCATTTCTTTGCATAACGATACAAAATATTGAACCCATTAATAAATGTGTTAGGATAACTTAGCACATTTTTATTGCGCTTCTCGCATAAACGACTCACATTTTTCAACCATATTTTTACTCCCACAAATAAAAGCCACTCGTTGATGTAACTCTGTTGGCTCAACATCCATAGTGCGCGTAAAACCATCGCTAGATTTTCCGTTAGCTTGCTCAGCTAAAAAAGCCATAGGGTTGCATTCGTATAACAAACGTAGTTTTCCATTAGGATTTTTAGAGCTTTGAGGATATAAATAAATGCCACCTTTTATCATGTTTCTATGGAAATCTGAAACCAAAGACCCTATATATCTGGAAGTATATGGTCTGTCTCCTTCTTCTTTTTGGCAATACTTAATATAGTTTTTTATCCCCTGTGGAAAATGGGTATAATTACCTTCATTTACAGAATAGATATTGCCATCTTCAGGGAATTTCATATCTGGGTGCGATAAATAAAATGAGCCAATAGCTGGGTTTAGTGTAAATCCATTTACACCATCTCCTGTTGTATAAACTAACATTGTAGACGTGCCATAAACCACATAGCCTGCAGCGACTTGCTGACTACCTTTTTGCAAAAAATCATCTAAAGTAACTGGTGTCCCTACTGGTGTTACACGTCTGTAAATTGAGAAAATAGTTCCTACAGAAACATTAACATCAATATTTGAAGATCCATCTAATGGGTCAATTAAAACCACATATTTGTTTTGGTTATTTTCATCTTGACTATTAATAGAAATAAAGTCGTCTTCCTCTTCACTTGCAATACCACAAACTATATTTCTTTTTGTAAGTGTTTGTATAAACTTATCGTTTGCATATACGTCTAGCTTCTGTTGATCTTCTCCTTGTATATTAGTATCGCCAGCGGCACCAATAATATCAACTAACCCAGCTTTATTAACCTCATGGTTTACAACCTTTGCTGCCAATCGTATAGAATTAATAAGGCGTGACAACTCTCCTGAGCTGTATTTAAATGAGGTTTGATTTTCAATAATAAACTCTCCTAAAGTTTGATTTTTTCTAGACATGAAAGCGACTTTTTGTTTGTGCAAATATCTGTTAATTTTTAACTAACTACAACGTTTTCGCAAAAGATTAATGGGGTTAAATATTTAACTTTAAGCTATATTTGAAATTATTTAAAAAAATATGAATTATAAAATAAGAAACGCTACCAAAAACGACATGGTAGATGTGCTCAGTTTAATAAAAGAATTAGCTCTTTTTGAAAAAGAAGAAAACGCTGTTGAAGTTACAGTTAAAGATTTACAAAGAGATGGGTTTGGTGATAATCCAGCATTTCATTGTTTTGTAGCTGAAGCCAATAATAAAATTGAAGGTTTAGCACTAGTATACAACCGCTATTCTACATGGAAAGGAAAAATAATTCATCTGGAAGATTTAATTGTCAGTGAAAAAATGAGGGGCTCTGGTTTAGGAACCGCACTTTTAAATGAAGTTGTTAAATACGGGCACAATCTTGGTGTAAAACGTATAAACTGGGAGGTAATTGATTGGAATGAACCTGCAATTGCCTTTTACGAGAAAAAAGGAGCCAAAGTTTTACGTGATTGGGATGTGGTTCAGTTAAGTGAAGAAGGCATTAAAAATTACATAGCAAAATTATAATATGCAAGTATTTAAATTTGGTGGTGCGTCAGTTAAAGATGCCAATGGCGTAAAAAACTTAGTAGCTGTTTTACAAAAAGTAGGTTACAAAAACACCTTAGTTGTTGTTTCGGCAATGGGAAAAACCACCAATGCTATCGAACTTGTTTTAAAAAATTATTTTAACAACAAAGCTGAGTTACAAAGTGCTCTCCAAGAGGTTAAAAAATTTCATAATGAAATTCTATTGGATTTATTTGAAAATGAAAATCATCCAATTTTTAAAAAAATATCGACTTTTTTCGAAGAGTTTGATACTTTTTTAAAAACTAATAAATCTCCAGATTACAACTTTGTTTACGATCAAACTATTGGGTATGGTGAGTTAATTTCTACTACAATTATAAGCGAATATTTAAACTACATTGGAATAAAAAATAATTGGATAGATGTTAGAAATCAAATAAAAACTGATAATTATTATAGGCATGCTAATGTAAATTGGGAGGAAACGCAAAGCCTCATATCATCACAATTCAACAAATCTATTTTAAATATTACACAAGGCTTTTTAGGAAGCGATACCAATAACTTTACAACAACATTAGGTAGAGAAGGAAGTGATTATACAGCCGCAATTTATGCCTATTGTTTAAATGCCGAAAGTGTAACTATATGGAAAGATGTGCCTGGTGTTTTAAATGCCGACCCTCGGTATTTTGAAAACGCACAGCTACTTAATAAAATATCGTATAGAGAAGCCATAGAATTAGCTTTTTACGGAGCCTCTGTAATTCATCCAAAAACACTGCAGCCTTTACAACGTAAAGAAATTCAATTATACGTAAAATCATTTTTAAACCCAGAGCAAGCAGGAACTATGGTTGGTAAAAACACAACTTTGGAGCCCCTAATTCCTTGCTTTATTGTAAAGAAAAATCAAGTACTCATTTCTTTATCATCTTTAGACTTTTCATACATCGTTGAAGACAATATTAGTAGTATATTTAAGTTATTACATCAATATAAAATGAAGGTTGATGTTATTCAAAATTCAGCTATAAGTTTTTCGGTTTGTGTAGATAATCTCTATAATAATCTTGAGAAACTATTGCATCAATTAAAATCAAAATTTAAAGTAACATGTACCAAAAATGTTTCTCTTTATACTATTAGGCATTATAATGAACATGCTATAAAGCAAATTGAAACAGGTAAAGTCGTGTTACTAAAACAATTAACCCAAGAAACAGTTCAAATAGTAACTAAATAAACTATTTAGTACATTTACACTTATGACCAAACAACAAAATACGGGATTGGTAACAGCAAAAGAAGTAGCTAAAGCCATACAATTAGATAAATATAGCTTTATTGGTACTTTTGTTGGTTGGATTTTAATGAAAGTTCTTAAAATATCCACACTTAATAAAATATATAATAGAAATAAACATTTAAGCGATTTAGAATTTTTAAATGGTGTTTTAGACGATTTTGAAATTAAATTTGAAATCCCCGAAGAAGACTTAAAACGACTTCCTAAAAATGGTGCTTATATAACGGTATCTAACCATCCTCTAGGTGGTATTGATGGTATTTTGCTTTTAAAATTGATGTTAGAACAACGCAGCGATTTTAAAATCATAGCCAATTTTTTATTACATCGAATTGAGCCTTTAAAGCCCTACATTATGCCTGTAAATCCTTTTGAAGACAGGAAAGATGTAAAATCTAGTATTGCAGGTTTTAAAAACTCTATACTGCATTTAAGAAACGGACATCCATTAGGGATTTTCCCTGCAGGTGAAGTTTCTACCTATCGCGATGGTAAATTAGTTGTTGATAAACCTTGGGAAGAAGCAGCTATGAAGCTCGCTCAAAAAGCCGAAGTTCCTATTGTACCCATTTATTTTCATGCAAAAAACAGTAAGTTATTTTATAAGCTTTCCAAAATTAGTGATACGTTTAGAACTGCTAAACTACCTTCTGAGTTGCTAACCCAAAAACGACGCGTTATTAAGGTTCGTATTGGTAAAGCTATTTCAGTAAATGACCAAAAAGAATATACTTCATTAGATGAGTTTTCAGGTTTTTTAAGGCAGAAAACATATATGTTATCGAATGCATTTGAAGAGAAATCAAAAATCTTAGATAATATTTCATCAACACTTAAAACACCTAAAACACCTAAACGTATTGTTACTCCTGTTGATGCATCTTTAATGATTAAAGAAGTAGAAACACTTAAAAAAGAGGATTGTAAACTACTTACTAGTAAGAACTACGAGGTTTATTTAGCTCCTGCTGAAAACATTCCTAATATATTAAGAGAAATAGGTCGTTTACGAGAAATTACCTTTCGTGAAGTTGGAGAAGGCACAAACGAATCTATTGACTTAGATGATTTCGATAGTTATTATCACCATATGTTTTTATGGGACAATGAAAACAAGATAATTGCTGGCGCTTACAGAATGGGCTTAGGTTCAAAAATTTTTGAGCGTTATGGTATAGATGGTTTTTATTTACAAGACCTCTTTAGGTTTGAACCTGAATTATATAAAATGATGAGTCAATCTATTGAATTAGGTCGTGCTTTCATTATAAAAGAGTATCAGCAAAAACCAATGCCCTTATTTTTACTTTGGAAAGGTATTGTTCATACTACATTACGCTTCCCTGAACATCAATTTTTAATAGGTGGCGTAAGTATTAGTAATCAGTTTTCAAATTTCTCGAAATCATTAATGATTGAGTTTATGAAATCTCATTATTACGATCCATATATTGCGCAATACGTACACCCCAAAAAAGAGTTTAAAGTAAAGCTAAAAGATGCTGATAAAGATTTTGTTTTTGATGCTACAGAAGCTGATTTAAATAAGTTTGACAAGATTATTGATGAAGTTGAGCCTGGTGCTTTACGCCTGCCTGTACTACTTAAAAAGTATATAAAACAAAATGCTCGATTAGTCGCCTTTAATGTAGATCCGCTGTTTAACAATGCTGTTGACGGCTTAATGTACATTAAAATTGCCGACCTACCAGAAAGCACCGTTCGCCCTGTAATGGAAGAGTTTCAAGCAGAATTAGAGCGCAAGTTTATGGAGAATAATGAAATTTAAAACTTTTATATACTTACTATTTTTGCTTTTATCCTTTTCTGGAATTTCTCAAACCTTTTCTGGAATTGTACTAGATGCAAAAACTAAAATTCCTATAGAATCTGCGGCAATTTATTTTGACAATACTACCATTGGAACCACCACAGATTCAGAAGGTAAATTTTCTATTTTGTATACTGATGCCAATCAATCAGGTTTAGTTATTTCTTATTTAGGCTATCAAACAGAAACGATTTTAGATTACAGGCAAAAAAATAATATAACAGTATACTTAAAACAAACAAATAATGTTTTAGATGAAGTTATTGTGTATGCAGATGATGGACTTACCAGAAGACAAAAGCTTAGGCTATTTAGAAAGCAGTTTTTAGGGTTCTCTAGTTTTGCAAAATCTTGCAAAATTTTAAATGAAAAAGATTTAATTTTAAGATACAATCGAAAAAAAAGGCAATTAACAGCCAGCGCCTTTTCCCCAATTATTATTGAAAATAAAAGTCTGCAGTATGTTGTTTTTTTTGACATTAAGCAATTTGAAATAAACTTCAATTATGTAGAAGAGATAAATAATGTATTCGAAATTAAATCTGTTAATTTTTCAGGTAAAAGCTTTTACAAAAATTTTGACAATTTTAAAGAGAATAAAGCGAAAAGAAATAGAGAAAAAGCCTACAAGGGTTCTGTGCTTGAATTTATGAGAGCGCTTTATAATGAAGCATTAGAAGCTAAAGGGTATCAAATTTTTTCTAAGAGGTTTAAAGTAAACCCATGGGACTATTTTAAGATTCAACAAATATCAAATACTTCATCAAAAAGAGTATTATTAGATAAGCCCGTAAATATTCTCTACGATAAAAACTATCAAACCAAAATTGAGTTTTTAGAACCCGCAATACTCATTGATGAGTATGGGAACTATTCTGATGTTACCAAAGTGATGTTTTCTGGCTATTTAGGAAATCAACGGGTAGGAGACTTACTTCCGCTTGATTATGGGTTACAAGATTAGTAAAAGCAATAATAAATTAAAGGCTTTTTAAACGATCAAATTAATCGGTACTCCTCTACAAAATTCTTAAAATAGTCTTTAATTTCATTACGTGCTTTTAAAAATGCTGCATGCTTTTCTTCATCAGTTCCTTCTAACTTTGAAGGGTCATAGAAATTGTGATGTAATCGCTTTGCATTTTTACTTGGTATGTAAGGGCAATTTTCATTGGCATGATCACAAACCGTGATAATGTAATCAAAATCTACCTCAGCATACTCATCTACATGATTTGAAGTGTGATGATCAATGTTTAACCCATCTTCCTTCATAATAGCTAAAGCTCCAGGGTTTAATCCGTGAGTTTCAATACCTGCACTATATACTTTTACCGCTCTGTTATCTAAAAAATGATTTAAATAGCCATGGGCCATTTGGCTTCGGCATGAATTTCCTGTGCATAATACTAAAATGTTCTTCATATTTATTTTTTATTCCTACAAAAGCAGGGATCTTTTTTAATTAATCTTTTAATTTAGGTCTCGACAGTGCTCGTTCTGACATTATTTTACAATTTTACTTCGTCTTTCAAGAAAATGATTATCGTGCCATTTTCCATTTAATTTTCCTATTTTTTCTCTAACGCCAATAGTTCTGAATCCACACTTTAAGTGTAAATTAATACTTGTATTGTTTTCTGAAAAAATACCTGCTTGTAAGGTCCACAAGCCTTCTTTTTCACTTTCATTAATTAAAACTTTAAGTAATTTTCTTCCTATATGTTTTCCTCTAAAAGCTTCAGAAACATATACACTTACTTCAGCTACGCCTTTATAAACTTTTCGTTTTGAAGCTGGAGATAAAACTGCAAAACCTACTACTTCATCTTCAATAGTTGCAACAAATCTACAACATTGTAAATACTTAACATTCCATTGTTTCCAATTGGGACATTCTGTTTCAAAAGTAGCAATTCCAGTAGCAATACCTTCCTTATATATTTCTGAAACAGAGCCCCAATCGTGCTTTATTAATGGTCTAACAACAATTTCCATCTGGTGAACAACAAGGTTCTTCACTAGCCGAAACTAACTCTTTTTCTTCGGATACACCACATGTGCTTTTTGCTTTACAATCTGTTTTTTCGATGGCTAATTTAATAATTAAGTCGTTACCATGTATTTCAAAATCATTAACAAATAGTTGTGCCGTATTAAAAGTAGCATTGCTATATTCAAACTTTACTTCAGCATTTAATGCATAAGGTTTCATTTTACCTACTTTTTTAAGAATAGCCATGGCTTTGTAAACCGACATATATTCAGTTTTACCAATCTCACTTGGGCTTTCCCAAAGTTGAATAATCGTTTCTTTCCATGCGTCTGTTTGTGAACCACAATCTACCGAATCTATTGAAACATGTTTTACTTCGGTAATATGATAATTAGCACCTACTAATAAATTTGGTGCATATTCAAATAATAAAGACAAATCTTTATTTTGTTCTAAAACGCTAAATAATTCTTGTGTTTTCATAATTTTTAAACTTATTTATTTTCATTAGAATGTGCTAATAAATGACCATAATGGTCTAGCAGCAATTTGATTTAGTGGTATTAAAAAAAGCATTTAATCTATTTTGTAAATATGTCCAGCGCTCTACATTAATGCAATAACACATGCTTTTTCCTTCTACCTCTCCGTTTAGCAAACCAATGCTTTTTAGTTCTTTTAAATGCTGAGAAATTGTGGCTTGTGCTAACCCTATTTCTTCAACCAAATCATTACAAATACAAGCATTTTGATTACTTATATACTGCAATATAGCTACACGAGCAGGGTGTCCCAACACTTTAAAAAACTGTGCAAGATCGTTTTGCTGTTCTGTAAATATTTGTGATTTAGTAA
Source organism: Jejuia spongiicola (assembly GCF_023502325.1). Taxonomy (NCBI): domain Bacteria; kingdom Pseudomonadati; phylum Bacteroidota; class Flavobacteriia; order Flavobacteriales; family Flavobacteriaceae; genus Jejuia; species Jejuia spongiicola. Next base: position 113,752 of record NZ_JAMFLZ010000007.1, read on the forward strand.
TTCCCATATCATTTCATTTTAATATTGCAATATTACGATGTTAATTTGAATTAAAAAAACCAAAACGAATTTATTTTGGTTTTTGTGTTTATTTATTTTTAACCTTGATAAGTTTTAATTAGAACCAAGGCTTTTTACCTGCTTGATAAGTATTATAAAAATCAGTATCAGATTTTGTTAGGTAAATTATACCTTCAATAAAACCTACAACACCTGGCACCCATACAATTAAAAGCCCAACTCCTACACAAGATAAAAGAATTCCTATTAATGTTGCTCCCAAAAGAATTCCTCCTTCTTTATTATAACCTAAAATAAACTTGTGAATACCTAAACCTCCAAAAAGAATTCCCAATATTCCTGCTAGTATCTTTTTATTTTCTCCTGAAGCAAAGGTTTCTTTAGCACTTTCTGCAAATTCAGATGCCGTTTCTTTAGCATCTTCTGCAAATTCTTTCGCTTTTTCTTTAGCTTCTTCTGCAAATTCTCCTGCTTTATCGGCTGCTTTTTTTGCGCCTTCCTTAGCATCACCTAACATATCGTTTAGGTCGTCGCTTAAATTTTTTTCGTCAGACATTTTATTGTTTTTAATATTATGGTTAGACTATAAAGTTAATAAATTATTATTAATAACCTCTTAAACTATAGGTATGTAAAATGAAATATTTGTTACAATAAAACTAATTATTACCTAAATAACATAACTAATCCCCCAAGAGCAGTAACTATTAAAATAAATCGTCTATAATTAACATTTGTAATTAACTTAACAATATAGGCGCCTAAGAAAAAACCAATTAAAACTACTGGAACCAATGCTGAATTTAAAATTAAAGTGTCTTTAGTCACTGTATTCCATATTAAAAAATGAAAAGGAAGTTTAAAAACATTAATAATAAAAAACAACCATGCTGCAGTACCTATAAATTCATTTTTTGGTAATCGTGTTGCCAAAAAATATATATTTGATATTGGGCCGGCTAAGTTTCCTACCATAGTGGTAAAGCCTGCTAAAAACCCTACACTGCTAGAAAACACTTTGTTTTTTGGAATAGTTGATGATTGTCGTTTTTCGGTATAAAACATAATAAGTACCGATACGATAATAATAATAGCCATTATTCTTTTAAAAAGTACTTCTGAAATATCATTGCCTACCCAAACACCAATTAAAACCCCAATAATCATCCAAGGCATTAGCTTTTTTATATATTCCCATTGTGTATGCCTATTGTAGTAAACCACTGCTAAAATATCGGCAGCTATAAGCATAGGTAGTAAAACGCCTGTTGATGCTTTTTCGCCAAAAACAAATGCCAAAATTATAACAATAATAATCCCTAAGCCTTTAACTCCTGCTTTGGCAACTCCTAATAAAAAAACTGCAAAACTAATTGCAGTCCATTGTAATGTAGATAAATTATAAGATTGTAAAACTTCTAAGTAGTCCAAAAAAAATTTATTTGAAAAGCGAAATAACGAATTTACAAAAATGCACTATCTATTGGCTCCCAAAGTTCTATTTTATTACCATCGTTATCTAAAATCCAGCCAAATTTTCCGTATTCGTATTCTTCAATTTCACCTACAATGGTTACGCCTTCATCTTTTAAAACCGCTAACAATTCTTGTAAGTTTTCAACTCTATAATTAAACATAAAGTCTTTTTTTGAAGGCTCATAATATTTGGTGTTTTCAGAAAAGGGACTCCATTGTGTTGAGCAATCTTTACCTGTTTTATCTTTCCACCAAAAGGTACACCCATAATCATCGGTATTAAAACCTAAATGTTTTTTATACCAATCTTTAGTCGTTTTGGGATCTTTGGTTTTAAAAAACAATCCACCTATTCCTGTTACTCGATTTTTCATTTCTTTCTGTTTTTTATTGCTGACTCATAAATATCTATCCACTCTTCACAAGTCATTTTTCTTGTTAGTTCTCCTATAAGTTCAAAAGGGATCTCGTCCATTTTTTTAAACCGGATACAGCTTTTTCCCATATCAAGCTTACGCTTACAATGTTTTGGGTACTCATTTACAAACCAATCGTGTAATTCTTTTTTAGCATAAATACCGCTATGATATAAATTAACCGAGTTTTTTTGAGATGCAAAACTCATAAAAGGTAATGGTGTTTTGGGATCGCAATGGTACCCGTTTGGATATACAGAATGAGGTACATAAAAACCAATCATTTTATAAATCATTCCTTCTTCAAAACCTTTTGGCAAATTATCATTAATTATTTTTCGTAATTTTTTTAAAGTATCCTGTCTCTCATTCGGAACTTGATTAATGTAATCTTCTGGAGATGTAGCTTCGTATTGCATAATTTTTATTTTTTTTATTTACGTTGAAGTATTAATCCTGAAATTAAAGATATAATAAATCCTAAAATTATTACTGTTGAAAACATCATGAAAGCCATAAAACCAGGGCTCCCATAATCCTTCATTTGCTGAATAAGTTCTGCGCTTTTTATTTTTAATTCTTCTGGTGATAATGTGGCTTCCATTTTTTTTATAGAATAATCTATGTATTCAGTTGCAAAGTCGGGATTTATTTTAGTGGTATAGATATAATCAAACAAAGCTACTCCAATAGCCGAAAATGAAGCTATAAGCATCCCAATAGCAATTGCTTTACCTAGAGAAATCTTTCCGTTATTTACTTTATCTCGATAATGTTTGATTCCGAAGTAAACAAATAATAAAGAGAGTATCATAGAGGTATACCCAATAAGTTCTCCATAGTCAAAATTTACTCCCATTCCTAATAAAAAAGGTAATCCGAATAATAAAAACCCGCTTAGTAAAGCATAAAGACCGTACTTAATTACTGTGTTTTTCATTTGTTTTGTATGTATTGATTAGTTAGTCAAAAGTAGTAAGATGACAGAATAGAGGATTCATACTAAAGTACTAAATGCATAATACTTTAGTATCATTCTATACATGTTGGTCAATAAGAATGGTATTTCCGTCTGGGTCAAACAAAACTAAACTTGCTGGTCCTTCTGTCTCTTCATCTGACTCTCTTTCTAGTTTTATTGATTTGCTTTTCAGATGCTTTTGAATATCTCGAACATCGGTAAAGTTGTCTAATTTGTTTGCACTTTCATCCCAACCTGGATTAAAAGTTAAAATATTATTTTCAAACATCCCTTGAAAAAGACCAATTAGTGCATTACCATTTTTCATGATTAAATAATTCATTTCGATAGCTCCAGCAAAGACACTAAACCCAAGGTTTTCGTAAAACAATTTTGACTTATTAATGTCTTTTACATTTAAACTAGCAGAAAACGCTCCTAATTCCATAAAATAAATTTTTAAGATTAATAATTGGTTTAAAAGTAGTTTATACCTCTTTTTAAGAGTTCATACTAAAGTACAAATTTTAAATAATCTGTAAATTTTTTGCTATCTGCAATGCCTGTGTGCGGCGTTTTGCATTTAATTTAACTAGCAAATTTGAAACGTGAGTTTTTATAGTGCTTTCGGAAAGGAATAATTTATCAGCAATTTCTTTATTTGATAACCCTATGGAAATAAGTTGTAAAACTTCATATTCTCGATTAGTAATACCTAGCTCTTCAACTTTTTTTAAATCTATATCATGAATGGAGACTGGTGTTGGCTTTTGAGTTTTCTTATTAATAAATAGTCCAATACCTAAAAAAACGATTGCAATACCTGCCATGATATATTCAATTTGCGTATCACCACTTATTAAAGTGTATTTACCAAATTGAAACAATAGCAATAAAGCTAAAATTAGTAATGAAAAAACTAGAACGATTTTTTTCATGAACGAAAGTTAACAAAATTTCGCTTTAATTTTATCAACTATAGTTTGAGCCAATTTTTCTTTGCTTTGAATAGTCCAGCCAGCTACGTGTGGCGATAATAAAACATTTTCAGAATCAATTAAATATCTAAAAGCTTTTGGCATTTCTTCACCACTTCTGCTTACTTCTCCGTTTGATGTGACACCGCTTTTAAATAAGTTTTCAAATGATGATTTTTCATATTCTAAAACATCTAATCCAGCGCCCAAAACTTTACCAGATTGAAGTGCCACAACTAAATCTTCAGTAACTACACTTTTACCTCGTGCTGTATTAATTAACCAAAATGGTTTTTTAAATTGATTAAAAAAAGTATCATCAATCATATTAATGGTTAAAGGTGTTTCTGGTATGTGCAAACTTAAAACATCTGCATGTTGCTGTAATTCTTTTAATGAAACTTGTTTAGCGTTCTCATCAGCTACATTTTCTTTAATATCGTAACACAAAACTTTAACATCAAAACCACGTAGTTTTTTTGCAAAAGCTTTCCCCATGTTACCATAGCCTATAAGACCCACTGTTTTTCCATCAAGTTCTATTCCTCTGTTTTCTTCTCTAAGCCATTTGCCTTGTCTTACTTCGCTATCTGCTTTATTAAGTTTATTAAAGAGCGATAATAACATTCCTAGTGCATGCTCTCCAACAGCATTTTTGTTACCTTCTGGTGCAGATATTAAATTTATGCCTTTGCTTTCGGCATAATCACAATCTATATTTTCTAAACCTGCACCAACACGACCTATAAATTTTAGATTGGTAGCAGCATCAAGAAATGATTTATCTATTGAGAAGCGACTACGAATAATAAATCCATCATATTTATGAATTTTAGCTATAACTTCGTCTTTTGAAGATGTATAATCTTCATCATTAATAAATCCTAAATTATTAAGTTGATTTATTAATAGTTCGTGGTTAGTATCGAGGTGTAAAATTTTCATTTTAAAATATTATGAGATGCAGAAACCTGTTCAGCGTGACCAAAACTATATTTTTGGATAATGCGTTTGTGTTTTTTCATGTTTTACTTTTCCTGTATGTGCCGTGTTTAATTTTTCAAATAATAGGACATGTACTTCTTCATCATTTTTTGTAAAAGGATTATGCTCTACCCCTTTCGGAACTACAATAATTTCACCTTCGTTAACTACTTCTGTTCGATCTCTAAATTGCATGTATAGTGTCCCTTTTATAACTTGAAATAGTTCATCTTCGTCCTCATGACTATGCCACACAAATTCGCCTTTAAGTTTTGCCAGTATAACTTGCATATCATCAACTATTGCAATTTGATGTGGGTGCCAATTTTTTGAAAATTTTGAAAATTTATTTTTAATATTGATTGAATTCATATTGTAAAATTACGAAGTTTTGCGTTAGGGATAGTAGTAGAAATCCTTTTTGAGAGGCGCGAGCAAAAAGATTGTAACGAATAGCCCGACCCTTGTGGTAACGCCCAAATGCTAAATGCCCAAAATCATTTTTGCAATCCAGAAATAAAGTAAAATTCCTAAAATATCATTGCTTGTAGTGATAAACGGACCTGTGGCAATGGCTGGATCTATGCCTCGTTTATCTAAAAATAATGGCACAAATGTTCCTATTAAGCCTGCAACTATTATTACAGCTACTAGAGAAACAGATATGGCAAAAGCAGTATTTATTTCGCCTTTAGTTACCCATACAAAAAGAAAAAGAAAAACAGCCAAAATAACCCCATTTAAAGCAGCCAATAGCATTTCTTTTATTAATCTATTATTTACACTTCCTTTTACATCATCATTTGCTAAACCTTGTACGATAATCGCACTTGACTGTACGCCAACATTACCAGCCATAGCCGCAATTAAAGGCGTAAAGAAAAATAATACTGCATATTTATTAAATGTATCTTGAAACCCTTCCATTATTAAAAAAGCCCCAATACCACCTACTAAACCTAAAAAGAGCCAAGGTAGTCGGGCTCTGGTAAGCTCTAAAATACTGTCATCAGAATCTACATCGCCAGTAATACCTGCTGCTAATTGGTAATCTTTCTCTGCTTCTTCTTTTAATACATCTACTATATCATCAATAGTAATTCTACCCAAAAGAACCTCGTTATCGTCTAACACCGGAATGGCTTCCAAATCATATTTTGCCATGACTTTTGCTACATCTTCAACGTCATCATTTACATTAACATAATCTACATTAACTTTAACGAGATCTGAAATTTTTTGATCGTTCTTAGCAACAATTAAATCTTTTAAAGATAGACGACCTATGAGTTTTTCTTCCTTATTTACAACATAAATTGAATGGACTCGTGTTACTTCTTCGGCTTGACCTCGAATTCTTCGCATGCAACCAGCAACTGTCCAGGTTTCGTAAACTTTAACCAGCTCTTTGGCCATGAGCCCTCCAGCAGTATCTTCATCATAAGCTAAAAGTTCTGTTATTTCTGCTTTATGTTCTTGATCTTCAATATGAGAAATAACGGCTTCTTGTCGTTCTTCTGGAAGTTCTAAAATGATATCAGCAGCATCATCAGTATCTAACTCCTCAACTTCTTCGGCAATTTCTTTTGCAGATAGGTTTTTTAATACTCTTTCTCGAATATCTTCGTCGAGCTCTGTTAAAATATCTGAAGTGGTTTCAGAATCTAAGAGTTTAATAACATAGGTTGCTTCATCCAGATTTACTTCGTCTAGAATTTCGGCAATATCGGCATAATGAAACTCATCAAGCAATTTGTGAAGCTCCTTATCATCATTTGCTTTGATAAGTTGCTTTACTTGCCCAACAAGCTCTTTTGTTAGCTCAAATTGTATGTTTTCTTTCTCTTCAGACATGAGATTAAAACTTCTCGATACTATTTCAAAATTCCTTTGAAACCTCGCGAAGTGATGATTTAATTTTTATCGTTTTCAATGAATTGCGTAAGCTCAATAAAGGCTTCTACACTTAATTGTTCCGGACGTTTGCCAAATATAACATTTGCTTTTAAATTATCTGATAAATTGAAGGTTTTTAAACTATTTCGAAGCGTTTTTCTGCGCTGTTGAAATGCCGTTTTTACCACTTTAAATAATAATTTTTCACTACAAGGTAAACTGTAATTTTCTTTTCTAGTAAGCCTTAAAACTCCTGAATCTACTTTTGGAGGTGGATTAAAAACGGATGGAGGTACTGTGAATAAATACTCGGCATTATAAAATGCTTGCGTTAAAACAGAAAGAATTCCATATACTTTTGAGCCTTCTTTTGAACAAATACGCTGCGCAACCTCTTTTTGAAACATCCCAGAGAATTCTGGAATTTGTTCACGCATTTCTAAGGCCTTAAAAACAATTTGAGTTGAAATATTATACGGAAAATTACCAATAATAGCGAAGGATTCTCCTTTAAAAACTTCATTTAAATCGAATTTTAAAAAATCTTTTTCTATAATTCTTGGCGCCAAGTTTAGGTAATTTGCTTGTAAATATTCTACCGATTCGGTATCAATCTCAATAACAAAAGTTTCAATATTCTTTTTTAGCAAATACTTAGTTAGCACACCCATTCCCGGTCCAATCTCTAAAACTTTTTTATAATCTTTTAATGCTAAGGTGTTTGCAATTTTTTCTGCAACAGATTCATCATTTAAAAAATGCTGCCCTAAATACTTTTTAGCTTTTACTTGATGTTGGTTTGGATTATATGCCACGAATTCATGAATGTTTATTAATAAAAACCCTTTGTCTGCGCTAAGGGAAGTAAAGCTATTTAAAATTCACAGTATATTCATCTACAATTTGTAGCTCAGTTCTAAACGCTAACATTTTATCTGCAAATTTTTTCATGCCATCTGTTCTTAATCTATCTGCATCCTCACGATAATAAGCATCTAGAGCTTCGCGTGAATATGATCTATATTGAATAGAATAAGTTTGTCCACCCATATCTTCCTCTACTAAAACCTTAGTTAATGTTGCTTTTTCAAATTTACCTGTTCCTAGTACTTGTGGAATATGTTCTTTGATCCATGCTAACCATTCGTCATGAATACTTTCGTCTATGTTTACCGTTACGTTGTATATAATCATATTTCTTGCTATGCTTAAATGACATAGATTTATAAAGTTTTTGCAAATAACAGAAGTTCTTTATCTTCTTCAAAGGGATTTACTCTTTTTTCGAAAACTAATCCTAATTTCTCTAATAATTTAATTGAATTATGGTTATCTGGATTTGTTATCGCTACAACTTTTTTAAGTTTGAATTCTGATTTAGCAAGTTTCATAATTTCAACCGATGCTTCAAAACCAAAGCCTTTGCCTTCGTATTCTGGTAAAAAACCAAAACCTACATCTACATCATCTAATTGTTCTCTTTTTATAAGTCCTGCTGTTCCAATTGTTTTATTGTTCTCGGCTTTTAATAGTACTTTATAAAAACCAAAACCGTTGTCTTTATAGCTTTTCAAAATACCATTTTTAAGATTCGCTTCGGCATCTTTTACAGACCTTATATTTCTATCACCAATATATTTTAACCAGTGTGGCGTGTTCATTAACTCCACAAAAAAAGGAGCATCTTGTAAGCTAACTTTTGAAATTAATAATCGTTCTGTTTCTGCAATTATCATATAATTAATTTATAGCGTCTCCACGCAATGCTCTGTATTTTTTTCGAGCTTCAACAAAATAAATGCTATCTACATGGTTAAAAATAATTTGCTCGTACAAATCTTTTGCTTTTTCTGGTTGGTTTAAATGCTTTACATAAATGTCTGCTAATCTATAATAGGCGTCATCAACTAAAATACCATCTCTATAATTAGCAATAATTAGTTCGTAATTAGCTTGGGCTTTTTCAAATTCTGTGTTTTCTTCAAATAGTTGGGCTTGTTTAAATAAAGCTTTGGCCACTATGGGCTCGGTTTTATGGTTTTTTAAAATGGTGTTTAAAAGCGAAATGGCCTCACTATTTTTATTTTGAAACGCTAACAAATCTGCTTTAGAATAAAGTTTTAATGCTGTTTGTAATGAGTCTTCATATTTATTATCAGTAATCAATAATTTTAAATCGAGCGCATCATTGGCTATAAGTTGTGATGTTGAAGCTTTTAAAATTTTAAGCTGTGATTCTGCCCATTTAAAATCACCTTTGTAATAACTTGCTTTGGCTACTTTATAGCGTGCCTCTTGAGAAATTGTGCTGTTCTTTAAATTGCGTTGTATTTGTGTGTAATAAATTAAGGCTTTATTAAACTTTTCTTGAAGAACTAAAATATCTCCTAATTCTAGTTTAACCTCAGCTTTCTCAAATTCGGTTAATGGCAGTTTTAAAGTAGTTTCTAAAAAATTGATGGCGTCATCAGTTTTATTCATATAAAATGCTAAAAAATGCGCATAAGCTACTTGCAGTTTTAAGGTTTGCGGAAACACACCAAATTCTTTAAATAACTCTAAATATTTGTTATTAATAAAATCGTTTTGGTCTGCTAACCCCTTTTTCGTTTCAAGCTGCAATAAGCTATAGTGGGCATTAAGTTGTGTTTCTAAATCTTGCGCTGTTTCAATTAAAAATGTGTACATCTCTTCAGCTACCTCGTTTTCGTTTTCATTTACAGTAATGCTAGCTAATTCTTCAATTCTATTTAAGCTTTCTGGTCGTCTATTAAAAATTGCTTTCTCTTGTATAAATGCTTTCTTAAAATCTTTTTGTTGAATAAATAACCAACTCAACATTTCATTCCAAAGTAAATTAGGTTCTTGTTGAGATTTTTTTAGTAGAATTTTTTTAAATAATATATTGTTTTCATTCGCACTGTTTTCACTTATAAAATCGTTAATATGCCTTTTAATATTATTTAACGACACTGGGTTTTTTTCAGCAAATTCAATATAGCTGCTAAACATCTTTTCAACATTCCCTTGTTCTCCATATATTTTAGCTAATTGAAATTTAAAGTTTAATTCTGGTTTTAAAATCATAGCCTTTTCATAAACCGTAATAGTTTCGTTTAATAAGGTATGGTTTTGAAAACTTCGAGCTACTGAAAATGCATTATTAACATTATCGTCTAAACTATTTATAGCTTTTTGATAATATAGGCTAGCGTTTTCTAAATCGTTTTTAAGCTGATAATTGTACCCTAACTCAACAAAAAAAGCGGGATATTTTATTCTATTTATTAATCTTAAAAGAAAGTCTTCGGCTTCATTATATTGCTCTAATTGTTGATGCGCAGTAACAAGTTGATTAATATAATTTATGTTTGAAGGCGATTTTGCATATAGTTTTTTATACTCGTAGAGTGCTTTTTCAAAATCTCCCTTATTAAAATAATCTTTTGCCAGCGCGTCATCTTGCGAAAACAGGCTTGTAGAAAAAAGTAAACATAAAATAAAAAGAATCCTCATTATGTAAATATAGCAAATGTGCTAATTAGAAATTGTAAATATTATTATAAAAAAAAGTGCCCGAATAAAATTCGGGCACTAACCAACCAACAATAAGTTTTCTATTAACGCCTGTTAATTTAAAAACAATATTATACAAGATTGGGGACAGCCTTAAATTCTCAATAATAGAGAATGCCTATATTAAGAGAAATAATTAGTTTTGAGCAAGCAAACCCTATCTACTTACTACTGCTGTGGTATTATTTTCAGTTTTAGATATTTCGAAATCTGAAAATAAAACTTTACTAGCAACCAAAACTAATGCAATTAAAAGCACTAAGCGCTTAATATTTTTCATGGTAGGTTAAGTTTATTCTTTTTGGTTGGAGCTAACTTCTAAAATATATTTTGATTAGCAAAAGAAATCAATACAAAATCGTTAAACGACATGGTTTATTTACACTTAATCGATTTAAAAGAATTAATTTTTAATTTTTTGTAAGTTTTAAGCTTCTTTTTATGAATTCTTAAAGCTTAATTAATGATTGAAAAACCTGTATAAGATTGCAACACTTCTGGAATTACAATACCATCTTTTGTTTGATAATTTTCCAAAATTCCGGCAAGTACTCTTGGTAATGCTAAAGCGCTTCCATTTAAGGTATGAGCTAGTTCGTTTTTACCATTACTATTTTTAAATCTCAATTTTAAACGATTAGCTTGAAAGGTTTCAAAGTTAGATATAGAAGATATTTCTAACCATCTGTCTTGTGCTGTAGAAAACACCTCAAAGTCGTACGTTAAAGCCGATGTGAAACCTAAATCTCCACCACAAAGTTTTAAAATTCTGTATGGTAATTTTAGTTCTTGTAAAATGGTTTTTACGTGGTTTACCATCCCATCTAAAGCTTTGTAAGACTCTGTTGGGTGTTCAACTCGCAAAATTTCAACCTTATCAAATTGATGTAACCTGTTTAAGCCTCTAACGTGTGCACCATAACTTCCTGCTTCACGACGGAAACACGGAGTATAACCAGTAATACTTATAGGTAATTCGTTTTCTTTTAAAACAACATCTCTAAAAATATTGGTTCCTGGTACTTCGGCAGTTGGTATTAAATATAAGTTATCTTCAGTAACATGATACATTTGCCCTTCTTTATCTGGTAATTGACCTGTACCAAAGCCTGAAGCTTCGTTAACTAAATGTGGTAATTGATATTCAGTATAACCTGCTGCAGTGTTTTTATCTAAAAAATAAGCAATTAAAGCGCGTTGTAATCTTGCACCTTTACCTTTATAAACAGGAAATCCTGCTCCAGTAATTTTATTGCCTAATTCAAAATCTATAATATCGTACTTCTTTGCTAATTCCCAGTGCGCTAATGCATCATCATGCAAAACAGGTATGTCTCCTTCTCTAAAAACTTCTTCATTATCTTCATCGGTATTTCCTGAAGGAACAATTTCATTTGGGACGTTTGGGATTTTATATAGTAACTGATTTAATGCTTCAACTTTATTACTAAGTGACTCATTAAGCTCTTTAGATTTATCTCTTAATTGGGTCGTTTTTTCTTTTAAAACATTTGCTTTTTCAGCTTCACCAGATTTGTACAAAATTCCAATTTCTTTAGATAAAGTATTTGATTCTGCCAAGATATTATCTAATTCTGACTGCAACCTTTTTCTGTCTTCATCAAAAATAATAACCTCATCAATCATTTGCGTAGCATCAATATTTCTTTTTGCCAATCGTGCAATTACCAAATCTTTGTTTTCTCTAATAAAAGGGACTTGTAACATGAGTAAAAAATTTAAGCGACAAATTTAATGAATTACATATATAATCACTGCTCTTTTGATGGTAAAATCCAATCGCTATGTTTAAAATAATTCCAAGAAACATTGGCTATATCAACATCCGGATTTATAAGTTGTTTATACGGTTTCCCATTAACACTTACTTTACAGTTTACATAAACCGAAACATCTTGTCCGTCTTTACTAAATTGTTCTTTCAGTTTTTGCGAAAACTGCCAAATGGCATCTGGTTTCGTGCTTACTATTCGTTTTTGTTTTATGGTTAAATAATTATCTAAATTAACTGTGTAACTATATCCAGTTACTTTATTTTCAACTCTATAGGTTGCTGTTCCGCTTTTGGTTCTAAGCATCATACGCCATGCAAGCCTATGTCCTTCCTCAGTCCAAAGCACATTATCTTTAATAAAATGATGTCGCAATGGTAATCCTATTTGAAATAAAAAAAATATTGTAAATAAGGTAATTAATGGTGTTTTATATTTTGGAACAATAACCTCATCATTATTATAAAAGAGTTTCTTTTTTAAGAATAACTTTTGAATGGTTTCAGAATTGAAAAAAAATAGCGTGAAAGCTAATGCCAAATATGGAAAAATACCTATTTGAAAAACAATGGAATTAAACAAATGAAAGAAAATAGATATTATAAATGCCCATTTTCTAGTTGGCTTAAACAGTAATAACGGAATGATTAGCCCATCAAACAAAATACCTCCATAGGCTAAAATGTAATGCAACCATTTTTGCTGAAGAAGTTCGCCAACTAAAACGTAGTTTTGCTTGCTCTTCATTAGCAGTTCCATAACATCAGTATTTAACCAATCTGGATATATTTTTGCTACTGAAGCATAGGTATAAACGATAAATAGTTGAAACACAAAAACCAAACTGCACCACCGTGGCATTGAGTAACGTTTAATTTTTGGATTTAGTTTTGCGTCAATAGATGCATAAGTATTTGTTGGCATAAAAACCATAATACTACTCATAAGCATTAATAAATAGTAATGATTATTATATGATGATTTTTGCATTAAATAAGTAGCTGTCCACATTATTGTAAAAGCTAAAATGCCTAACCTATATTTATACCCAAACATAATAAATAAGGCAAACACCCCCATAATTATATAGTACAAATACATCCAATTATCAGGTAATGGTTGCAACCATTCAAAACCTATAAATGAAAATGTAAATTGAGAATCGATAAAAACACGCTTTACCCAACCTGTGAAAATAGCACCAATCGATTCAAGAAAACAAAGTAATCCAAAAAGGATTCTGAAAATTATTAAAGCTGAATTATCAATATGTTTAAATAAAAAACTATTTAACATGGTATTTTGCTATATAAGCTAATGCCGTTTTTTTATCTTTTGCTAATTGCAGTTTTAAAGCATCAACTGATTCAAATTTTTGTTCGTCTCGAATACGTTTATGCAGATCTATTTGAATAATTTCGTTGTAAATATTTTTATTGAAATTAAAAAAATGAACCTCGATACTTTCTGTATTTCCATCAACAGTTGGATTAATCCCAATATTTAGCATACCAAAGATTTTTTCATCATTAATTACTGAGCTTACAATATAAGATCCATATTTAGGAATAAGTTTATAGCCCTCTTTAACTTTTATATTGGCTGTAGAAAACCCTAACTGCCTACCTAATCCTTTACCTTCAACTACAGTTCCTGTAATCATAAAAGCGTATCCTAAAAATGTATTCGCTTTAGTAATATCTCCTTCGTCAAGAGCCTTTCTTATTTTAGTAGAACTTACTGCAACTTCGTTTATATCTTGAGCTGAAATTTCTTCTACATCAAAATTATACGCTTTTCCAAATCGTTTTAAATCTTCAATATTCGCGTTTCTATTTCTACCAAACCTATGGTCGTAACCTATAATTACTTTTTTAGCATGTAATTTATCTACCAGAATTTGTTTGACAAAATCCTCTGCTGTAAATCTTGAAAATTCTTTAGTGAATTTTTTAATAAGCAAGTAATCCAAACCTAATGCGTCTAATATGGCATGACGTTCGTCAATAGTGTTTATTAGTTTTATTGTTGAGTCTTTTTGCAACACCATACGTGGATGAGGAAAAAAGGTAAGAATAACAGATTTTAACCCTTTTATTTTACCCGCATTAATTAAGCGTTTAACAATTTTTTGATGCCCAATATGTACTCCATCAAAAGTTCCAATAGTAACTACTGCTGGCTCTTTTGATTTGTAATTTTCAATTTTCTTTGTACTGTCCATTTAACGAATAAAATTGCACGTTTCGTCTTAAAAATTTAGATTTGTTAACAATTCAACAATAAATTGCCCAAAAAACACCTTTATGAAAGCAAAACTACATTATGTTTTATCAATAGCAATATTTTTGTTTGTATTTTCAGTTTCTGCTCAAAATTCTACATGGAAGAAAATAGAAAACACGAATAATTCTGAGAATTTATCAAAGCTAAATTTAAGCAATAGTAAAGTTCACTTATTTAAACTTAATTCTGCTTTATTAAATAAGGATGTTTCTTCTACACCTTTAAGAAGTTCTTCAAAAAAAACATCAAGTAAAATAGTTAGTATTCCAGGGTTAGATGGTGAACTTGAAAATTTTATTCTTTATGAAGCACCTGTTTTTGCTCCTGAACTTGCTGCAAAATATCCAAATATAAAATCGTATGTAGGTATTAGTACAAAAGATTCTAAAACACGTTTAAGAATGAGTGTTTCTCCTCAAGGTGTACAAACTATGATCTCTTCTATCGATAAACCAACTGTGTTTATGCAGCCTATTAAAAAAGGCTCTGATGAATATGTTTTATATGAAAAGTATTCAAAGAATAAATTAACAGACCGTTTTGAATGTAAAACCATAGACGAACTAAATGAAACCTTAAGTAAGTCTAGTAAATCATTCGTAAATGAAGGTGGGGCAAATAACAAAACTTTACAAAAATTTAGAATAGCTGTATCTGTAACAGGAGAATATACTGCATATCACGGCGGTAACGTTGCTGGGGCTTTGGCAGCTATAAATGCTAGTTTAACTCGTGTAAATCAGGTTTTTGAAACTGATATGGCCGTAACTTTTGAGCTTATTGCAACTAATAATCTGGTTATTTATACAAATGCAGCCTCAGACCCTTATTCTGATGCCAGTGTTGGAACGGATTCTGCTAATTCTAATAATACAAATGGCTGGAGCTTACAAGTTCAAAATACATTAACAAGTGTCCTTGGTAACGCAGCTTATGATATTGGACATTTGTTTGGTGCCTCTGGTGGTGGCGGAAATGCAGGCTGTATTGGGTGCGTTTGTAGAAATGATACTGGGAGTTCAACTGACAAAAACAAAGGTAGCGCTTATACATCTCCTTCAAATAGTGTTCCTGAAGGTGACACTTTTGATATTGATTATGTAGCACATGAGATTGGGCATCAAATGGGTGCAAACCACACATGGGCTTTTGACTCTGAAGGAACTGGTGTAAATTCTGAACCTGGTAGTGGGACAACCATAATGGGTTATGCTGGAATTACAGGTGCTAATAATGTGGCTTTAAATAGTGATGACTATTTTCATTATCAAAGCATAAAACAAATATTAGATAATATAGCAACTAAAAGTTGCCAAACTACTGAACCTATTGCTAACAATCCACCAGTTGCTGATGCTGGAAGCGATTATTATATCCCAAAAGGTACTGCCTATATTCTAAAAGGGGCCGCAACAGATATTGATGGGAGTGATAATTTAACTTATTGCTGGGAGCAAATAGATAGTGGCATAACTAGCAATCAAAATTTTGGACCTACGCTAAACTTTGGCTCTATGAACCGATCATTACCACCGTCTGGATCTACTGATAGGTACATCCCAAAGCTTTCTAGTGTTTTAGCTGGTAACACAACTCAATCTGCTCCTACATTAGGAAGTGATTGGGAGACCGTTTCTACTGTTGCTAGAACTTTAAATTGGGCATTAACAGTTAGAGATAGAGCTCCTGCTTCTGCAACCGGAGGGCAAACCAGTTATGATAGAATGCAAATAATCGTTGAAGATGTTACTCCTTTTACCGTAAAAAACCCAGTTTCTTGGACTCAAGGGACAAATCAAACTATTGAATGGACTGTTGGGCAAACTACAAATGGAACTATAAACTGTCAAAATGTAAATATTAAACTCTCCACAAACGGTTCCAAGTTTCCAATAACTATTGCATCTAACACTCCTAATGATGGCTCTTTTACTTATACAGTGCCAGCAATGGCAAATACAACTAATGCAAGAATATTAGTTGAAGCTGCTGATAATATTTTTTATGATGTTTCTGATTTTGAATTTTCAATTTCTACTAACCCAGATTTTTTTATAGCTAATGAAGTTTTAACTCCTATTACCTGTGGAGGAACAACTGCAACCTTTACTTTTGATTATGTTGCAGCTAATGGTTTTAATGAGAATACAACATTTAGTGCTTCAGGAAACCCTGGTGCTTCAACAATTGCGTTCTCTCCAACTAGCAGAACTACTTCTGGGCCTGTTACTATGACCATATCTAACTTGGGTGCTGTGGCTCAAGATGATTACACTTTGAATATAATAACAACTCCAACGGTGACCCCCGCTAAAAATAGAGACATCGCTTTTCCGTTTTTTAATGGCAATTGCATCTCTGTTGGGAGTACAACTTATGGCACAAGCACAACTTTAGTACAATTTAATACTATTAACCAAGCTTCTGCAAAACCATCTGGTTATAGTGATTACATGTCCAGCCCTACAGATGTAAATAGAAATAGCTCATACAATTTAACAATTAATGCCAATACAGATGGTAATTTTACAACGGCTACTAAGGTTTGGATTGATTGGAATCAAAACTGTAGTTTTGATGATGCAGGTGAAGAATATAATTTAGGTGATGCCACCAATACTTCAGATGGTGCTACTGGCAATTCGCCTCTTTCTATTACAATACCCAACGACGCTACTTTAGGTAATACGATTATGAGGGTGTCAACAAAGTTTAAAGACGATGGACTGCCTACTTCTTGTGAAAATGGTTTTGATGGAGAAGTTGAAGATTATGCTCTTAACGTGCAAGTATCATTAGCTGTTGAAGAATTTGGTTTTGATAATTTTGCTGTTTTTCCAAATCCAAACAAAGGCGAATTTACTATAAAGCTTAACAGCTCATTATCTAGTAATGTTAATGTAGAGGTTTATGACTTAAGAGGAAGAAAAATTTATAAGAACAGATACAAAAACGCTGGAGATTTTAATGAGAAAATCAATTTAAATAATGTACAATCTGGAATGTACATTTTAAATGTAAGTGATGATAAACGAAAATCTACTAGAAAGATAATTGTTGAATAAATAAAAAAGGGAAGATAAAATCTTCCCTTTTTTATTTTCCATTAAAAGTATTCATAGTATTATTTATTCCTGCTAAAGCAAAAGATTTTATTAACTCTAACGATTTGTTTAAACGTTCTGGTAGTTTTTCATTCTCATCATCAGTCCATTCGCCTAGCACATAATCTATCTGTCTCCCTTTACTAAAAGTATCACTAATTCCAAATCTAAAACGATTGTATTTTGTTGTATTAAGTTTGTCTTGAATATCCTTAAGCCCATTATGCCCTCCATCGCTTCCTTTAGTTTTTAAACGAATACTTCCAAAGGGTAAATTCAAATCATCAGTAATTACTAATAGGTTTTCTAATGGAATTTTCTCTTTCGTTAGCCAATACAAAACGGCTTTCCCGCTTAAATTCATATACGTACTTGGTTTTAAAAAGATAAAGGTCCTTCCCTTTAGTTTATAGGTTGCAATATCTCCTAATTTTTGGGTTTCAAAAGTAATCTCTTCAGTTTTAGCAAAAAAATCTAAAACTTTAAAGCCAATATTATGCCTAGTATTTTGGTACTTTTCCCCAATATTACCTAAACCAACTATTAAATACTTTTTCATAGGATCTTGCTCTTCAGTTTGCTTTTTCTTTTTAAATAAATTTAACAAAAATTGCCACATGGTATTTTTATTTTAAGCTAAAATACATTAAACATGCCAAAATTTTATGATTGGTATGGTTTATGGCAGGTTACTCGCGTTAGGGATAGTAATGAAAAGCCCACAACGAGGTACGAGCGAGGACTTGTATTGAATAGCCCGACCCCTCCTTAGTGTGGTAACGCCCAAACATTATTTTTTACTTTTTGAAAATAAAAAAGCATCCTGAATAAACCAGAATGCTTTGTATTATTTAATTAAGAATATGTTCTATTCTTGAGCTGCTGGTGCTTCTGCTCCCTCTGCTGCTGCTCCTTCTGCTGCTGCTCCTTCTTCAGTTTCTTCTTCTTCCTCTTCATCTTCAACTGCTACTCTTGAAGTCTTAATTTGACATACTACAGTATTGTCCGAATGTAAAAAAGTGTAGTTCTCGCTTGGCAATTCACCAACGGCAACTTTATCACCTATTTTAAGTGGCGTAATATCTATCTCTATAAAATCTGGTAAGTTAGCTGGAAGCGCTTTAATACGTAGTTTACGATTGTTTCTTCTTAACACACCACCATTTTTAACTCCTCTAGAGTTTCCTACAAGTTGAACAGGAATATTTAAAGCGATTTCTTTGTCTTCAAATAACTGGTAGAAATCTACGTGTAAAATTCTGTCTGTCACAGGGTGAAATTGAATGTCTTGAAGTACTGCATTTAAAGTTTCTCCGTTATCTAGAGCAATCACAACTGTATGCGCATTTGGCGTGTATACAAGTTTAGAGAAAGCTAATTCTGGTGCAGAGAAATGCACTGGTTTATCTCCTCCGTATAATACGCAAGGAACCTGACCAGCATTACGTAAGGCTTTTGTTGCTTTTTTGCCTACGCTTTCTCTTTGAGATCCGTTGATTGTAATTGATTTCATTTTCTATTTATATATTAATTATTAATTTACATTACAAATTGAGAACTAATTGATTTATTATGGTGCACTTTATGCATAACGTTTGCAAATAAATCTGCACAGCTCAATACTTTTACTTTACTACTTTGTTGTTGTAGCGGAATTGAATCTGTTACTATTAATTCTTCTAATTTTGAGTTTTCTAATTTTTCATAAGCATTCCCAGATAATATAGGATGTGTACAAATGGCTCTTACACTTAAAGCGCCTCTTTCCATCATTAAATCTGCGGCTTTTGTTAAAGTTCCTGCTGTATCTACCATATCATCAACTAACACCACATTTTTACCTTCAACATTACCAATTAATTCCATATGCGAAATAACATTAGCTTTAGCTCTTTGTTTATAACAAATTACTACATCACTCTCTAATGCTTTTGAATATGCATAAGCTCTTTTAGAACCTCCCATATCTGGCGAAGCAATGGTTAAATTATCTAAACCAAGGCTTTTTAAGTATGGTAAAAATATAGTTGACGCAAACAAATGATCTACAGGTTTTTCAAAAAATCCTTGTATTTGATCTGCGTGCAAATCCATAGTAATAATACGAGTTGCTCCTGCTGCTTCTAACATTTTTGCTACTAATTTTGCAGCAATAGGAACTCTAGGCTTGTCTTTTCTGTCTTGTCTAGCCCAACCAAAGTATGGCATAACTGCAGTAATATGTCTTGCTGATGCTCGTTTAGCAGCATCAATCATTAACAATAGTTCCATTAAATTTTCAGAGCTTGGATTTGTTGATCCAATAATAAAAATTCGTGTACCTCTTATTGATTCTTCATAAGATGGCTGAAACTCACCATCACTATAGGTAGAGGTTATTACGCTCCCTAAATCTTCTCCATAAGCCTTAGCTATTTTTTCTGCTAAAGTTGTACTTTGTGTGCATGCAAATATTTTGGCTCGTGTTTTAATTTTTGTCATAACTAACTACTTGCTAATGAGTCGAAAAAGGTTACTTATTTTTAATGAGGTGCAAATTTAGGGATTTATTTGAATTCCAAAAGGATAAAAGCGACTATTTTAATAGTTAGGAGAAAAAATATTTTATATTTTTGCTCTCCAAAATGCTCAAGTGGCGGAATTGGTAGACGCGCTGGATTCAAAATCCAGTTCTTTCGAGAGTGTGGGTTCGACTCCCACCTTGAGTACAGATAAAAACCTCAACTATTTAGTTATAAATAGATTGAGGTTTTTATTTATTAGAATTATATATTAATGGGAAAAATTTACCTTCCATTTTATTTCCTTTCTTTATTATTGGTACTCCGGATAAAAGCTCATTATCTGAATTACTTAAAGTACCATCGGCAAATACATTAAGCACAAAAGCTCTTCTGCTATTTTCTGATTTGTTTTGGTACGAACCATGAACCATTAGCGGGTGATGAAAGGTTGCATATCCTTTTTTTAATTCAATTGGTTTTGGTTTAAACTCTGCTTTTTGTTCTACTGAAAGAAATTGTAAAAGGCCATTCATATCTCCGGCAATTTCTGGTGCTTGCAATAACCCCCATTTATGACTTTTGGGAACGTAATGCAAACAACCGTTATCTGTAGTTGCATCATCTAACGCTGTCCAGCATGTTAAATGTTGCATCTTAATGGTTCGTGTCCAATATGAATAATCTTGATGCCATGCCACGACACCTCCATGTTTTGCTGGTTTACAAAATAATTGATCATGCCAAAATCGTACAGATTTGTCACCTAACAATTGACTTGCAGCCATTACAAAAGCTGGATTCCAAAGTACGTCATGAAATGCTTCTGTAATACGCCAATGCCCTAAAGAATGAAATAAAACTTCGTCAGGATTAGCAGATTCGTTTGAATGAAATTCATAAAACAAATGGTGTGCAGGATGTTTTGGGTTTACAATTTCTGCTAATTCTTTATTTAAGACATCAACTTGCCAATCTTCCAGAAGTTTAATTCCAGAAACATATCCAAATTCGTTGTAATGCTGAATTTGTTCATCACTTAACTTGTATTGCTCCCACTCTTTATCAGATTTTGGCTGACTAAAAATAGTAGAAATTGATTTATGATAATCTGCTAAGTCTTTAGCAACATTCATAATTTATAATTTTATATAATTATCACTTCCATCGGTTAACCAATTTAATGAAAAACTTATAAACTCATTTTTTTTATAGTCATCTTTTTCAAAAAAGAGGCCTATGTCTCCATTCTTTAAAATGGTTAATGATGAATAGGCAGATGGTCCTGTATAAATAGTTTTACCTTTACTCCATGTTTTACCTTCATCATAGCTAATACGCACCGTCATGTTTACACGTCCTTTTACAGATTTTGCGTTAGAAAAAAGTAATCGATTTTTCTTGTAACCCTCTTTTTTTAAGGTATATCTAATTATGCTAGCGTTACATTCTGGGTCTTCAAGTTGAGTTTCTTGTTTTGTTACCCAAGTCTTTCCTTCATCAGTTGAAATATGAATATATCTGGTTCCTTTTTTATTATTTACTCTAGCATTGACCATCCAACTTCCATCTGCCAATTCAACAACTTTTGATTCGTTTGCAGGAGTTATTGGTGTGTTAAAAAGACTCCATGTTTTTCCATGGTCATCGCTTCCAAAAAGATGCATTCCACTATCTAAATTTACCATGCAATGGAGCAATTTACCTGTTCTGGTTTGAATGCCTCGACCAGAGGTTATAAATTTAAAATCGTTATGCCATTCTGGTTTTGCTATTTGCGAGGTAATATCCTCTGGTTTGCTCCAAGTTTTTCCATTATCTGAACTTTTCATGACATGCAAATAGTAAATGTCTTTTTCTGTATCTAAATTCATAAAATTATAAAACAGAAAAATATCGTCAGTCATTTTATCTACAATCATTGAAGGGTCTGAAGCCGACTTCCCTTCTGGGTAATCAATAATGGTTTCTATCGGTGTCCATGTTTTACCATTATCACTACTTCTTCGCATAACAATATTAATATCTTTACTCCATTTCAAATCTCCGCAAGATGGTACACGTTCATCTATTGCAGCAACTAAATCGCCATTTGGAGCTGTTACTATAGCAGGAATTCTGTAACAAGACACACCTTCTTGCATACCTGTATTGAATAACGGTACAAGTTTAGGCTTTTCTTCAATGACTTCGTTTCTGTTTTTGCTCTCTTTGCTTTTACACGAGAAAAGTATCAGCACTAACCCTAAAATTAAAGTGTTTTTTATCATAATTTTTGTTTCTATACACTAAATAACACAAATTTATGATAACTAAGGCTTTATAAAGGTCCTCTTTTAAAATTTGATATTATTTGCCAATACAAATAATCTCTTTCATTGTTCTATGGTAAATATTCCCATTTGCATAGCTTAATGAATTAACGGTCCATGTTTTACCTCTTTCTCCTAAATCATTTATAGCTACAATTGCAGATTCGTCTAGTTTCTTCGCGTTACTATCAATAACATAAACAATCCCTAAAGCATTTGTAAAATAAATATAGTTATTTATCATTATAGGCGACCCTAAAAAGCATTTTTGAAAGCCTCCTCCTCTAGTTCTATTATCAGAAGAATGTAATTGCCCTTGAGAGTTTAAGCCATCATTTGATTGTTTTTCCCAAACAAAACCGCCAGTTTCATTTATTTCTTCAGGAACTTCGAGATACTCTGTGTTTCCATTAACCATATTGTGTCTCTTAACAAATGGGTTGTAAAGCCCCATAAAATAAACATCATTTTCAACTTGAATGTTACAATGGTAATGGTAGTGATACTTACTTCCAAAATCTTTAATTTCTACATTTTTTAGAAGCTTATATTTTTTAGCTAGAGTATCATATTTATTAATATCAACAGTACGCATGTTATTTTGACTAATTAATTCTCCTGTTTTTGTATCAATAGTTAAGTGCGACTTACCTTCATAAAACCATGATGCTTTTTCCTTATTCCAATGTTGAGTGCTTAAAGCTCCCCAGCCAGAAATATTGTTTTTATCATTAGGTTCCCAATTCCATAACGCATCTCCTTGATTCTCTTTATCTAAATTAATTAGACTTAAACCAACTGGTCGCTCTGGTACGCTATGGGGACCCCCTCTACCAATTAGTATAGCTGGTTTATCATCATGAGTTTCTCCTAAAACCGGAGTATTGTAATTAGTTACAGCTTCTTTAGTTACCCACACCCTTTTTCCTGTTATTTTGTTAAAAGCGTGTAGATAGTTCCATTCTGTAGTTCTAACAGAATCGTTTTCTTCAGCAGGCTCTACATTTAAAATCAAATCTTTAAAAAGAATAGAATCAAACTGTTTGTTAAATGGCCGATTTGGTGTAACAGGAATTGGTTGCCATGTGCGTTTCCAAATTAAATTACCGCTCATTGAAAAGCAAGCCATTCCTCCACTTGCATTGATTGCCCAAACATGGTTCCCGTCTGTCATTGGAGTTGGTGTAGTTGCATCACTAAAACCATAATTATACTCACTTTCAATGATTCCTTTTACAGTTTTACTCCATAAGGTTTCGCCATTATTTGCATTTAAACAAAGTAAAATTATGTCTTTACTAGAAGCTCCACCTTTAAGCTCAGAATCTTTGGAGTATTTAGGATCATCATTTGGAGGGTTAATAGTAAAAAATATTTTATCATCCCAAATAGCAATCCCACTTTGACCTCCTTCTGGTAGTGATTTTTTCCATTTTATATTTTCTCCTGTTCTAACAGACCATTTGGTTGGGACTTTTAAAGCTGTTTCAACTTTCCAACTACCATCTGGACCTCCAGACATTGGCCATTGATTTTCGCTTCCATCAACTGTAACTACATTTTTTTTTGAAGTACTACAGGAAATTAATAGTCCACAACAAAATAATAATTTAAATAGCAGCTTCATTTTATATTTTTTAGTTTAATAAATACTTTGGTTCTTTTATGTAATCTTTAGGGATTTCTCCAGAAAGGGTACTTAAAAACAACTGAATTTTTAAGGCTTCTTCCTTATTAATTTCTAAACCTCTTTCATGTCTTCCCATTAGTTTTACAGCATACCACAATTGGCTAGCAGAAGCATCATGAAAATATGGGGCCGTTTTTTCAACATTCCTTAAAGGAGCAACTCTAAAAAACATTTTGTAAGCGGATATTTTTTTTATCCGATAATATCCCAAATCGTTCTTGTTAGGCCAATCTTCATTAATTCCTAATTTCTGGATCATTTGACCACCAAAATTTGACCCTGTATGACAAGAATAACAGCTTTTGGAGTTAAAAATGTATCCTCCTTCAATTTCTTCTTTTGATAAAGCGTTATTATTCCCTTTAATAAATAAATCAATCGGTGCTGGTGTTTCTAATCCCTTAATAAAGGCTTGTAACGCCTCAATTATATTATCAAAAGAAATAGCTTTATCGCTTTTAGGAAAGGCAGACCGGAACAAAGTATTATAAGTCGATACGTCTTCAAGTCTCTGCACAATTATATGTTCATCATTCACGTTCATTTCATAAGGGTTTATTAGTGAATGTCTTAATTTTTCTTTTAAACTAGTAATACCTCCATCGGCATTAAACATAGATAGTGTTGCTACATTATAAATAGTTGGAGTATCTCTAAATGTATTTCCATCTTCTTTCTCTTTGAGAAAAAAAGCTCCATTTGTTCCATTTTTTTTTAAATCATGGCAACTATTACAAGAGATTGTACTGTTTAAAGAAAGTCTTTTATCAAAATATAAGTGCCTTCCTAAATCAATCTTTTTTTGATTATCATTAAGATATTGATTATCCTGTTCTACAGGAACAAAATAGGGCATTAGTATTTCTCTTAAACTTTGCGCTTCTTGATTTATATTGGTTTGACTAGATATTTGAAAAGACAAACAAATAACAAAAAACAAAAATGTAAAAGCCTTATTAGAATACATTTAAATATTTAAGCTGTTTTTTTAATTTATTCAGTACTATAGATTTTTCTGATTATATCGTTCAGCACGAATAAAATACTATATTAATGTTGCACTCAATATTTGCATTTATTAAGCTTTTCGATTCGAGAATTTTTCAATTTTTAAACCATAAAACACCAAAATAATAAATGGAATAAGTGTACAGATATAAGAAATGTTTATCGAAGTTTTATCAATAACAAAACCTTGAACAGGGTTCATAATCCCTACAGCAATAATTGTCATTATAAGGCCAGAAGCTCCTATCTTAGTTTCTACAGAGGACAATCCTTGCAATCCAATACCATAAATAGTTGGAAATAATAATGACACACATCCACATACTAAAATTAAACACACTCCGCCTATGTTTCCTGGAAACAAAATGGCACAGATAGTAAAAAAGACAGCAAGACTAGACATGATTGCAAGAAGCTTATTTGGTTTGATAAATTTCATTAGCCATGTGCACACAAAACGCATTATCATAAAAAGAAAAACCCCATATGCTAAGAGTTCCCCTGCACGTCCACCTTTAACCAATTCACCAGCCTCTACATAATATTCTTTTAGATAAGGAATCATAAAGGCAAACGTTCCAAACTGAGCAGCCATAGCACAAAAAAGTGCGGCTATTGAAAATAAGTACCGCCGTTTTTTGAGGTTTTTACCAAAAACAGCGAAGAAGTTTTCGTCATCATCATCTTTATAAGCAGGCATTTTAGTTACACTAAAAATGACTAAAAAAACTACTGCGACAATTGCAATATAACTATAAGGTGAAGCAAGAATTTCTAACTCCTCAGTTTGCAAAGTTGCTAATTGTTTTACCGTCATATCAACTTTATCTTCAGCGCTTTTTAGGTTACTCAAAATAGCTTGTCCGGCTATAATTGTTCCAATCCATGATCCAAAAGGGAAAAATGATTGAGCAAGGTTTAACCTTTGTACTGCGGTTTTTTCGTCGCCCATTGCAATAATATATGGGTTTGCAGAGGTTTCTAAAAACGAAATTCCAGTTGCTAAAGTAAAAAGTGCTACTAAAAAATAATTGTATTCCTGAGCTTGACTTGCAGGAATAAATAGGTATGCACCAATAGCATACAATATAATACCAACCATTATAGTGGTTTTATAACTCGTTTTTTTAACTAAAAATGCGGCTGGAATTGCCCAAACAAAGTATGCTCCATAAAAAGCAGCCTGTACAAGTGAAGCTTGAAAGTTGCTCATTCCTTTAAAAATATCTTTAAATGCAGAAATGAGTGGCTCTGTCATACTGCCAGGAACGCCCCAAGCAAAAAACAAGAATGTGACAAGTACAAATGGTAATAACAGTTTTTTACTTACTATTGGCGCAGTCTTTTGGTTGGTCATATAAATTTTAAAAAATGAAATTATAAATTAAGATAAGATTTTAGGTAATTCTCCTGTGCTATCACCAAATGATTCTGTTTCAACACCAAGTTTGTTTAGCATGCTTACAAATAAATTCGCCATATGTACATGTTTAGGGTCAAAAACCTCATAAGAACCATGCTTAACACCTAGTTTCGATCCTCCAGCAAGGACTAACGGATAATTATTTGCATTATGTGTAGAGCAACAAGCACTTCCATATAAGACTAAAGTATTATCTAGTAAGGAGCCATGCTCGTCATGAGTGTTTTCCATTCTATCTAAGAAATAAGCAAATTGTTTAGATAACCATTGATCGTACTTTCCTAGACGTTCTTGATAACCTGTTTTCCTATCATGAGTCATACCATGATGTCCTGTTAAATTTAAAGTTAGTTTAGGAAAAGCATCAAAAAGCCCCATACCATCTTCACGCCCCATCATAAATGTCATAACCCGTGTTAAATCGGTTTGCAAACCAAGTATCATCAAGTCCATTGTTGAACGCAAATATGCTTCAGGGTTTACGGTAGCGTCCACATTCAAATTAATATAAGAGGCATCAAATTCTTTCATTGGAATATCCAACCACTTTTCATTTCGTTTTACTTGCTCTTCAATTGAATTTAAAGAAGACATGTATTCATCTAGCTTTACATTATCATTATACCCCAACTGTTTTTTAAGGCGTTTACTATCTTCTAAAACTAAGTCTACAATTTTTTTGTCTTGCTGCAAACTTTTACGTCTTTCAGCAGATGTAGCTCCTCCCGTTGGAGAAAAATAACGTTCAAAAATTTCTCTTTGTCGGTGTTCCGAAGGAATAGCTTTTCCTGTAGAATCAAATGATAGAGTTGAAGCTCTTGATTTGTAACCAACTCCACCATCAGTAGATAATGTTAATGATGGTATTCTTGTATACTTAGATAATTTTTGAGCCGCAACTTGATCCACAGAAATTGTATTTAAATACTTATCGCCTCTTAAATCTCCTCCAGTAAGGAAAGTATCTCCTGCCATATGGCCTAAAACATTTCGACTATTAGGGTGACTTAAACCTCCCAGTACCGATAATTTTTTTCGATAAGGCTCTAATGGAGATAATGAGTTTGTAAACTTATAATTTGTTCCTGTTGTATGAGGAAACCAATGCCATTGTGCATTTTTAGAATCTGCTCCAGGCGACATACTTACACCATTAGGAAAATACAAAATACAAAGTCTTTTTGGGGCTTTGGGAGCTGCAAAACTTGTTAGCGTTCCCATACCCATACATTCTAAATAAGGCAACATGCAAGCTGCACCTACACCTTTTATAAATGTTCTACGATCTAAATGCCATGATTTTTTTCCCATATCTATTAATTTTTGGCTATAGTGTTTTTTTCGTTAGCTATCTTTTTTAAAAAAGAATTGCTTTTTATAATTTCTTCTAAAACTGTTTTAAACTTATAGTTGTTAGCTTTCACTTTCTCAACAATACTGTTTAACTCTTTTTCGTCCGAAAAACTTACATCTCTTCCTAAGGCGTAAGCAAACAAGTGTTCTACAACCGACTTAGTAAATTCATCTTTTTTCTTTGTTAAAAGGTATTCTTTAATACCCGTAATACCTTCAACTTCGGTGCCATCTGGTAATTTAGATTTTGAGTCTATAAGGTTTCCTTTGTATGCTTTTCGAAACCTTCCTACTGCATCATAATTTTCAAAAGCAACACCGTAAGGGTCGATTTTTAAATGACAATCGATACAAGATACTTTATTTCTGTGTAATTCCAACTGTTCTTTTAACGTTAAGTTCTCAAAACCAGGAGTTTCCGGGTCTAATTCTGGAACATTTGGAGGTGGAGGTGGAGGTGCATCGCCTAGAATTTTTTCTTTTAACCATACAGCCCGTTTTATAGGGTGTGCTTGAACACCATCTGAATGACCTGTTAAAAAAGCACCTTGTGATAATAACCCTCCTCTATTTTTTTCTCTAGGAATAGCAACTGGCCTAAATTGATTTCCAACTACACCATCTAATCCATAAAACTCTGCTAAATTTTGATTTAACATGGCAAAGTCTGAGTCAATGAAATTTAAAATACTCATATCCTCTTTTAGTATATAGTGAATAAAGTTATAGGTTTCTTTAGCCATATCTGACTTAACAAATCGAGTAAAATCAGGATATAAATTAACATCAATATTAATGCTCTTTAATCTATCTACTCGCAACCATTCGTAAGCAAAAGCTTCAATCATTTTTAAAGTCTTTGGGCTATCAATCATTCTGTCTATTTGATTTGACAGTTCATTTTTAAGCATTCCTAAAGAAGCCAGTTCAGTTAATTTCTCGTCTGGAGGCGAATTCCATAAAAAATAAGCCATTTTTGCTCCCAAGAAAAAATCATCATTAAACATTTTAGGTCCTGAATTTTCAGATTCCAATAAATATAAAAAGTTAGGTGAGCATAAAATAGCTACTAAAACCTCTTTAACACTATCCTCATAAACCACAAAATCATCTTTTATTGTGTTCCAAAAATTAAAATAACGTTCTAACTCGCCATCTACTAAAGGACGCCTGAAAGCCTTTTCCATAAATTTCTTGAGGACTTCTGCGGTATAAACTTGGTAGTTATTTTTATTAGGTGAATCGAAAAATATAGCAGTATGACTTTTTGTAGGCCAAACAGGATTATAAGGCGTTTCTAGTTCTATCGATTTAATTAATAGTGCAGGGCCATTCTCTTCTTTATTTTTTACTAAATGATTATTCCACAAACCAACTATCATAGTATTGGAGAATGGTTCCGTCTCTATAGGGTCGTAAACCGGAACTGGTAAATTTTCTAATTGACCTTTAAATTCAAAAGTTTTGAAATCGCCTGCTTCAGAAGTTACTTCTTTACTTACATCAAAAGTTTGATAATCCATCCCATCATCTGTTCTAGTTGCAACAAATGCTTTAATGGATGGTACTAAATCTTTATATTGACTTTGATTCTTTTCAGCTTCTTTTTTAAGTGCCTTAGGAATCTCACTATCTTCAGGTAATGGTGTAAATCTTATGTTTTTATAGCCTACAAAGAAACTGCCTCCTATCATAATTTTATACTTTCCCTTTCGTAAATAGGCTAAAGTAACTGGTGTTACTATTTCTGTTTCATTTTCTAAATCCTTTGATATTTGTAAACGCTCTTCAATCTTATTAAATCTATCAATCCTTAAAAGAAAAGAGGGCATGTTTTCTTGAGACAAATATGGGTGTACTAAATCTACTTGATAAAAGCTATCCTTTGGAATTTTAATTTCAAAGCGTGAAGATGTAACTGAGTCAATTCTAACAGGTACTAACAAACTATCCTTAAAAACTAAGTTACTATTCTCTTTACTATTTACAGCTAAAAGATTAATTGTGTTAGGCGTTACCTTTGCTGGTTTATTTTCTCTTAGTTCTATTAAGCCTTCTCCCCTTGTAATGCCATACCCCTTAGAAGCATTAACCCTTAACACGAAGTTCCCGTTTCTTGGATAATTGTTCTTTATCAACATTTTTGCGTTTGGTGATGGCCCCTGCCATGATCGTGGAGGCACATCTTTATGAGGAAGCGCTGAATATAAAATCATACCATCATCCTCAACAGCGTATCTATCACTGGCAGAGCCTCTCATGTCTACACCTATTCGCTTTTTTATTGAGTCTGTTACATCAAAATCAACACCATCGTTATCATAAAGGTCTACCTTAAAATCTTCATGCTTAACAGCTACCGATTGAAACCCGCCAAACTCTGCAGCCACCTTACCTTCTCCTATTCCTTTACCAAAAGTAATTTTATACTTTTTGGATTTAGGTTTTGGACCACTTACTATGGCTTTATCTAAAGCTTCTCGAGCTATTTTTTGATAATAATCAATATGTAATGTTGATATTTGAAGTACGTCTCCATTATTAGAAAAACCCATTTTAGATTTTCCATCGTCAGGTAACACATTTCCAAAGTTTATTGGTAATTCTAATAGTTGATTAAGCGTATTAGTATATTGAGCCTTTGTTAAACGCCTTGTAACACTTTTATTAGTTGCACTTTTCTTGTCAGCTGCATATTCTAAAGAGTTAGTAATCCAATCAACTACCATTCTTCGCTCTTCACTGGTTAATTGTGGTTTCTTTTTTGGGGGCATGTTACCTGCATTAATCTCATCTAGAGCCGAATGCCATTTTTCTGCATCCCCTCCATTTACCATATTCCAGTTTAATATATCGAGGCGAGTGTCTCCCTTTTGCTTTGTTGGCCCATGACATTGATAACAATACTTATCTAATATGGGCTGAATCTCATTAACATATTTTAAAGATGATTCTGTTGGTTCTGTTGACAACAAGCTTTCATTTAGCGCTAGTACCTGTTGTTCTTTTTCGTTTGCAGCTTCGGCTTCCTTCTTTTCTATTTCTGCAACTTGCTGTTTTAACTCAGGCTTAACACTATCTAAAGAGCGTGTTATCCAATCTATTATACTATTTCGCTCTTTATCTGTTAAAGGTTCTTCCTCCTCTGGAGGCATATTCCCTTCACTAACTTCTTTCAAAACATTTTTCCAAACTTTAACATTTTTAGCACTTATCATTTTCCACCCAACATTGTCTAAACGCAAATCTCCTTTTTGTTTATTGGCATTATGGCAATCAAAGCAGTTATTACTCATAATAGGGTGAATAGTATCTGCAAATACAAATGCTTCATTTATTTCATTATTGTTTTTTGAGCTACTAGACTCTTTTAATTCTTTAATAGAAGAAAGTATCGATTCTGCTTCGGTCTTTTCAACTCCAAAAAAATCTTTTAAACCTTCTGGCATATCCTTAGTTAAATAATTAGCTCCATGCGTTAAAGTGCCTCCATAATGCCCTGTAAATGAAAGAAGCACTACATTTACAACTAAAAACCATTGATACACTTTTACGTAATTCTTAGATTTTGAATACGCCCATAAACGAAAAACTAATAGCCATACACATAGTAAAGCTGTAAACCAACCTAACCATTTATGGAAAGCTAAAACTTCACTATTATAACCTCCTGTTGAAGCCAGAAAAAAACCAAATATAACAGCAGGTATTAAGCTAATCGCACTAAACCATAGTAATACTTTATTTGCATTATCTAAATTTAATTGGGGCTTAATTATGTTTATCACCTCTAAAAAAAAGACTCCTATTAATGCACCTATAGGCAAATGAAGAATTAATGGATGAAAGTTTCCAAAAAAGGTTATTACATCATTAGTCTCTTCAGAATTTATTGGCACCAATATTAGTATCAATAAAACTAAAGTAAAACTGCTCGCAAATAATATGGTTTTTTTCAAAAAATTATATCGTTGGTTTACTATCGCAATTTAGCTGACAACCAAGAAGTTCACAAATACTAAAAATACTAGAGATAATATTATTTTTGCTTTAGCATAGGTTTTTTTGTTAAATAAGTAGTTTTCCTATTACAATTCTATCTTTAGTTGAGCTGTGACGTATAATTAAAGGTCAAAAAGGTATTGGCAAAAAACAAGTGTTTTTCTACTTGAATTTTAGAAACAAAAGAAGTAATTGATGGTAAATATTTAAACCCCTACTATTATTTTATTAACATATCTGGAGTTGCAACTGTTCTGAATCCAATATGCTCAGATGAAGAATCTGTACTAGAACCCATTCTTGATGAAATCCTGTAACTAGCACAATACGTATAACTACACAAAAAAGAACCTCCTTTTATAACTTTTTCTTGTACATATGGGTTGCTAGGATTGTATGCTTTATTAGCGCCTTTAGGGTTAATGGTTGGTGTATTAGTTGAGGCCAATTCTTGATAATAATTAACATTATACCAGTCTGTAGTCCACTCCCAAACATTACCTGCCATGTCGTATAACCCAAAACTGTTAGCTGGATAAGATTTTACTGGAGCACTCCTTTCGTAGCCATCTTCCAGAGTATTAAACACAGGGAATTCGCCCTCCCAACTATTAGCTTTTTTAGACAATAAACTAATGTCGTCGCCCCAAAAATAAGTAGTATTCGCTTTTTTTCCTCTTGCTGCATACTCCCATTCTGCTTCAGTTGGTAATCGTCTTCCTGCCCATTTACAATAGGCTTGTGCATCTTCAAAAGAAATATGTGTTACTGGGTGATTTTCTTTTCCTTCTAATGAAGAATTAACACCACTTGGATGTTTCCAATTTACACCAATAGCCCATCGCCACCATTGAGAAAAATCATATAAGTTAGGAACTGATGTTTTTGTCTTTTTAAACATTAAAGATCCTGGTTGCAAAATAGTATCATGAGGTTTTGGTGTTCCTTCAGGTAACTGTTTTTTCATCTCCTCCCAATCAATTTCTCTTTCTGCTACAGTTATATAGCCCGTTTCATCAACAAACTTTGAAAACTGAGCATTAGTTACTTCAGTTATATCCATAAAAAACCCATCTATACTTACTTTGTGTTGAGGTTTTTCATGCATCATAGCGATTTCATCATGAGGAACAGCTCCTTGTAAAAAAGACCCAGCAGGAATCCAAATCATGCCCTTTGGAGGCTTATTAATTATGCTATCTATTTTACTAGCCTGTATTTTGCTATTGTTTATTTCAGTTTTACTAGAGTTTTTTTCCTTACAGTTTAAAAAAGCAACAAAACAAAGGCAAATTATAGCGCTATAAATATTAGTTTTCATTAAGTTTTGGTAAAAATTAACTGTAAAAATATTAATTTACTTTTACTAAGCCTTTATGTTTTAGAGATAAAGGCTTTAATTTGTGAATTACTATGTTATAAATGACACACACAATGCTAAAAACCAAGTACATTTTTTTCGCTTTTTTAATTTCATTTTATTTTTCTTCTTGTAATAAGAAAGAAAAGCAAACTAATAGAAACCCTGCAAAACCTAACATTATCTATATTTTAGCTGATGATTTAGGTTATGCTGAATTAGGAGCTTATGGTCAAGAAAAGATTGAAACTCCTAATATTGACGCTTTGGCTAAAAACGGCTTAATGTTTACCCAACACTATTCTGGTGCTCCTGTATGTGCTCCAGCTAGGGCATCATTACTTACAGGGAAACATTTAGGACATTCCTATATTAGAGGAAATGATGAATGGCGAGATAGAGGAAAAGTTTGGGATTATCGTGAAATGGCAAAAGACTCAACTCTAGAGGGTCAACGCCCTTTACCAAAAAACACTGTAACTATTGCTAAATTATTACAAGAGTCTGGTTATGCTACAGGAATTGTTGGGAAATGGGGTTTAGGCGCTCCAAACACCCATTCGTTACCAAATCATATGGGCTTTGATTACTTTTTTGGGTATAACTGTCAACGTCAAGCGCACACATACACACCTTTGCATTTATATGAAAATGAAATAAGATATCATTTAGCAAACGATACTGTTGCTCCGAACGAAAAATTAGAGAAAGGTGCAAACCCTAATGATCTTGCTAGCTATAAAAAGTATACACAGCCCTATTATGCTCCAGAAGTTTCGTTTGATAAAATGATCAACTTTATTGATTCTAATAAAAATAAGCCTTTCTTTTTATATTGGGCATCTCCTATTCCGCATGTACCATTACAAGCTCCAAAAAAATGGGTGGATTATTACGTTGATAAATTTGGAGAAGAACCTCCTTATATTGGCAACAAAGGATATTTTCCTAATCGTTATCCTAAAGCTACTTATGCCGCAATGATATCTTATTTAGATGAAAAAGTAGGTAATCTTATAGCTCACTTAAAATCGATTGATGAATATGATAATACGCTTATTATTTTTACCTCAGACAATGGTCCAAGTTACGCAGGCGGAGCAGATCCTATTTGGTTTAACAGTGCCAAGCCATTTAATGGCGAATACGGAAGAGGCAAAGGTTTTGTTTACGAAGGCGGTATTCGTGTTCCTATGATTGCTTCATGGGAAGGAAAAATTAAACCAAGTACTTCCACAAATCATATTTCTGGGTTTTACGATGTAATGGCTACTCTTTGTGACGTTGCTCAAATTGAGAGTCCTAAGGATACTGATGGGATTAGTTTTTACAATACTTTAATTCAAAAAGACAAACAAAAAACTCATGACTATATGTATTGGGAATTCCCTGAATATAATGGGCAAGTTGCTATTCGACAAGGAAAATGGAAATTTGTGTGGCCAAATATTAAAAAAGGTAATACAGATGTTGAGCTTTACAATCTTGATGAAGATCTTTTAGAAAAGAATAACATAGCAAAAGACCATCCAGAACTCATAGAGCGTTTTTATAAAATCATTAAAAAAGAACACACCACGCCTGAAATTGATAAATTTAAAATTGAAGCTTTAGAAAACATTATTAATTCTAAATAATACATTTCTAAACCTTAGGTTTTATTTACCTTTGTGCAACTTAATATATTTGGAATATGATACATTCAATGACAGGTTATGGAAAATCTGTATTGCAATTACCAACAAAAAAAATTACTGTTGAGCTTAAATCTTTAAACAGTAAAAACCTTGATTTAAACGCTCGAATGCCCTCAATTTATAGAGAAAAAGAACTTGCTATAAGAAAACTTCTTGCTAAAAAATTAGAGCGTGGTAAAATAGATTTTTCAATTTATGTTGAAACCACAGCTGAAGATACTTCAACCCAAATTAATGCGCCTGTTGTTAAACAATATATTAATCAATTAAAAAATGTAGTTGAGGGTAATGATGTAGATTTTCTTAAAATGGCTGTTCGTTTTCCTGATGCACTAAATACGGTAAGAGAGGAAATTGATGAGAATGAATGGAAGCATATTGAGGCAGAAATTGAAAACGCAATTACGGGCTTGAACCAACATAGGTTAAACGAAGGTGAAGTTTTAGAATTAGATTTTAATAATCGTATCAATAACATTGGTGAAATTCTTGAAGAAATCATTAAAATTGACCCAGAACGTGTTGAGGCTGTACGCGAACGATTGCTTAAAGGTGTTGAAGACTTAAAAGAAAAATACGACGAAAATCGTTTCGAGCAGGAACTCGTATACTATATTGAAAAGTTTGATATTACTGAAGAAAAAGTACGTTTAAAAAATCATTTAAATTATTTTACAGAGTGCTTAAACTCTAAAGATTCTAATGGGAAAAAATTAGGATTTATAAGCCAAGAAATGGGAAGAGAAATAAATACTATTGGCTCAAAAAGTAATTACGCACCCATGCAACAACTAGTGGTACAAATGAAAGACGAGCTCGAAAAAATCAAAGAGCAATTGTTGAACGTACTTTAAAATTTAATACTATTGATTAAAGATAACAACAACAAAAAGGGCAAACTTATCGTGTTTTCGGCACCGTCTGGTTCTGGCAAAACAACTATTGTAAGGCATCTATTAGGTGTTGAAAGTTTGAATTTAGAGTTTTCGATTTCGGCAACATCAAGAGAAAAGCGCGGTGAAGAAGAGCACGAAAAAGATTATTATTTTCTTTCAGCTAAGGCATTTAAAAGCAAAATAAAAAACGATGAGTTTTTAGAGTGGGAAGAAGTATATCGCGATAATTTTTATGGTACTTTAAAAACTGAAGTGGAACGTATTTGGGCAAAAGGCAAACACGTTATTTTTGATATTGATGTATCGGGAGGACTACGTATTAAGCGAAAATTTCCTGAAGAAACACTAGCTATATTTGTAAAACCCCCAAGTATAGATGAGCTTAAAATAAGATTAAAAAAACGCAAAACTGAAACCGAGGACAAGATAAATATGCGCATTGCAAAAGCATCTGCAGAATTAGCAACAGCACCTTTATTTGACGTTATAATTGAAAATGACAATTTAGAAAAAGCGCTTCACGAAGCCGAAGTTTTAATTAGTAATTTTATATCCAAATAATTATCGGAACTTAAAAAAGTATCATTATGAACATTGGATTGTATTTTGGTTCTTTTAACCCAATACATATTGGGCATCTTGTAATTGCTAATCATTTGGTAGAACATAGCAATTTAGACCAAATATGGTTTGTAGTAACACCACACAATCCGTTTAAAAAAAAGAGTAGCTTACTTGATAACTATCAGCGCTTAGAAATGGTTTATCGCGCCACAAAAGATTATAGTAAACTAAAACCAAGCGATATAGAGTTTAATTTACCTCAACCGAATTACACCATTAACACACTAACATATTTACAAGAAAAATATCCCGATTATAAGTTTTCTTTAATTATGGGCGAAGACAATTTAAAGAGTTTTCATAAATGGAAAAATTATGAATTAATACTCCAAAATCACCATATTTACATTTACCCAAGAATATCTAAAGGGCAAATTGAAACTCAATTTGATAATCATAAAAAAATACATCATGTTGAAGCACCTATAATGGAATTGTCTTCAACCTTTATTCGTAAGGCTATTAAAGCGGGAAAAAACATTCAGCCAATGCTTCCTCAACATGTATGGGAGTATTTAGATGAAATGAATTTTTACAAGTAATTCGTTTACGCAACCTTTTTATCTATTTCACATCTAATAATAAACCTTAGACATGAAAAACTCATCGCTTCTTTTATTTATACTTACAATTTGTTTATCATTAATGGCTTTTCAATGTGATGAAGATGATACACCACTTACTCAGGAGGAAGAACGCGAACAGCTAAATATTTCTAAAAAAGCCATTGAAGATTTAGTTGCCACATCTGTATGCAACGAGAATACCGAATGTAAATCTATAGCATTTGGAAGTAAACCCTGCGGAGGCCCATGGAGTTATTTAATATATACAACTTCAATTGATACAGAAAAGCTTAAATTATGGGTTGAGGATTACAATAAAAGAGAAGCCGAGTTTAATACTCAATGGGGTGCCATTTCAGATTGTGGAATAACGAATCCTCCATCAAGCATAAATTGCGAAAATAACGTCTGTATTCCTGTATATTAAAACTAAGTTTTTATGTATTTTTGGGCATGCTTAAACTATTGTCGTACCCACTAACTTTTCTCTATTACTTAGCTTTTTTATTAACTTTAGTAATATTCCACCCTATCCAATGGTTTTGTTTTAATGTTTTCGGGTATCAAGCACACAAAAAAAGTGTAGATGCACTACAGTTCTGGTTAATGCGTTGTGCAAATATTTTAGGAACTCGTTTTTCGTTTTATAACTCGCACAACATAGATACAAATCAACCTCTAATTATTGTTGCTAATCATCAAAGTTTACACGATATATACCCATTAACTTGGTATATGCGAAAATATCATCCAAAATTCATAAGTAAAATAGAGTTAGGCAAAGGTATCCCAAGTGTATCGTATAATTTGCGTCATGGAGGAGCAGCTTTAATAGATAGAAAAAATCCAAGACAATCACTACCTGCTCTTATGAAATTTGGCGAATATATTGAAACAAACAAAAGGAGTGCAGTAATTTTTCCCGAAGGGACGCGAAGTAAAAATGGCGTACCAAAACCTTTTCAAACTAAAGGTTTAGAAATTCTGTTTAAAAAAATCCCATCGGCTTTTGTAGTTCCTATTTCAATAAATAACTCCTGGGAAATAGTCCGTTTTGGTAAATTTCCTATGGGTCTAGGCACTCATATTACTTTTACTGTTCATAAGCCCATAAAAGTTAGTACCTTTGAAAACAAACTAGATCTTATAAATAGTATTGAAACCACTATAAAAGATCATATCCACCCTTAAAAAATATAGATGTCGTTAAAAAACGTACGATTAGAAGTGATGCAGTTTTTAGAAAAAGATGTTGAATCACTTATAGAAAAATACTTAATTCCGATTGAAAAAATATGGCAACCCTCAGATTTTCTACCGAACTCTGAAGGCGATAATTTTTTTGAAGAGGTTAAAGAAATTAGAGAACTCTCAAAAGAGTTACCTTATGATTTTTGGGTGGTTTTAGTTGGTGATATGATTACTGAAGAAGCTTTACCAACTTACGAATCATGGCTTATGGATGTTGAAGGTGTAAACCAAGTAGACAGAGAAAACGCTTGGGGTAAATGGGTACGCCATTGGACTGGTGAAGAAAATCGTCATGGTGATGTACTTAATAAATACCTATACTTATCTGGTCGTGTAAATATGCGCGAAGTAGAAAAAACCACACAGTATCTTATTGCAGATGGTTTTGATATTGGCACAGATAGAGATCCTTATAAAAACTTTGTATATACTAGTTTTCAAGAATTAGCTACATATATATCTCATAATCGAGTGGCTAAAATTGCAAAGAAAAGTGGCAATAAACAATTAGGAAAAATGTGCCAAATTATATCTGGTGATGAAATGAGGCACCACCATGCATATTCTGAGTTTGTTGAACGTATTTTTAAAGTGGATCCAAGCCAAATGATGATGGCATTTCATTATATGATGAAACAAAAAATTACTATGCCAGCTGTATTTTTAAGAGAATCTGGAGGTAAAATTGGAACTGCTTTCGAAGAGTTTTCAAATACTGCGCAACGTATTGGGGTTTATACTTCAAAAGACTATGTTGATATATTACAAAAATTAATTGATCGTTGGGAAATTGATAAAATTACCAATTTAACAGATGAAGCTGAAAAAGCAAGAGACTACTTAATGAAGCTTCCAAGCAGAATGCTACGATTGGCTGACAGAATTAAAATTCCAGAAAACTCATTTGAGTTTAAATGGGTTGAGCCAGCAATAATTAAATAGGTTATTAATTATATTTAATTTATAATGCAATTCCTTTCTTAATTGAAAGGAATTTTTATTTTTATGCTATGCATACTTCTAAAGAAATAATAAATAAAACCAAAGCCTTTGTAAAAGAAACTCTTACTAATGCAGAAGGAGGGCATGATTGGTTTCACACCCTAAGAGTATATAATAACGCTATACATATCTCTAAAAATGAAAATGTAGATTCATTTGTTGTTCAATTGGGAGCCTTATTACACGACATTGCCGATAGCAAATTTTATGACGGCGACGATACTATTGGTCCAAAAATAGCTCGTGAATTTTTGTTTAAAATAAATGTAGATTCTACTGTTATAGAACATGTTGTAAACATAATCGAAAACATTTCTTTTAATAAATCGCTGGAAAAAGGGCAAAAGTTTAAATCCTTAGAATTAGATGTGATACAAGACGCAGACAGACTAGATGCTATTGGCGCTATTGGTATTGCTCGTTGCTTTAATTATGGGGGTTTTAAAAACAGAAAACTTTTTGATCCTTCAATAAAACCCAGTTTAAAAATGACTAAGGCTGAGTA
The DNA here is from genome assembly GCF_023502325.1 of Jejuia spongiicola. Taxonomy (NCBI): domain Bacteria; kingdom Pseudomonadati; phylum Bacteroidota; class Flavobacteriia; order Flavobacteriales; family Flavobacteriaceae; genus Jejuia; species Jejuia spongiicola. Next base: position 153,432 of record NZ_JAMFLZ010000007.1, read on the forward strand.
TAAAACCTCTACTTCTCCAACCATTAATCATTTTTATGAAAAACTGTTACTTTTAAAAGATAAAATGAATACTAAAACTGGAAAAAGAATTGCTAAAGAACGCCATAACTATATGGTTGGTTTTCTAGATCAGTTTTATAGCGAGTGGGATGGTAAAGTCTAGCTAAAACAGTATTAATTAGTTCTCTTTTGCAATCTGTAATGCTGTAATCTTATATTCTAAAACAGCCAACTCTTCCCCTTTTTCAATAATTTGATCTGGAACTAAACAATCATTTGTATTAATAAAATTAAGTATTTCATTTCTTTTATGATAGTAGTACGCTAATGTATTGTCTATTTTATCCTCCATGGCTTTAGCTTTCTTGTATAATTAATTTAATTTCTTTTCTGTATTGTGATGCACTTTTGCCAGTAATTTCATTAAACTGTTTATTAAAATGTGAAAAATTATTAAACCCACATTCATAACAAATATCAGCAATACTCATCTGGCTTTCATTCAATAATTTAGTAGCATGTACAACTCTATATTCATTAACTAGTTTTGTAAATGTTTTTCCTGTAGATTTTTTAAAATACCTACAAAAAGCAGGTACTGTCATACTTACTTTATCTGCGATCTCATCTAAACTAATATGCCTATGGAAGTTTTTATTGATATGTTTAAATATAATATCAATTTTTGCACTGTCTTGTGGTTCTGCCTCAAAAGCAAACCCATTAGCATTCAATAAAGTATATTCATCAGTTGTTGCTAAATAATTTAATACTTCTAAAAACTTCAGAATACGCTTTAACCCTTCATATTCAATAAGTCTTTCAATCTTATACCCAACTTTTCTCTTAGCCTCTGGTTTAAAAAGTATTCCTTTTTTTGCTTTATCAAACAAAGCGGTTATAGCTGTCATCTCAGGAATATCAATAAAGTCATTTCCCAAAAAATTTGGTTTAAACTGTACTATAGTTTCTGAGCCATTAACTGTAAGTCTATCTGTAAAACCATTATGAGGTAAGTTTGAGCCAATTAAAATTAATTGACTATTATTAAAGTAAGACAAATGATTTCCTATATGTCTTTTCCCTTTTCCCTTATTTACATATACCAACTCTAATTCAGGGTGAAAATGCCAAGAAGCAAATTTGTTGTTTACTCTTTCTGAATGCTGTTTAATTAATAACGAGCTTCCAAAACTAGGGTTTACTTTTTCAAAAGTAGGTTTCTTATTAATCATGAATTGATTATTCTAAAGCAAAATTACTATTTATTACACATGAATTGTGTGTTAATTTGATTTAAATATATGCTATTTTAACTTAACATACAGTTAACATTAATTTAACAGATAATTTAGCACATATATTCATCAAAATTGATGTTTTATACAGCTTCTTCCTAATATACCTTTGTATCGTTGAACGTTATTAAAAATCCAAATCATGAAAAACGTAATTAAAAACATTAAAAAAGGAACCTTAACACTAGCAATGCTTGCTACAGTTATAAGCTACGCAAATAGTATTTCTTATAACATTAATAATGAAGCTAAAAAAACTTCGATCACTTTAAAAAATGTAAAAAAAGGAAATCAGTTATCTATTATAGACAACAACGGAATAATATTATATAAAGAATTTATTGAACAAGCAGGAGTTTATATTAAAAGCTTTGATTTAACAACACTTCCAGATGGTTATTACTTTTTTGAGCTAGAAAAAGACGTAGAGATTAAAACCATTCCATTTGTTGTAAAAACAAACATGGTAGAGTTTAAAAAAGAAGCGAGTAAATCTGTGTTTAAGCCTTTATTAAAAGCAATAGATAATCGCTTATTTATAACAAAGTTATCTTTAAATAAAGAACCACTTATGATTGATATCTATTATAAAAACACAAAAATTTATTCTGAAGAAATAAAGGATACTCAAAAAATTGAACGAATCTATAAGTTAGATGAAAAAGAAAAAGGAAACTATAAAGTTATTTTTAAAAGTGACGGCAGAACGTTTGAAAAACACATTAATATATAATTGATATTGATGTCTTATTTAGTTTAGTTTAGTTTGAAAAAGTGGGCTGTAATAGCCCACTTTTTTTAAAACAATTTTAACTGCCCTACTTTATATGGCTCATGCAAATCACAATTTAGTTTAGGCATAATTTTATTCTTAAAATGTTTCTTTCTGGCTAAGCGCACCAGCATATTAATTTGCTCTGCTATTTTACCTTGACCTCGCATTCTGGCTCCATACCGACTATCGTTTAGGGTTCCGCCATGACAACTTTCTATTTGATGTAACACCTTTTCTGCTCTATCTGGCATTGTTTTTTTTATCCAATCGGTAAAAATTTCACCTATTGCTCCATTAAGCCTAACAATGGTATGGGCTATGCCAAACGCACCATGCTCTGATGCTGCTTTAGCTAATGGCAAAATTTCATGACTATTTATTGACGGAATTATTGGTGCTAACATCACGTTTACTGGAATACCGTTTTCGCTTAATATTTTAACTGTTTCTAATCGCTTTTTTATTGTTGCCGTTCTAGGTTCTAGAATACGTCGAGTATCTTCAGATAGCGACGTAATAGACATATTTACTCCTATTAGATTATCTTTTGCCAATTGTTTTAAAATATCTAAATCACGAAGTATTAAAGCGTTTTTTGTAATGATAGCTACAGGGTGCTTGTACTTTAAAAATACCTCTAAACATTGTCTTGTAATTTTAAACCGTTTTTCAGCTGGCTGATAACAATCTGTGTTTCCAGACATTACTATTGGGTGAGCTTTCCAGTTTTTCTTTTTTATTAAAGTTTCTAATAGTTTTGGAGCGTCTTTCTTTACCATAATTCTACGCTCAAAATCTAAGCCTGCACTGTACCCCCAAAACTCATGCGAATTTCTCGCATAGCAATAAATACATCCGTGTTCGCAACCTTGATAGGCATTCATAGAATACATCATCCCCACATCTGGACTCTCAACTTTATTGACTATCGTTTTGGGAAACACTTCTAAATAAAGTGTTTTATTTTTATCACTTTCTTCGCCTTCTTTTTGGCAGAACTCTAAGAAGTCATCACGCATTTCATGACTTAATTCGAAGAAACGATTGGGTACATTAAGCTGTGCACCACGTCCTTTTATGGCAGATTTTGGGTTCATTATAGTAAAATTAAGGGTTGAATGCTTTTTTTGTAAGCTCTTTAAAATTACTTATAATTTGTATTGAAAAATGTTAAAACAAAAACGGGTTATTAACATTCTCAATATATCGAGATTTTATTATTAAAAATACTAGGACAAACAACGGTATAGGTTCAACTTGACTTTGTCAGAAAATTTAGCTAACTTCGTTTAACGTCGGATATAAGTCATTAAAACGACGCATATCCGTAAAGAACATTGTGTACAATATTGGCGTGTTTTGAAATTTATAAACACTAAACAACAATTATTTGTATAAAATGAACTCTAATTTTTGAATTATGAAAAACATACTGTGTATAATTGTGTTGATTGTTTTAGGGAGTTGTATTAATCAGCCAAAAGAAGAAAAATCTGATGCTGATGCTGCCACCTACTTTCGAAATAAGCCGCTGAAATCGCCTATTCCCTATAAGAGTGAAACAATAGAGTTTAAAAATGTTGAGGACAGTATCATGCTTCGTGGCACACTTACCTATCCGGATACAGAATCCCAGTCCTATCCGGCTGTAGTGCTCATGCACGGATCAGGGCGGAATGTTCGCGATTACAAAGTTTATGGTCATAAAACCTTTCTGACCATGACCGATTATTTAAGTAGGAATGGCATAGCGGTATTGCGTTATGACAAACGAGGTTGTGGAGAGTCTGAAGGCGATTTTGATGAGGCCACTTATGATGATTTTGCTTCAGATGGGTGGAGTGCTGCTCAATACCTAAAAGATAGGAAAGATATTGATTTTAATACCATTGGAATTGCAGGACATAGTGAAGGAGGTTCTTTAGTTCCAATGATTGCTGCCGAACAGGAATTGGATTTTATAATCCTACTGGGCGCACCGGGATTGCCTTATCCCTTGGCAGATAGTTTGTATTCCAGTGGGATGGCTAGGGCAAGAGGCTATTCAGAAGAGCAGATTTTACGAGAATCTCAAGTCAATGATTCTATAATTACTATAGCTTTGGATATGGAACTTGGACAAGTAATGGAGGATTCTATTTATAATTTGGCCTTTCGAAACCGTAAAGATCTTTCTTGGTTAAAGGGTCTGACAGGAGAAGCTCTGGATGATGAAATTAAGTACGGTTACATAGAATACTACGCCAGACCATCTTTTAGAGAGTTCTGGGAAGGGCCAAGTCCGGAAGATTACCTCAGGCAAGTTCGCTGTCCAGTGTTATCTATTGGAGGAACATTAGATTTGAATGTTCCTGGTGTTGCTTCTATGGCTGCTATTGATAAAGCTCTTAAAGAAGCAGGTAATACCGAGGTCACTTCTGAACTAATTCCAGATCTCAACCACATGCTTCAACCAGCAAAAACAGGTTTACCAGAAGAAATAGATAGTATCGAAACAACCATTGCATCCGAGGTTTTAATACTGATGAAAAGTTTTATTCAAAAACAAGGGATGCAATAATAGCTAAAATTAGAAAACAAAATACTGTACACAACAACGTGTATAATTAATTGCTTTGGTGATTGCCTACTTGGAAAATTCCTTCAGAATTTTCTCGCGTTCGTTTTTGTTTACTAAATTAGTTGCTTAAACTCGCAACAAACCATACACGAGACCGTTAAACGAACCTTTTAAAATAATAGTAATTATTCTTAACAACTTAAAGGTATATCTCTATCTCCCAAGAAAGTCAGCTTTTCGTTTTTGCAAAAAAGCGGTAGTGCCTTCGGTAAAATCTGGGGTATCAAAACAATCACCAAATTCTGAAATTTCAACCTCGAAACCATCTAAACCGTCTTTAAAATTGGCGTTAATTGCTTTAATTGCTGCGCTAATAGCCACTGAAGAATTACGTGCTATTTTGCCTGCTATTTTCTCGCATTGTGGTAGCAATTCTTCTGGAGTAGTTACATGATTTACCAAACCATAATTAAGTGCTTGGTTAGCATCTATCATACCTGCCGTCATAATAAGTTCCATAGCGCGTCCCTTGCCAATTAATTGAGGTAAACGCTGTGTACCTCCATAACCTGGAATAACCCCAAGCGATACTTCTGGCAAGCCCATTTTTGCATTGCTACTAGCAACTCTAAAATGGCAAGCCATGGCCAATTCTAAACCTCCTCCAAGAGCAAAACCGTTAACGGCAGCAATAGTTGGCGTAGATAAATTTTCAACAAAATTAAACAACAGCTCTTGTCCTTTTTTAGCTAGTTTTTTACCTTTTTTAGAATCGTAATCAGCAAATTCAGAAATATCTGCTCCAGCAACAAATGCTTTTTCGCCGCTACCGGTTACAATAATAACTTTTGTGTTTATATCGTCATTAGCACTTTTAAAAGCCTCATGTAATTCTTTAATTGTTGCCTTATTTAAAGCGTTTAATTTTGTTGGGCGATTTATGGTTATAATTGTAATTCCGTTTTGAAACGACGTTAAAATGTTTTCGTAATTCATAATTTTATTCTTTTGGAAAAGAGACTTTAAACACTGTCCCTTTATCTTTTTCTGATGTAAATGTAATGCTTCCCTTATAAGTTTCAACAATATTTTGTACCATAGCTAAACCGAGTCCCATACCACTCGTTTTTGTAGTAAACTTAGGTTCGAAAACTTTCGATTTGTTTTCTTCAGAAATGCCTTTCCCGTTATCTGAAACTATGATATTAACATGATTATTTTCTGAAGTTACTTGAATAACCACGCTAGGATGCTCCTTGCCTTCTGGTATGGATTGAATTCCGTTTTTTACTAAATTAGTTACCACTCTAATAAGCTGTGTTCTATCTAACTTGGCAATAATTTCTTCTTCTTCAGCTTGAAAGTGAATATAATCTTCATTAAAAATATCTAAAGCTAGCTTGACAATGTTTACCACATTTAAGGTCTCATTTTGCTGTGCTGGCATTTTCGCAAAGTTGGAAAATGCTGAAGCAATAGAGCTCATAGTATCTATTTGCTGAATTAGCGTTTTACTGTATTCATCAACTTTTTTATGAATATTTTCTTCTTCTGGGTTAAACTTTCGTTGAAAATTCTGTACCGTTAAACGCATTGGTGTTAATGGGTTTTTAATTTCGTGCGCTACTTGTTTTGCCATTTCTCTCCAAGCTTGCTCTCGTTCGCTTTTGGCTAACTGTACCGCACTTTCTTCAAGCTCGTCAATCATACTATTATATGATTTTACAAGTGTTGAAATTTCTTCGCTTGTGTCATCAATATCAATTTTTTCGTTGCGTTTTTCTAATCGTGTTGCGTTAATTTTATCGCTAATGGTTTTTAACGATTTTGTAATATATTTTGATAGTAAAAACGCAACTCCAATTGCCATAAGTAAAACAAACAAATAGGCATAAGTTATTCGTTCAAGAAATTCATTAAGTTCTTTAGAAAGAAAATCGTCTTTCTCTAAATACGGAATATTTAATATGGCTAACGACTTAGATTTTTGATCTTTAATAAAAGTATATGATGATTGAAACGTTTCGCCGTTTTCTTGATGCTTATCAACATACCTATGCTCTGCTAATCCAGTTATGCTATTTAGTTCTACAGTGTTTGATATTTTATTTAGAATCTCTGCATCAATACATTTATCTTTTAAATTTGGCTGTAAGTTTGCTCTTGATGTGATTAAAAGAGACCCTTCTAAATCGTACAAATTTATTTGAAGTCTATGTATTTCGGCAATATTCGATATCTCCTCTTTAAAAATTAGTGGAACATTTTCTGTTTTAATTTCCCATGTATTTTGTCTACTATTTAAAACTCTATTTATGTGTGTTTTTATACTTTGTTCTTTACGCTCTAACCGTTGTTTGTGATAATCTTTGGTTTCTTCTTTGTATTGATAAATGGCTATAACAGCAATAAGTATAGACGCCAATAGCACCAGCAAAATCATGGTTAAAAAAATACGTGTACGTAAAGAGAGCTTTTTTAGTTTCATTTAGAGGTTTTGCGATTGCATAAATATAGCAATAATCAAACCAAACAGCTTTAGGTTGATTTAAAAAAAACAGAACTTAATAGATAGGTGCGTTAGGGATAGAAAAGGAAATCCTTTTTATGAGGCACGAGTAAAAAGATTGTATTGAATAGCCCGACCCGATAGGGTAACGCTATAATAAATTAAGCTTCAGTGTTTTTTTCTCTAATTTTTTTATAAAGTTTAAATCCTAACATTAAAAGCACTCCTAAAACAATGATGCCTAATACTCCAAAAATCCAGTTTATAGCACTTTTTAAGATGACTAAAAAGATAACAGCGAACAGGATAAGAGTTGCTCCTTCGTTCCAAATACGCATAAAACTTGATGATTTTTTAACAACGTCATTTTGTAATTGCTTAAAATATTGATGCGTTTTTAAGTGATAAATAATTAGTAATACCACAAAGCCTAGTTTAACCTGCATCCAAACTAAATATAGCAAAGCGGGGTTTAAAACAAGTAGAATAATGGCAAAAAGTGTTGCTAATATAGCAGATGGCCAAGTGATAATATACCAAAGCCGTTTTGCCATTAACTTTAATTGTTTTCCTAAAATTTCTTTTTCTGGTGAGGGTTTATGGAAAGCTTCTATTTGATATACAAACAAGCGCGGAATATAAAATAATCCTGCAAACCATGTAATTATAAAAATAAGATGCAGTGCTTTTATATAATTATAATACCCTAAAAAATAGTCCATGGTTAAGTGGTTTCAATTTTTGTATTAGTCCATTTATTAATCCAATTTGATAACAAATCAACAAATGCAACATCGTCATTTAAACATGGTATTGTTATAAAATCTTGACCCCCCACTTCATGAAAAATCTCTTGCCCCTCCATCGCTATTTCTTCTAAAGTTTCTAAACAATCGCTCACAAAAGCAGGAGTTACTATTGCCATGTTTTTTACGCCTTGTTTACCTAAACGTTCTATAGTTCTATCTGTATACGGTAATAGCCATGGATCGAACCCTAAACGTGATTGAAATGAGGTAGAATATGTGGCTTCTTTTAAATCAAGTTTTTTAGCAACTAATCTTGTTACTTCTAAACATTGGTGTCTGTAGCAAAACTCATGCGCTTTGCTTGGTGTTTCGCAGCAACTTCCATCTATTTTACAATGCGATTTTGTAACATCGCTTTTTCGAATATGCCTTTCTGGAACACCGTGGTATGAAAACAATAAATGGTCTATTTGTTTATTTTCTAAATGACTTTTTATCGAATTTGAAAGTACTTCGATGTAATCTGGTTTATTATAAAATGCGGGAACAGATTCAATGGAAATATTTGGGAAATATTGTTGCCTAAGTTCTTCGGCTAATACCGTAATAGTTTCGGTTGTTGCCATAGCAAATTGAGGATATAATGGAAAAAGCAAAACCTCATCTACACCTTTATCAACTAACTCTTGAAGCCCTTTTTTTATAGTCATGCTACCATAGCGCATTGCTAATGAAACTGGTATGTCAACTTGCTGTTGAATTTTATTTTGGAGTCGTTCAGAAATTACAATAAGTGGTGAACCCTCGTCCCACCATATTTTTTTATATGCTGCAGCTGATTGTTTGGGTCTAGTATTTAATATAATACCTTTTACTAAGGCTGTTCTTGCTACTAGCGGGATATCGATAACACGCTCGTCCATTAAAAATTCGCCTAAATATTTTTTTACATCTTTTGGATCTGGACTGTCTGGAGAGCCAAGGTTTACTAGTAAAATTCCTTTCATATATAATTTTTATGTCTGAGACATTAAATATTTTTTTGGAGTTGTGCCATATTTCTTTTTAAAAGCAGCAATAAAATGGCTAGAAGTACTATATCCTACTTTATGCCCAACCTCATTTACATTATGCTCGCCAGCTTCTAATAATTTTCTAGCGACTTCCATTTTATAATCAAACAAAAAACTAAAAACCGAGTCGCCATAAATTTGTTTAAACCCTTCTTTTAACTTTTTTAAATTCAATCCTATCTCATCTGCAAGCTCTTGTAGACTAGGCGGTTCTGCTATTCTAGAAATAACAATATCTTTTGCTTTTCTTATCTTAATTACATTGGTTTCATCAACCAAAAAGGGGCATTGTTCTACATTTGCATCTTCGCTTCTATTAAAGTACAAACTTAACAACTCATATGCTTTTCCTGTAAAATAAAGGCTTTTTATAGATTGATTAAGATTAAAACTTATTAACTGGTTTAAAACAATTGCCATTGAAGGTGATATAACACCATCTTTATAATATTTTTTATCTCTATTATCTTCGTTTAAAAATGAAATATAATCAGCCTCTTGAGAAAATAACCCATGAAACTTTTTAATAGAAATTAAAATGGAAACCATCCAAGAATTTGGATCCACTTCCAAATCAATAGGTAAATCACGCTGTGGATTGTAAAGTAATAATGAGTTTTCTTCTTGAATATTTAAAGCATATCTGCCTTCATTAAAAATAAATTTACTCGATCCTTTTACACAAAAATGGAACTGAATGTAATCGCTATCTATATGTCTTGTAACTTTTTGAACCCGATTATCATCGTTCTTATAAGTAAAAACTAAAAAGCCATCATCTACTTGAGTTTCTACAAAAGCCCCTCTAGCGACATTTTTTTTTGCAATTTCCTCACTATTCATTTTACTTTATTTAGATTCATTCTAAACTAAACAATCAAAAACCACTGATTTCACTACAAAAATATGACATTTATCATATTATATAAAAAAATAAGCATAAAAAACTCGAAACGATATTAAAAGTTCTTTTAGCGTTGTTTTTTTTATAATCATAAATTTACATTTGCTATTGAAATTACAAAACACTAAATGCAAAAATATAATATATCTAGAAGTAATTACTTTTATTCTATTGGTTTAAGTTATAAAAAAGCTGATGCCGAAATAAGAGGACGCTTTAGTTTGGATGAAGATTCGAAGTTAGCACTTATAAATCAAGCCAAAGAAAATGATATTGAAAGTTTGGTAGTAACCTCAACCTGTAACAGAACCGAAATTTATGGTTTTGCTCAACACCCTTTTCAGCTTATTCAATTGCTTTGTGATAATACAAGAGGCACTGTTGAAGAATTTCAAAAAGTAGCATACGTTTATAAAAACAAGGAAGCTATTGCTCACATGTTTCGTGTTGGCTCTGGTTTAGATAGCCAAATTTTGGGCGACTTTGAAATTATTAGCCAGCTTAAAAAGAGTGCAAAACTTTCAAGAAAATTTGGTTTGCTAAACCCATTTTCTGAACGTTTGGTAAATGCAGTGATTCAAGCTAGTAAACGTATTAAAACCGAAACCGATATTTCTTCTGGCGCTACTTCAGTATCATTTGCATCAGTTCAATATATTTTAAATACAATTGAGGGTGTTTCAAACAAAAATATTCTTCTTTTTGGCACTGGAAAAATAGGAAGAAACACATGCGAAAACCTTGTAAAACATACTAAAAATGAGCATATTACTTTAATAAACAGAACGAAAAATAAAGCTGAACAAATTGCTGGAAAGTTTAATTTAGTTGTTAAAGATTATGCTAATTTACAGGAAGAAATTAACACAACTGACATTTTAATTGTTGCAACTGGGGCGCAACGACCTACAATAGACAAGCACATTATTCAATCTACAAATCCATTACTTATTCTAGACTTATCGATTCCTAAAAATGTAGATGAAAATGTAAGTGAACTAGAAAATGTATCCTTGGTTCATTTAGATCATTTATCTAAAATGACTGATCAAACTTTAGAGGAAAGGAAAAAGCATATTCCTTTAGCAGAATCTATAATAGAAGATGTGAACACAGAGTTTAATGAGTGGTTAGAAACCAGAAAATTTGCACCTACAATTAAAGCTTTAAAGCATAAACTAAACGATTTTAAAGTTGCTGAGTTAGATACACAACGAAAAAAGTTGTCAGACTTCAACGAACAGCAAGCTGAAATAATTAGTAATAACATCATTCAGAAAATCACAAATCATTTCGCTCATCATTTAAAAGATGACAACATTTCTACAGACGAAAGTCTTGAACTTATAAAAAAAGTGTTTCAGTTAGAACCTTCTACAAAAAATGTCTAAAACCATAAGAATTGGCACTCGCGATAGTGAATTAGCACTATGGCAAGCCAAAATAGTACAACAACAACTTGAAAACATTGGCCATAGCACACAACTTGTTCCTGTAAAGGCTACTGGTGATATTGTTTTAGACAAACCATTATACGAGCTAGGGATTACCGGTATTTTTACACGCACTCTAGATATCGCTATGTTAAATAATGACATTGATATTGCTGTGCATTCGCTAAAAGACGTGCCAACAGTTTTACCAAAAGGAATTGTACAAGCTGCTGTTTTAAAACGCGGGAACGTGAACGACACTTTAGTTTACAAAAATAACGAAGAGTTTTTAAGTGCTAAAAAAGCGGTTATTGCAACTGGTAGCTTACGCCGAAAAGCACAGTGGCTAAATCGTTATCCAACTCATACAATTGTAGATTTACGAGGCAATGTGAATTCGCGCTTACAGAAATTAGAGGATAATGAAAATTGGAATGGCGCCATTTTCGCAGCTGCTGGTATTGGTCGTATAGGTATAAGACCAGAAGAAGCTATTAATTTAGATTGGATGATTCCTGCACCTGCTCAAGGAGCTATTATGATTACTGCTTTAGAAGAAGACGAAGAAGTAAGAACTATTTGTGCTGAGCTTAACCATGAGGAAACCGAGATTTGCACTACCATTGAACGTGAGTTTTTAAACAAATTAGAAGGAGGATGTACAGCTCCTATTGGCGCACTTGCATATATTAAGAACGAAGAAATAAACTTTAAAGGCGTTTTATTAAGTGAAAATGGCTCTAAACGTATAGACGTTACACGAGTAAAAAAATTAGGAGAGCATAGTGATATAGCCCAATTTTGTGCCGATTTTGTTATTGAGCGTGGCGGTAAACGTTTAATGGACACCATTAAACATTCTAATAAGAAAACCAATGTATATTCCTCAAAATCGTTTACCGAAAGTCAACGCTTACTATTTCATGAAAAAGTAAAAGTTGAAAGCAACGATTTTATAAAAATAAGTTTGAATAGAATTCATCCTAGGTTTTTAAAAAACGAAATTAAAAATGTTGTTATTACTAGTAAAAACGCTGTTGAGTCTTTAGTTACTAATTATTCTGCAGCAGAATTACAGTTTAAAAATATTTACTGTGTTGGAAGACGTACAAAGCGGTTAATAGAACAAAAAATTGGCAAAGTTACTCACTTTGAAAAGAATGCAAAAAAATTAGCACAGTACTTAGTCGAATATATTGAAGGAACTGAAGTTACTTATTTTTGCAGTAATTTAAGACTTGATGATTTGCCAACCATTTTGGAAACCAATAATATAAAGGTTAACGAGGTTGAAGCCTATCAAACAAAGTTTGATGCTATAAAAATTGATGATTCTATTGAAGGTGTTATGTTTTATAGTCCATCAACAGTGCAAAGTTATATTCAAAAAAACAGTGAAGAAATTATTGCATTTTGTATAGGTGAAACCACAGCAAAAGAAGCAAAAAAACATTTTAAAGATGTTAGAATTGCTAAAGTGCCAACTGTAGAAAGTGTCATTGAGTTAGTTAATGAAAATTACGTTTAAATAATAAACGTCAATACAAAAAAAAGATTCCCGCCTTCGCGAGAATTACAAAAAAATATGAGCATAAAAAACGATTTATTTTTAAGAGCACTAAAAGGAGAGACTGTTAATCGCCCCCCAGTATGGATGATGCGTCAAGCAGGACGTTACTTACCAGAATTTATAGCAATTCGCGAGAAATACGATTTCTTTACACGGTGTAGAACTCCAGAATTAGCTAGCGAAATTACAGTGCAACCTATTCGTAGATACGGAATGGACGCTGCCATTTTGTTTAGTGATATTTTAGTGATTCCACAAGCTATGAATATCGAGGTACAAATGAAACCAAATTTTGGCCCGTATTTACCAAACCCTGTGCGAACTCAAAAAGATGTAGATAATGTAATAGTGCCAGATGTAAAAGTTGAGTTAGACTATGTTTATCAAGCTATAAAAGCTACTAAAGAATTATTAAATGATGAAGTTCCTCTAATTGGCTTTGCAGGTTCACCATGGACGATACTTTGCTATTGTGTTCAAGGTCAAGGCAGCAAGAATTTTGATAAAGCCAAAGAGTTTTGTTTTACAAACCCAATAGCAGCACATCAATTACTCCAAAAAATAACCGATACAACAATTGCTTATCTAAAAGAAAAAGTAAATGCTGGCGTAAATGCTGTTCAAGTTTTCGATTCCTGGGGAGGTATGCTTTCTCCAACTGATTATCAAGAATTTTCTTGGCAATACATAAACCAAATTATAGAAGCTTTAAAAGATGATGCACCTGTAATTGCTTTTGGAAAGGGATGTTGGTTTGCGCTTGGAGATATGGCAAAATCTAATGCTTCCGCTTTAGGGATAGACTGGACATGTTCTGCACGAAATGCACGTTATTTAACTGGTGGTAATATAACACTTCAAGGTAATTTCGATCCATCAAGACTGTTGTCTCCACCTGCTGAGATAAAGAAAATGGTGCATCAAATGATTAACGACTTTGGTAAAGACAAATACATTGTAAACCTAGGGCATGGTATTTTACCTAATATTCCCTTAGATAATGCTAAAGCGTTTATTGATGCTGTAAAAGAATATAATAGTTAATCTGTGCCTTGTGAGCCATTTAGATTATAAATTAGAACGTATTAATTCAATTTCATTTGAAGCATTCTTAGATTTAATCTATGCCAATAAAACATATATAGAAAAAGGATTTGCAGGAACTGTAAAAAGGTGTGAGACACAACAAGGAGCAAAAATGCTATTTGATGAATGGGTCTCAGAAGAAAGTGAAGAGAGATGTTTTTCTTTTTTTATAAAAAACACGCAAACAGACAACCTCGTCGGTTTAGTTAATATCAAAAATATTGACAACAGCGTAAAAAAGTGTGAGATAGGTTATTTTATTTCAAAACAAACTGCAGGAAAAGGTATTGTATCAAAATTCACATCAGAAGTTGTAACATATTGTTTTGAAGTATTACAAATGAATAAAGTGTTTCTGCGTATTGCTCCTGATAATATTGGAAGTCAAAAAGTAGCCATAAAAAACGGATTTCAAAAAGAAGGTGTTTTGCGAGAAGAATACAAAGGTTTTCAAGATAAGTTTGAAGATGTTATGTATTTTGGTTTGCTAAAAAACGATTATTTAAAAAGCAAAAATGTTTAAAAACATATCATTAGGGATCAAAGCATATTTTGGTGCTTTTAGCCTTATTTCTAAATTAAAGCTTTGGAAATATTTTGCCATTCCTATGCTTATTAGCTTCATTACTGCAATCATTATTTTTGGCTCAGCTTATGGATTATCTGATAATATTGGTGGTTTTATAGCGAAAATTTGGATTTGGGACTGGGGCAAAGAAACTTTTACTACAATTGGCAATATACTAGGAGGCCTTATTGTTTTAGTTATTGGGCTTATCCTTTTCAAGCATATTATAATGGCTTTATCAGCGCCGTTTATGAGTCCCGTTTCAGAGAAAATTGAAGCACATTTAACAGGAAATCCTGCGCATTCTCATAGGGACACCTCGTTCATGCAACAACTTTGGCGAGGTATTCGTATAAACGGCAGAAACTTACTGATGGAATTAATATTAACCATTCCTATTTTACTTCTAAAGTTTATTCCTGTAGTTAATATATTTTCAACAATATTATTATTTATGGTTCAAGCATATTATGCTGGGTTTGGTAATATGGATTATACTTTAGAGCGCCATTATAAATACTCTGATAGTATTCAATTTGTTCGTAAACATCGTGGATTAGCGATTGGTAATGGAATTGTTTTTATATTATGCCTCCTAATTCCTTTTATTGGGGTTATTTTGGTATTACCATTATCGGTTACCGCTGCATCAATAAGAACTGTTGAAGCTTTACAACTTAAAAACAAAATTGAAAATGTTGTTTGATTTAGAGTCATATTATATAGAACCCATAAAAACTGAAGACACTTGGAATATTTGCAATTTTGCGGTTTCAAATGAAGACCGACTAAAACGGTATTTTCCTAAAACTTTAGAACAAAATTTAACTCCAGATTTATCAAGGCTTTTTACTGAGAAAAAAGCTTATCAATTTAAATCGGGAGAAGAGTTTTTGTTTACTTTAAAACAAAAAGACACAAACCAATTAGCAGGCTTAATTTATATAAAAGAAATCGATTCCATTAAAAAACAAGGTGAGTTTGCTTATTGTATAGGCTATCCATTTGAAGGCAAAGGGTTAACAACAAAAGCGGTAAATACATTATCTAAATATGCCTTTAAAGAATTAGGTTTAAAAACACTTCAAATTATTGTACATAAAGATAATTTTGCAAGTGTAAAAGTTGCTGAAAATTGTGATTATATCTGGAAAAAAACACTAAAGAATGAATTTACACCGCCAGGAGAGAAGCCTTTAAACATGGAACTCTATGAATTATATAACGAAATAGAACCCTAATATAATATGCCACATTTTGTAATTGATTGCTCAAAAGATATTTTAGAAATACAAGACCCTAAGTCTGTTACGCTTCAGGTTCATAATGATGCCAACGACTCAGGTTTATTTGAGGAAAACGATATTAAAGTACGTCTTAATCCTTTTATGGATAATTATTTAGTTGGGGGAAAAGAAACCTCTTTTATTCATGTATTTGCTAACATTATGGAAGGCAGAACTACACATCAAAAAGCAAAACTTTCAAAACAAATTGTAGCTGGTCTTAAAACGATGTTTCCTAATATTCCATTTATCGCTATTAATATTCGAGATTTTGAAGCAGCAACATATTGTAATAAATCGATGATTTAAAATAATGAAAAATACATTTTACCAATATATTCAAGATTTACAAGACATCATTACTTCTAGACTAGAAGCTATTGATGGTAAAGCTACATTTCAGGAAGATATATGGAAACGTGCAGAAGGTGGTGGCGGACGAACACGTGTTATAGAAAATGGACATGTTTTTGAAAAAGGAGGAGTAAACATCTCAGCAGTTCATGGCAAATTACCTGAAACAATGCAAAAGCATTTTGGAGTTTCCGATGCAAATTTCTTTGCTTGCGGCTTAAGCTTAGTGTTGCATCCAAAAAACCCTATGGTCCCAACGGTTCATGCTAATTGGCGTTACTTTGAAATGTATAACGAGCATGGCGATATTGCAGATAGTTGGTTTGGTGGCGGACAAGATTTAACACCTTATTACTTATTTGAAGAAGATGCTATTCACTTTCATCAAACTTGCAAAACAGCTTGTGATAAACATTCTCCAGAATTTTATCCAACCTATAAAAAACGTTGTGACGAATATTTTTACAATGCACACAGAAGCGAAGCGCGAGGCATTGGTGGCTTATTTTTCGATTACTGTAAAGCGTCAGATAACATGACCATGGAAAATTGGTATAACTTTGTAACCGAGGTTGGAAATAGCTTTCTAGAAGCTTATGTTCCAATAGTTGAAAAAAGAAAAGATTTACCATATGCAGATGCACATCGTAACTGGCAAGAAATTCGCCGTGGGCGATATGTAGAGTTTAATTTAGTACATGATAAAGGCACGCTTTTCGGTTTAAAAACCAATGGGCGTATTGAAAGTATTTTAATGAGTTTGCCGCCTCATGTGCAATGGGTTTACAATCATCATCCAAAAGCTGGAAGTGAAGAGGAAAAATTATTAGAAGTTTTAAATAAACCTGTAGATTGGGTTTAATACAAATTAAATGTCAGGTTGAGCGCAGTCGAAACCTATCAAAATAAAATATTATGTTTCCACTTAGAAGAAATAGAAGATTAAGAGCAAATGAAGCTATTCGTGGCTTGGTTCGCGAAACTATAATTACTCCAAACGATTTTTTAGTTCCATTATTTGTGGTTGAAGGCAAAGGAATTAAAGAAGAAATAGCTTCAATGCCAAATTACTTTCGCTATAGTTTAGATTTACTAGAAAATGAAGTGAAAGAGCTCTGGAAACTTGGTTTAAAATCTGTACTGCTTTTTGTAAAAGTTCCTGATAATTTAAAAGACAACAAAGGAAAAGAGGCTTTAAACCCAAACGGACTTATGCAACGTGCCATTAAAACGGTAAAAAATGCGTGCCCAGATATGTTAGTAATGACAGATGTCGCTTTAGACCCATATTCCATTTACGGACACGATGGCATTATTGAAAACGGTGTAATTGCTAACGATAATACTGCAGATTTTTTAGCCGAAATGAGTATTTCACACGCTAAAGCCGGGGCTAATTTTGTAGCGCCTAGTGATATGATGGATGGGCGTATTTTAACCATTCGTGAAGCTTTAGAGGATGAAGGTTTTATCGATACTGGTATTATGAGTTATTCTGCAAAATACGCTTCTGCTTTTTACGGCCCGTTTAGAGATGCTCTAGATTCTGCCCCTGTAGATTTAGAAAATATTCCAAAAGATAAAAAAACCTATCAAATGGATTTTGCTAATAGACATGAAGCGCTTCGCGAAACAGAAATGGATATTGACGAAGGTGCTGACATAGTTATGGTAAAGCCAGGAATGGCTTATTTAGACATTCTTCGAGAAATTAAAAACGAATTTGATGCGCCTGTTGCAGTTTATCAAGTTAGTGGCGAGTATGCTATGATTAAAGCTGCTGCTGAAAAAGGCTGGTTAAATCATGACCAAATTATGCTTGAAACAACCACTGCTTTTAAACGCGCTGGAGCTGATATTATAGCAAGTTACTTTGCTAAAGATATTGTAAAATTGATTTCGTAAATTGTCAAAACTATAATTGTTTTGAATCCATGTTTAAAAAAGTCGTTTTAAGAATTCTATTTATTTTGTTTTGTTTTCATGTAGCAAGTGCACAACTTACTTATGATTCCCCCGAGTCTGTTGGGTTAAATTCAAATGACATTCAGACTCAAGTAGACTCTATCATGCATTATGCTATTATCGAAAAAGCATTTCCTGGAGCTCAACTATTAGTCGCTAAAAAAGGTAAAATTATTTTTCATCAAGCTTATGGATATCATACTTATGATAGTATTAAAAAAGTAGCTTTAAACGATGTTTACGATTTAGCGTCTGTAACTAAAATAACAGGCCCACTACCTGCTTTAATGAAACTTTATGAAGAAGGTAAAATAGAACTGGATGTTCCTTTTAGTAAATATTGGACCGACTGGAAACATCAAAAGGACAAAAAAAATATTACGCTTAGAGAGCTTTTGGCACATCAGTCTGGAATAAAACCGTACATCATCTTTTTAAATGAAGCCTTAAAAAAAGGTAAGATAAAAAGAAGATTTTTACGTACTAAAAAAAGCAAGCGATATTCAAATCAATTTTATAAGAATCTTTACATAAAAAACAGATTTAAGCACAAAATATATCGAAAAATTAAACGTGTTAAAGCTGATGGTAAAAAAGAATATTTATATTCTGGAATAGCCTCATTAATCTATCCGCAAGTCATAGAAAATATTACGGGAGTATCATATCAAAAATATATTCAAGAAAACTTTTACGATCCTTTAGATTGTACTACACTTGGTTATATTCCGATGCATAAAAATTTTAAAAATGCCATAGTTCCCACTGAGTTTGATACTATTGTTAGAAAAGATCTCACTAGGAATTGGGTTCATGATGAAAATGCAGCCCTCTTTGGAGGTGTTTCAGGTAATGCCGGTTTATTTAGTTCTGCAGAAGACATGGCAAAATATATGCAAATGCTTTTGCAAAATGGCTCTTATGCTGGTAAGCAATATTTTAAGCCTCAAACAGTAAAAGAGTTTACTAGAATTCAATATTTTGAAAACAATAATCGTCGAGGTTTAGGTTTCGACAAACCTTTAATTGGCAACGATACTTTAAGTATTAAAGACTCATATCCTGCTCCACAAGTAAGTTCAGAAAGTTTTGGTCATTCAGGGTTTACAGGAACTTTTGTCTGGGCAGACCCAAAACACAATCTTGTTTTTGTGTTTCTTTCAAATCGTGTTTACCCTAGTAGAACACACCGCAATATTTACAATTTAAATATTAGGCCAAAATTACAACAAGTGTTTTATAAGGCTTTAAAAGATTAAACTTAAACTCATAAATATTTAGTACTTTAGAGTTTTAAAAAATCACATGGGATTACTTCTATTTTTTGCCTTTATTTCTATTTTCTTTTCGTTTTTATGCTCTATTCTAGAAGCTGTTTTATTGAGTGTTACACCAACATTTATTAATGTAAAAAAGAAAGAAGGCAAAGCTTATGCATCAGACTTAGAACACTTAAAAAAAGATGTTGATAGGCCATTAATAGCCATATTAACTTTAAACACTATTGCTCATACCGTAGGAGCTATTTTGGTTGGAGTACAAGCAAAAGTGGCTTATGTGGAGCTATATGGTTCACAAACAAAAAGCTTTTTTGGGATAGAATTTACCGAAGAATTAATGGTTGGTGTGGTATCATCAATCATGACTATTTTAATATTGGTGGCTTCTGAAATAATACCAAAAACTATAGGTGCTACCTATTGGAAAGCTTTAGCAAATTTCACAACAAAAGCTTTAAGGGTTTTAATTTTTCCGTTAAAATGGACTGGATTGCTTTGGCTATTACAACTCACAACAAAACTTATTGGTGGTAAAGGTCACGGTAGCGTATTAAATCGAGAAGACTTTCATGCTATGGCAGATATGGCTCATGAAGAAGGTGTTTTCCAAGAGTCTGAAAGCAAAGTAATTAAAAATCTTTTAACGTTTAAAGACGTTATGGCTAAAGATATTATGACCCCCAGAACAGTGATGAAAACTGAAAATGAAACTACAACTGTTGAAGATTTTTTTAATAAAAACTTAAATCTTCGCTTCTCTAGAGTTCCAATATATATCGATACCGAAGACAATATAAAAGGTTTGGTGTTAAAAGATGATGTCTTCAAAGAAATGGCTCTTAATAATGGTGCTAAAAAATTATCCGAACTTAAACGAGATATCATTATTGTAAATCGCAATATGGCTATTCCTAAATTATTCGAACAACTTGTTGAAACTAGAAACCATATGGCTTTAGTAGTTGATGAGTACGGTACAGTAAGCGGGCTAGTAACCATGGAAGATGTTATTGAAACCTTACTTGGTTTAGAGATTATGGATGAGAGTGATAACGTATCCGATTTGCAAGTTCAAGCTAGAAAAAATTGGGAGGCCAGAGCCAAAAAATTAGGTATTTTAGGAGAGACAAATATTGAAGATTAATGGAAACTTGTATTATCAAATCACCTTTAGGGTTCACTAAAATTATTGGTGACAAAGAAGGTATTACTTCGATAACTGTTTTAAATTCTGAAGAAAAAATTACTGATATTATTCCTGTTGAATTAGAAGATTGCGTTATTCAACTTAATGAATATTTTGAAGGCACTCGTAAACAATTCGATTTATATCTAAATCCAAAAGGCACCGATTTTCAAAAAAAAGTATGGGGTTTACTTGAACAAATTCCATATGGAAAAACAGTTTCTTATTTAGAGTTATCAAAACAATTAGGCGATGTTAAGGCTATACGAGCAGTTGCCAATGCTAATGGCAAAAACCCCCTTTGGATTATTGTACCATGCCACAGAGTTATTGGGAGCGACGGGAGTTTAACAGGTTATGCAGGAGGTTTACACCGTAAACAATGGTTGTTAGAACATGAAAGCCCGTACAAGCAACAATCTCTATTTTAAATGTACAGAGTACTTACAAATATTGCAAAGCGATTCTTTACTGATGCTCAAATATACAAGTACGGTTTTAATTGGTCGCCTATGTACAGGCGCTCTACAGGAAAGGTTATTGAAGTAAGTGATGATTTACATTTTGTTAAAATTAAAATCCCTTTAAATTGGAAAAACAGAAATTTTGTAGGCACCATTTTTGGCGGCAGTATGCTTTCAGCTACAGACCCTATATATATGATTCAGCTTATGAATATTTTAGGTAAAGATTACATTGTTTGGGACAAAGAAGCATCTATAAACTACAAACGCCCTGGAAAAGAAACTATATATTGTGAATTTACGTTTACCAAAGACGAAATTAAGGCTATTAAAAAAACCATAACTAATAATGGGGAAATGGACATTTTAAAAACCTCAACTCTAATAGATAAAAAAGGCAATACCATTGCAGAATTACGCAAAACTATTTATGTTGCCAATAAAACATTTTTTAAAGGCAAACGCAAACAGAATAGACAGTAAAACTACCGTTTATTCCTTTACGTTTTTAATAGTATAGAATTTTCTTATCTTTAGTTCTACATTAAAAATTAACAGATGAAATTCTTGAAAAAACTCTTTAAGTGGATTGTAATATTATTTGGATTATTAGTCATTGTACTTTATGCAACAGATACTGACTATTTACTAAAAGCGGTAAGAACTATATATCTGCAAGGTTATACCACAGCGTATTTAGAAGATTATAAAAAATTTGATAATCAAGTAATAGAAAATAGCACGCCGCAACCTTGGCCAAATCACAAAAATTACAATTCGGTTGAAGAATCAGAGGGTTTAAAATCCATTAACGGAACTAATGGTACTATTGCTTATGTTATTATAAAAAATGATAGTATTTGGTTTGAAAACTATTATGATGGTTTTAACGAAAACTCTCAAACCAACTCCTTTTCTATGGCTAAAAGTTATGTATCAGGTCTTATGGGAAAAGCCATTCAAGATGGTTATATTAAGAGTTTAAATCAACCTGTTAGTGATTTTATTCCAGAATTTGGCGATGGTCTTGCAGCAAAAATGACTGTTGGCGATTTGTCCAGTATGGCTTCTGGCACCAATTGGGACGAAAAATATTATTCGCCATTATCCATTACAACACGTGCATATTTTGATGATGACTTAGAAAAAGTGATGTTAGGTTTAAAAGTAGTTAGAGAGCCTGGAACCTCTTATAAATATGCAAGTGGAGATACTCAAATGTTAGCCATGGTTATTGAAAAAGCAACAGGTAAAAAAATGTACGACTATTTAACCGAAAGTTTTTGGAAGCCATTAGGGTGTGAAAACCCAACACTTTGGCAAGTAGATAGCGAAGATCATGATTTAGTAAAAGCCTATTGCTGTATTGCGAGTAATGCTAAAGACTTTGCACGTTTTGGAAAACTCTATAAAGACCACGGAAAATGGAATGGAAAACAGGTTTTAGATTCTGCTTTTGTAGCAAAATCTTTAAAACCTCGTTTTCCTGAAAGTCCAGAATATGGTTATGGCTGGTGGTTAAAAACCATTGGGAATAAACATTTTTTTATGATGCGTGGGCATCTTGGGCAATATGTTTTTGTAGAACCAAATGACAATGTTATTATTGTAAGATTAGGGCATTCAAAAGGTCCAGGAGATGCCGTTGCAACATTTACAGATGATATAACAACTTATATTAAAGAGGCCTATAAAATGTTAGGTTATGATCTCTAAACTCAATCTTGAAAATATATTGTTTCTGGACATTGAAACCGTTCCAGAAACACAATATTTCTCTGATTTAGATGAAACAAAACAAGCCCTTTGGGAACACAAGTCACAATATCAAAGAAAGGATGAATTTACTGCTGAGGAGTTTTACGAACGCGCCGGTATTTGGGCTGAATTTGGAAAAATAATCTGTATTTCTGTTGGTTATTTCACCTCTCAAGGAGAAAACAGGAAATTTAGAGTAACCTCGTTTTATGGTGATGAAATTAAAATTCTTAAAGATTTTAAAAATCTATTAATTTCTCATTTTAGCCAAACTAAACATTTGCTTTGTGCACACAATGGTAAAGAATTCGACTTTCCTTACATCGCACGTCGTATGATAATTAATGATATTGAACTACCATATAAACTTAATTTATTTGGTAAAAAACCATGGGAAGTCCCTCATTTAGACACTTTAGAATTATGGAAGTTTGGTGATTATAAAACCTATACTTCTTTAAAATTACTAACCAATGTTTTAGGTATTCCTTCTCCAAAGGATGATATTGATGGTAGTGAAGTGTACCGCGTTTATTATAAAGAAAATGAAATAGATAGAATCATTATTTACTGTGAAAAAGACACCATTGCTGTAGCTCAAATATTTTTAAGACTACGTGGTGATGCTCTTTTAAGTAGTGAAGAAATCATTCATGTTTAAAATGTAAATAAAGATTCCTTTTAGAGTTTTTAAATAATTTTACATCAGTAATTTTGTTCAAAAGAAAAAGCCTAGACAAAGTTTGTCTAGGCTTATAAATTTATTAAAGAAATTAAGTTTAATTAGTTTTTATAAATTTTTTAGTTATAGTTTCTTCTCCGTCTTCCATTTTAAGGAAATACATACCTGCTTCTAAATTAGAAACATTCACTTTATTTGTGGCTTGTCCTTTTTTAACAACCTGACCAACAACATTAACAATGGTGTATGGGATAGGTTTGTTGTCTAGACGACGTATATTTAATATAGCTCCTTTTACTGGGTTTGGGTATAATAAGAAGTTTTCTTCTAAATCAATACCATCATTAGTATTTAACTCACCTAAAGGCACAATAGAATCATTATTTCCTCTAGAAGAAGACCCTCCAGTAATTCCTTTAATAGTTACTTGATCTATATACACATGATCTGCATTCGCACTAGCATCACATTGAATCCTAAACTGTGCATTAGATGCAAAGTTAACATCAGAAGAATTTAAAGTTACTGTTGCACTATAGAATGTGTTATTATTGAAATCTGCCCCGCTTGCATAAGCAGCCACTGTAGACCAACTAGAACCATTATAATAACGTACCCAAAAATCTTCATCATTTTCCATACTATACGCGTAAAAATAGAACTTAATTTCAACTTGGTTATAAGCTGTTAAATTAAAATTTTGAGAAGTCATCGCTGATCTTGTTCCTGAATTATCTCGAAGTCTTATTGAATAACTATTTTCATAAGATCTTGAACCAGAATAACGGAAACAATCACTTCCGCCATCACTCCATCCATCCCATCCAGATTCAAAGAATCCTTCATGCAAAGTAGTTGTAGAGCTTGCAGCAACTATAACAGTTCTGCTTACTTGATCTGCTGCATTGCCTGCCGCATCACTTACATTATAATTTACTGTGTAAGTTCCTGCTACTGCAGTGTTAACTGTACCTGTGGTTACAATATTTGCCGTTATATTTCCGTCCACATTATCAGTCGCTGTAGCGCCTTGCTCTGTATAAGTTCCTCCAATTATTAAATTAATTGTAGAAGCTCCGTTTAATGTTATTACTGGCTTTACAATATCTGCAGCAACTATAACTGTTCTACTTACTTGATCTGCCGCATTACCAGCCGCATCGCTTACATTATAATTTACTGTGTAAGTTCCTGCTACTGCAGTGTTAACTGTACCTGTAGTTACAATGTTTGCCGTTATATTTCCATCCACATTATCAGTCGCTGTAGCGCCTTGCTCTGTATAAGTTCCTCCAATAGTTAAATTAATTGTAGAAGCTCCGTTTAATGTTATTACCGGCTTTACAATATCTGCAGCAACTATAACTGTTCTACTTACTTGATCTGCTGCATTACCTGCTGCATCACTTACATTGTAATTTACTATGTAAGTTCCTGCTACTGTAGTATTAACTGTGCCTGTAGTTACAATGTTTGCTGTTATATTTCCATCTATATTATCGGTTGCTGTAGCTCCTAATTCTGAATAGGTTTGTCCTACATTTAAATTAACTGTAGAAGCTCCGTTTAATGTTATTACTGGCTTTATAATATCTGGACCAGAGCTTTGAACATTAATTGTATAATCTTCCACTTCTCCGTCAAAATTTGTTTGACAAGAAGTAGGGTTAGAATTATATCTAGCAGAAACTCTCATTCTAGTACTTCCTAACTGTGCACTTACAGGAATAGAAATTGATAAGGTTGGTAGTGCACCATTAGCTACATTACTTATATTACCTAAATCGTATGCTTCTCCGCTGTCTGTGAAATCTCCATTTTGATTCCAATCAATCCAAGCAAATGCATCTACTCTATAATTGCCATCTGTATTCACATAAACCGTAAGGTTTTCAGATGAAGATTGAGTAACTGCTGCGCTAAGATTAGTGAAATCTTCGTAACCAACATTTTTTGCAGGACCATCGGCATTGTCTATCGCTCCAAATATTACTCGAGAAACGCCTGTTTGATATGATGTATTCCCACTCGAAGTACAATAATTTAATTGTACAGCTGTAGTTGTAAAGTTGATAACGCTACTATAAGCAGAATTGCTACCTCCATTACATTTACTTCTTACCTGCGCTTCATATTGTGTTGATGCGGTTAATCCTGTTAAATTGGTTGTAGCTCCTGTAACAGCAACAGTTGTCCAACTTGATGCTCCAACAACTCTATATTGTAAATCGTAAGTAGCAGCAGTAACAGTATTCCAGCTTAACGTAGCAGTTGTAGCGACTACATTACTTGCTGCCAACCCTGATGGAACCGTAGCATTACAAACTACTGGAGCACCAATAGTGAAATTAGAATTAGAAATATCGAAAAAGATATGATTTGTCCCTCTTACCATAATTCTATTTTGGCTTCCTTGATTGTCTGGAACTACAATGTCATGAGAACCGTCATTAGGAACACCAGAAGCTAAAGTAATAGGATAGGTGTCTCCTCCATCTGTAGACAGCAAAATATCAACATTAGTAGCATTAACCCCGTTCCCTGTAGTACCTGCAACGTCCCATGTAACCGCTTGAGTTGTATTAGCATTCCAAGTTACATTGCTATTAGGTGCATTTAATATAAAAGGGCCCGCAGTTCCATTAACCGTTATAACTGTATCGTCACTATTGTTATTTGCTCCACCAGCTCTATTGTCTCTTACAGTAAATCTAAAATTTAAAGTTCTTGCAACATTAGGTACAGCTTCCCATTGCCATGATGTAGCTCCTGTTTTTATTGTTGCTAAATTTGGGAAATACCTGCTTGGATTTGTTGATGGACTATACGATCTAAATGCTGGACCAGATGTTCTAGTTGTACTTGGATATGTGGACGATGAAGTTCCTAAATCCATTTGTTCCCAACAATACGTTAACACGTCGCCAGAATTTGCATCTGTACCAGATCCTGTTAATACAAAAGGCGTGCCTTTTGGAATAGTATAATTAGTTCCTGCATTTGCAGTTGGAACTGCATTCCCTGTATTAGTATTAGTTGGACATGATTTTGTTTTTACATTATCGGTTACTTGTCTTATACTATGCGCGTGAAAATAAGGGTCGCTATGCGGTTGTACATCAGTAGCACCTGTAATTCCTGCATACCCCATAATGGTCGACCCACTTCCTGGTTCTGCCTGTACGCCTGTACCACTTTCATTTCTAAAAGTAAAGGTGTGATTTGCTCCAAACTGATGCCCCATTTCGTGAGCAACGTAGTCTACATCAAAATTTACACCAGATGGAGTTGTATATGATGTCCATCCGCTTCCTTTACTACCGTTAGTACAAACACAACCTATACATCCTGCATTGCCATTGTTTTGTAAATTTGCAAATAGATGACCTATATCATAATTAGCTTCACCTATAACACTTGTTAACGTAGATTGTAATTCTCCATTATAACCAGAGGTTGAACTACTATATGGGTCTGTAGATGAATTTGTATAAATTACCGCATCTGTATTAGCAATTAATACCATAGTAACATTAAAATCGTTTTCAAAAATACCATTTACCCTAGTCATTGTTGCATTAATTGCTGCTAAAGCCTGAGCCTTAGTCCCTCCATGGTAAGCAGTATATTCTCCAGTTGCAGACATTGCTAATCTAAAAGTTCGTAACGTACCATCGTCTGCATTCTTATATGTTGTTCCTCCTTTAGATTGTAATTTAGAATGCGCGGCGTCAATAACTTCACATTCAAAATCGTTTATACTCTCTTTCTCATCTGCTCTTCGATAAACTGTATATTCAGATAAATCATTAGTATAAGGTTCTATAAAAGACGCTTCTTTTTTTGCAGATAATCGCATACTCTGAAACCCTTTTGGCGAAATACTAAAACGGATTATATCTGTTCTATTGTCGATTCCTTGACCAGCGTAAGATTTAATTCCTGGATATTTAGCAGCTAATTCTGGATGCATAACTGGTGCTTCAGTTATACGGTAGTTTTCAAATTCACCCTCAGCATTTGGAAACGCAATAATTAATTTAGATTCTCCGACAAAATTCCCTCTTAATGGAGCTTTAGATAGAGCCTTGGTTAGTTCTTCAACATCTAATGAATAGGTTTGGGTCTTTGGTAGGTTTTTTTTGCTTGCTAAAGTTTTAGCATTACTAGCTGGGTTTTCTTTTTTCCAAAATTGATTTTGAGCAAAAGAGACGTTAAAGCTCGTAAAAATAATAAGTAGTAGTAGTTTTTTAATCATAATGATGGTTTGAGTTATTATTAGTTTTTAGTTATAATTTTTCCGAATTTAATTTAAAAAACATTAAAAAAATAACTATTCTGTAATTTTTCGATGAAATTACAGGGTAGTTATTAACAATATGGTTTTTCCACATGTAGCAAGTAAGAAATATCTTATTTGTTAAAAAACAAAAAGTCCACATGGGTTTCCCATGTGGACTTTTAACATAAACTAAAAGGTTAAGTTAATTACTCTTTACAAATCTTTTAGTCATTTTTTCTTTCCCGTTATTTACTTCTATATAATAAACACCTGCCTCTAAATTCCCAACCATAACTTCTTTAGTTGTTTTGCCTACATTAACTACTTGACCTAGCATGTTAATGATTTTATAAGATATGTTATTGTTTCCGCTAGAAAGCTTGATGTTTAAAACTGCTCCTTTAACTGGATTCGGATATAGCTTAAAATTGTTTTTCTCTAGAACAACAACTTCATCTTCTGGAATACTCAATATTTTGTTAGTTGTTCCTCTTGCAGAGCCACTAGTGCCGTCTCCAACAATAACAACTTGATCAATAAAGATTTGATCATTGTTTCCAGAAGCATCACACCTAAGCCTAAACTGAGCATTGTTAACTAAGTTATATTGCGAAGCATTAAGCGTAACAATAATTTTATTACTAAAGCTTCCATTGTTAAAGTCTACACCTCCTGTCCAAGTTTTTATAGTCGTAAATCCAGATCCATCATTATATTGCAGCCAAAAATCTTCATTGTTTTCCATACTGTGAGCATAGAAATAAAAGCTGAATTCTACTTCGTTATATGGAGATAAGTCAAATGATGGAGAAGTCATTGAAGATGCCGTTCCTGAATTATCTCTTATTCGAATAGAATAATCTCCTTCATATGATCTCGAATCAAGTCTTCTAGCACAATCGTTTCCTCCGTCAGACCAACCATCCCAACCAGATTCAAAGTAACCTTCGTGTAATACAACTGTGGTAGGTACATCTTCTACTATTACAGTACGCGTAACTTCTGTTGCTGCATTTCCTGCTGCATCACTTACATTATAGGTTACTATATAGGTGCTTGCTACACCTGTATTAACCGTGTCGCCACCTACTACTATGTTTGCTGTAATGTCACCATCTTTATTATCATTTGCTGTTGCTCCATCATCGGTATAAGTATCGCCCACATTTAAGTTAACTGGAGATGAACCTACTAAAGTTATTACTGGTGCTGTTGTATCTGGTATAACATTTACTGTACGCGTAACTTCTGTTGCTGCATTTCCTGCTGCATCACTTACATTATAGGTTACTACATAGGTGCCTGCTACACCTGTGTTTACTGTATCGCCGCCTACTACTATGTTTGCTGTAATA
>NZ_JAMFLZ010000008.1:0-152834 GCF_023502325.1 Jejuia spongiicola
TGTTACAACTACAGAATTTGAAACTGAAGTTTCAGTTTCATGTGGTGATATTCCCGATGCTCCAGAATTAGAGTTTGAAGATGCTTGTTCATCAGAAATTACTGTTGAGTTTGAAGAAACTTCTAGCAACAACGGAACTACCAACGATTATGAAATCATTCGAACTTGGACTGTGATTGATGAATGTGGTAATCCCGAAATGTATACTCAAACAGTTTTTGTTGCCGTGAATGGTGCAACAGGAGGAACTGCTGACTTATGTATTGATGAGGATTTGGATTTTGATTTATTTTCTCTTTTAAATGATGATTTTGATTTTGACGGAACATGGTCAGTTATTTCAAATAATGCAACAATAAATGGAAGTCTGTTTAACCCAACTTCTTTACTAGATTTTGACGGTAACTATACATTTGAACAACTTCAAGATACTTATACCTTCATGTATACCTCTAATACTGGTGATTGTCCAACTGAAACTGAAGTTACCGTTACTTTAAATGATTCTTGTAGAACACTACCATGTGATGATCGTGATGGAGTTATAATCTCAAAAGCTGTAACCGCAAATGGAGACCAATGGAATGAATACTTTTCTGTAACTGGAATTGAAGGCTGTGGGTTTACTGTACAAGTACAAATATTCAATCGTTGGGGAGCTTTAATATATGAAAATAATGACTATGAAAATAATTGGAACGGTTTTGCTCACAGTAGATCTGCTGGTAGCTCTGGTAAAGTCCCAACTGGAACATATTTCTATATTTTAAATCTAATAGACAGTGGAATAAGTCCTTTCTCAGGATCGATATACGTAGGAACCAAATAAAATTAACCTATCATGAAAAAATGCATTAAATTCAACATTATTGCAATAGCCTTGTTATGTAGCTCGGCTGTATTCAGTCAGCAGCTACCGCAATTTACGCAATATATGTTCAATACAATTTCAATAAACCCTGCCTATGCAGGAAGCAGAGAAACCCTGAGTCTGGTAGGTCTTCATAGAAGTCAATGGGTAGGGATAGATGGAGGACCAACCACTCAAACCTTTTCAATTCATTCCCCATTGAGAAATGAAAAAGTTGGATTAGGTTTATCATTTATTAATGATGAATTAGGATTTGAGAACTTTTCATACATCTATGGAGATTTCTCATATACAATTCAAATAAGTGAAAAAACAAAGCTCGCCTTTGGATTAAAAGGTGGATTTACATCTTATAGCATAGATCAAGAATTAAGAGATGCAGAACCAAACGATCCGGCAATATATGGTATAGAAGATCGTTGGAACCCAAATATTGGAGCAGGTTTATTTTTACATACCAACAGATGGTATGTTGGTCTATCAGCCCCAAGAATATTGAAAACAGATTATCACGAAAGTGAAGACTATGAAGATCTTGAAAGAATTAGCTATTACTTAACTGGTGGTATGGTTGTTAACCTTAGTAAAAACACAAAGCTAAAGCCTTCATTTTTAGTAAAAGCTACAAATGGCGCTCCAATATCATATGATTTAACTGCCAATTTTTTATTCAACGAAAAACTTTGGTTAGGTGCTGCTTACAGGTTTAATGAATCTGCTGGCGCGTTAGGAAGCATTGTTGATTTTCAAGTATCAAAACAACTAAGAATTGGATATGCTTACGAACATCCTATTTCTGATATCAGGCCATATTCAAATGGTACACACGAAATATTATTAATGTTCGAAGTATTTAAAGTCAAACGTATAAAATCTCCAAGATATTTCTAAAATACAACTACCATGAAGACAAGATTATTTTTAATCATATTAGTACTTACAGGCACATTTAGTTTTGCCCAAACGAAAGTAGCAGATAAGTTTTTTGAAAGCTACGCTTACATAAAAGCAAGCGAGTTATATGAAGATGCTGTAAAAAATGGTGATGATAGCGTACACGTTTTAACTCGATTAGGAGATTGTTATTATAACAATTCAAACTCCGAAAAAGCTGCCATATGGTATAAAAAAGCGCTGGATAAGGATGTTGAAGAAGTTAGTTCTGACCATTTATACAAATACATTCAAACACAACGCAGCTTAGGGAACTACCAAGAGGCTGAAGCTTGGTTAGATACATTCAAACTATATCAAAGCGGAGACTCAAGAATTGCTTCTGAAATTACAGACCTTAGTGTTTACGATGAATTATCATCCATGAGCAAAGTTTATATTAATGTTGTAAACTTAGATTTAAACACTAAATATTCTGATTTTGGAGGTTATGAATATAATGGTCGCATGTTTTTTGCATCAGCAAGAAACTCGGAAGTCACAGGAAAAAAAATTTACAACTGGAACGAGCAACCTTACTTGGATATTTTTGAAACTACCGTAAATGAAACAAATGGCGTAAAAGAATTTGGTAGCATAGTATCTATTGATGCTCAAGGTATCAATACTCCATATCATGAAGCCACAGTTGCTATTACTAATGATGGGAAAACCATTTATTTTACCCGTGATAATTTAAGCAAGAGAAATAAATTAAATTCAGACAATAAAGGAACAACCCATTTAAAAATCTACAAAGCCACTCTAGATAATGGAAACTGGAAAAATATTGAAGAACTTGAATTTAATAATGATAAGTTTTCAACTGGTCATCCGGCATTAAATCCAGATAACACAAAACTATATTTTGTATCTGACCGTGAACATGAAGATGCTCAAGGTCAAACAGATATTTATGTGGTTGACATTCTTGAAGATGGAAATAATTATAGTAAGCCTAGAAATTTAGGTCCAGCTATCAATACTCCAGGGCGTGAAATGTTTCCTTTTATAGCCAAAGATAGTACAATGTACTTTTCTTCTGATGGGTTTATTAATCTTGGTTTATTAGACATTTACAAAACAGCCTTTTTAAAAGATTTTTACGCTCCAGTAGAAAATTTAAGAGCACCTTTTAATAGTGGCTACGATGATTTTGCGTTTTACATGGATTCTGATACTAAAACTGGGTATTTCTCATCTCATCGTCCGGGAGGAAAAGGTAACGACGATATTTACAGTTTTTCAACTTATAAGTGCAAACAAATAGTAAAAGGAATTGTAAGAGATAAGGAAACTAAGGAACCAATTTCTGGAGCAACAGTTGAGCTTATAAACCAATCTGGTAAAATTATCAATCATGTTACTACCATAGGAAATGGTAAATATCATTTTGAAGTTGACTGTAAAAAAAACTATAGTGTAAGAGCGAGCAAGCCAGTTTATGAAGATGATTTACAAAGCCTTACAACAACTGCCTTTAATAACCAAATGATAACCGCAGACCTATACTTAAAAAACTTATTAGCCATTCCTTGTGAAATTGTTATTAACCCCATTTTCTTTGACTTTAATAAATCGAATATTCGTACTGACTCAAAGTATGAGCTTGAAAACATAGTAGATGCGCTTAGAGCTTATCCAGATATGAAAATCATCATTGAATCGCATACCGACAGAAGAGGTAATTTAAAATACAACGATAGGTTATCGGACAGAAGAGCAAAATCAACAAGAGACTATATTATCTCAAGAGGTATTGCTGCCAAACGTATTGTAAGCGCTACAGGTTATGGAGAGCGTAAAAAACTTATAGGTGATAATGAAATAGATAATATGCCTACTAGAGCAGAAAAAGAAGCTGCACACCAAAAGAACAGACGCTCTTATTTTAAAATTGTTGATTGTAAAAAAGACGAAAAATAAAAAATGTCTTAAACAATTGAGACAATTACATAATAACCCCTTTAACTATTTGTGTAGGTATTCAAATACAAATGTATAACGGTAAGAAAATAATCAATATGACTAAGTTGGTTTATAACAATATAAAAACCGCTTTTATGAGGAAAATTGCTTTTCTAATTTTTATGTTTCCAATGCTTAATTGTTCAAAGAAACTATATACACACAGCGATTTTTTTGATTACAATAGAACATCCGATTTTAAAGCTGATACTGACACAAAACAATTGATTTATGCGATTTTGGAAAGAGCTGTAGTGTCTAAAAAAGATATTCCTAGCTATAAATTGATTAAAGACAAGATGAACATATATATTAATAATGTTTCATATTCTAAATTTCATTATTGGTTAGATAAACCTCAAGAAAACCTGATTGACCCAAAAGATGTTCCTACTCAAATAGAAAAAGTTAGATTTTGTATTAAATCAAAATTGGAAATACAAGCAATATCTGACAAAACAGATGATTTCTTATATCTGATTATAGGTAATATTGTGATTAATAATGAAACAGCAAAGATTGGATTATCAAATAATTGGGTTGTGAGTAAAAAGAATAAAGGAAAGTATGCAATAATGAGTGGTGGTGGATATATTTTGACTTTTAAAAAAATAAATGGTAATTGGATTTTTGATAAAAATGCTCTAATTAATTCATGGCAATCATAAAAAATATTGTTACCAACACCGTAAAAACACGTGTTAATTAGTAATTAATCAAAGCTAAGTTTAGTAGACTTTTATTATACATAAGTTACCTTATTTAACCTAACATAAACTAAAAAAATGAAAAAGAATATAAAAATTATTAAATCTGACGATTTTAAATATCCTTTAAAAACAGAAGGAACAAAAAGCAAAATAAGTATTCCTAGCCTTACTACATTTGGATTTGAATATAATAATAGTATTAAATCAATTTTAAAAAATAAGAAATCTTACTATCAAGACAATAAAGAAAAGAATCTTAATTGGTGGGATACTTGTATTCGCAAAAACTTTATTAAGTTAAAAAGTGCTTATGTACATACTTTAAAAAATCACAACCAATATTTAATTAAAAATGGAGCTGAACCATCAAAAGATAGATATATTTATAGACTACAGTTTGACATTTATGCTGAGACTGTGTATAATGTTTTGATTTCGTCAAAAAATATTGCATTTCAAATATTAAACATCTACTATAATCTAAATATTGAAGAAAATAAGGTTTCTGCAAAAAGTATTAAAAAAAAAATGACTGATAGTTTTATAGAGGAACGGTTAGTTAGTTTAGAAGAACACATTAAAAGCACTTATAAAATTAGAAATAGTTTCACACATAAATTTCCTGAAAATCAGAAAGCTTATAGAGCAGATTATTCAAAAAAGGGGAATTTGGAAAAGCAGAGTACTATTATTAGAAACGAATTCAAACCACAGGAAATCATGCTTAATATTGATGAATCAATACGGTTTTTTGCAATCTTCATCAATGATTTAAAGATGAATATGAAATTAAGCAGTTAACAAAAGTTACTTTACAAAAAGTTGTAGAATATTCATGTAATTCTATATACTGAATAAAAAAAAATTAAAATGAATAATAAATTTAAACTAAAATATATTGAACAACTAGGAGAAGTAACTGAAGCTTGGATAGGAAGTGATGGTAATTATTGGGTAAGATTAGATTTTCTACTCGAATACTTTGTTTCTAATAATGTCATTTTATCCCAAAAATACAAAGGAAAACTTGATGATTTTTGCTTAGCAAAAGAATATTACGAATCCTTATTTTATAAATTTATGGCAAACACATCTAAAGGAGACAAATTCAACTTTGATGAGTATTTAGATTGGCAGATAACAAGTAAAGATGAAGTTGTAAGCGCTATCGATAATGTTTTTAAGAGTTGATTCAAATATGTGGAATAATAGTAGCTTAGAGTTAACCGATAATAAAAATTAAAAATAATCTGTATAAATTCACTTTAATATGAGAAATTTGTTTTTTGAAGAAGCTATTAATCAAGCTAAAATAGCATTGCAAGAAGGAGGAATACCAATAGGTTCGGTATTAGTATATAAAAACAAAATTTTAGGAAAAGGACATAATAAACGAATACAAGAAGGTAGCGTTGTATTACATGGAGAAATGGATGCTTTTGAAAATGCTGGAAGACAAAAAGCTAATATTTACAAAGAGAGTATATTATATACTACACTTTCACCTTGCCCAATGTGTACTGGAACTATTATTCTATATGGAATCCCAAAAGTAGTTATTGGAGAAAACAAAACATTTTTAGGAGAAGAGGATTTATTAAGATTTAAAGGGGTTGAAGTTGTTGTTTTAAACGATAAAGAATGTATAACTATGATGAAAAAATTCATCAATGAAAAACCTCAATTATGGAATGAAGATATTGGAATATAAATTTAAGTATTTAAAGATTATAGAGTAAAAACTTAAGATGTGATTGAATAATTAATTACGGCTGAATTTCCTTTCAGAAATTCAATCTTACAAATTGTCATTAGGTTACTACGTAAAATGAATCAGACACTATCGCCCATAAAATAATTCGCAAACACGTCTGCAATAAATAAAAAAAGTCGATAAAATCACAATATTTTCAAACTAAAACCAAACTAATATGTCAACATCTTTATTAGCGCTTTTAGCGTTTATACCAATTCTGTCTGCTGCCATACTTTTAATAGGGCTTAGGCTCCCTGCAAAAAAAGCCATGCCTTTGTGTTTTCTTACTACCGTTATCATTGCCTTTTTTGCTTGGGATATTTCTGCTTTGCACATTCTTGCATCAAGTTTTCAAGGGTTATTTATCACCTTTGATATCTTATTTATAATTTTTGGAGCCATTGTCCTTTTAAATATTTTAAAGTATTCAAGAGCCATTGTTGTTATCCGTCATGGATTTACAAATATTACTAAGGATAGAAGAATACAGGTAGTAATTATTACATGGTTATTTGGTTCTTTCATTGAAGGTGCCGCAGGGTTTGGAACACCTGCTGCGGTTGTAGCACCCTTATTAGTAGGTCTTGGTTTTCCTACCTTTTGCGCTGTAATACTAGGTATGATGGTACAAAGTACAGCGGTAACCTTTGGAGCTGTCGGAACACCTATTTTGGTTGGAATAAGCGGTGGCATACAAAGCCCTGAATTAACCACTGAACTTACCAGTTCAGCATTGGAGTTTTCAGATTATATTCAACTAGTAACCTCTCAGATAGTAGTATTACATGGTATCGCAGGAGTATTGATTCCAACACTTATGGTATGTATGATGACGCGCTTTTTTGGAAAAAACAAATCATGGAAAGAAGGATTAGAGGTGTTTCCTTTTACTTTATTAGGTGGGCTTGCCTTTATAGTGCCTTATGCTATAACTGGTATCTTTTTAGGTCCAGAATTTCCATCGTTGTTAGGAGCTCTTATTGGAATTCCAATAGTTGTGTTTGCTGCAAAACGTGGGTTTTTAATGCCTAAAAAAATCTGGAATTTTGAAGAAGAATCAAAATGGCCATCACATTGGATTGGAACATTAAATGTTAAATTAAACAACGGTGATGAAAAAATAAATATGTCACTTGCAAAAGCTTGGGTGCCATACGTATTACTGGCTAGCCTATTAGTTTTATCAAGATTAACACAGTTGCCAATTAAAAGTTGGTTGTTGAGTGTAAAAGTAAGTTGGGCTGATATTTTTGGAACATCCATTACAGCAGAAAGTGCTCCACTGTATTTACCAGGAGCTATTTTATTAGTTGTGGGTATTATAACAATTCTTTTACACAAAATGAAAAAGGATGCAGTAAAAATGGCTTTTCTTGAAAGTGTTAAGATGTTATGGGGTGCAGGTTTTGTATTAATATTTACGGTTCCTATGGTGCGTATTTATATTAATTCGGGAGTTAATCCTTCAGAGTTGCCGGGAATGCCAATTGCCATGGCCAAATTTGTAGCGGCTAAGGTTGGAAGTGTCTACCCTTTATTTGCACCTTCTATTGGAGCCTTAGGGGCATTTATTGCAGGCAGTAACACCATAAGTAATCTAATGTTCACCTTATTTCAATTTGGTGTTGCAACAAATTTAGAAATGCCCACTGTGGTTATTGTAGCATTGCAAGCCGTTGGGGCGGCTGCAGGAAATATGATTGCCATTCATAATGTAGTTGCGGCATGTGCTACGGTTGGTTTTTTAGGGAAGGAGGGGCTGGTTCTTAAAAAGACCATTATTCCTACCATTTATTATTTGGTCGTTGTTGGAATCATTGGACTTATACTTATTGCTTAAATTTAAAATCAACTTAGTATTAAATATGGAACTCCCAATTATTGTTAACCACACTTGGCTTAATTGTTTTTTTGCAAGTCCATAATAATATTTGCTCCCAAGTAGTCACAATTATGTTAAAAATGTTAAAGTTTTAATCAAAGGGGCTAATTCGGAGTCAGTAGATTTTTGATAACTTCGCAGCCCTTATAAATACTATATTTTTAATTTCATGGGTAGTCTCTCCGACTCCACATTAAAAAAACCTGTAAACACTTAAGTTTACAGGTTTTTTATTTTTTGATTTTTTTCTTTAAGCTAATTGGTTTTAATAAAAAAAGAGCCAATACATATAAATATATTAACTCTTTAAAAAACTAATTAAACTATAATTTAATATTTACACAAGTTATATGATAGTTTACCTAAGTCTACTCACATAAAAATGAAATACATAATCATCATAGCCATTAAAACTTATTATAGTTAAATAATGAATTAACTATAATAAGCTACATAACTAAATCACTCTGTCCAAAACGTTAATTCATCAAAGTTCGCTGTAGTTCCTCCATCTATAGAACTAATGAAAACTAAGCGAAGATATCTGTATCTCTCTGCGCTAGCAGTTATTTCTTTAGTTAAGGTCTGATCAGAATTATTATTAAACGCTCCAACTTTAACCCAACCCTTTGCAGTAGCGTCTGCTTCCCATGTAGCTATATCTGCAGCATCAATGTCTACTGTGGTTTCACCTAGAGTAATATCATTAGTTCCCCAAAACTGCATATTAGCTGGGCTTCTACTACCACAACATGCACTTCTTTCGTCCAATTTAAACTTAGCCAAACTAATAGGAGAACCCATGTCGAAACTCATAATAAAAGGATATAGGTCTTCAGGACTATCACAACTGTGCCAAAACTCGCCAGTAGCACCGTCTAACAATCTACCATAATTTGAGCCATAACACCCATCAGTTGCATCAAATGGTAGTTTAAGAGGTATAACTAATGAATTATCTACTAAAAATATTTGGTTAGGGAAATTACTTTCTGAGGTTCCGCTAAATGTTTCAAAAGCTCCTTCTTCTGGATAAAAAGAACTTTCAATTTTATAGGGGCTTCCAAAGGTAATATTAGGTAATGTAGTCTCAGAATCTTCATTAGCTATATTTATAGTTTGTTCTGTTCCAGAGCCATCGATATAAGTAAATAATGTTTCAATCGCTCCGTCAGGAACATCTCCCCATGTAATTACTATATCTGATTCAGTTTCTAATGTTTCAATAGACCTGGCTAACAATGTAGCGTTGTATTTTTCACCATAAACTCTAACTATTAGCTCTTCAGGAACAGAAGAATTTCCTTTATTATCAGATAGTACAACGCTAAATGTATAATCCTTTTCTTCTAAATCAAGTTCTACAGTAACATCTTCGCTTCCATTAGTAGTACGCTGAATATCAAATTCATGATTAACAGTACCATCATTAGATGTTATAGTTCCTTTTGTTATTTTAGGGTCGCTATTAAGATTAATTGTGACGCGAACCTTATTAAAACCATGACTTACTGTAAAACTATTTGGTTTACCGATATAAATAGTTTCTCCATCTTTAAAGAACTCTTCATAAGTATCTCGTGTACTGTCGCATGCCATAACAAGTAGAAGTATAGCCAATATGTACCAACATTTTTTTTTATAATATGTTTTCTTCATAATTAAAATTTTTAAAATTCAATATTTAAACTATTCTGGACTACCGTATACTTCAACCTCCATTAAATGAACAAACTTAGCATTTGCCCAATTTCGTTTGGTAACAAATCGAATATATCGCATAGGAGGTATTGTTAAAGGAAACTCTATAGTTTCACCTAGTGCTGCTCTTTCTCTATCTGCTGGTGTGGCCTGTCCAAAACCTGAAGGTGTTCCTGAGGGTTTAATTGATTCTGCTTCTTGTATAAGTGTCCACCCGTCTAATGAAGCACCATTATCTGCAGGAATTACATCTGTAACCCAAATATCATAAAATCTAGGGTTACCATGGTGAAAAGCCCAATCGCCTTGTCTATGCCACCAAATAAAACGACTTAGTTTTCTAGTTACATTCAAATCAATAGTAAAAATATGGTAAGACTCTGTATAAGGAGGAACAACCTCTCCTGGGCTTGTTTGCGAAGTATGCATTCCACTTCCTCCTATATTGTTGTTAAGAATGTTATTAAATACCCATCCAAATGCTCCAGTCTCAATATCCCCAGTAAGCTTAGCTTCCGTAAACTCTTGCCGATCCAATTCCACTTCTTCAATTGGAGTGATGGTTTCTATATAGCGCTCTGTAATATTATCATAACGATCTACCATTTCAATTGCAAAATCTTGAGCTTCTGGTGGAAAACTTCTAAAAGTATAAATACCGCCTGCATCGCTTTGAGTTAAAAACAATGATTGATTGTATATATAAAGATTTGATGCTGGGTCTTTAACATATAGCAATACTTCTACTTGTATATTATCAGAATTATCATAACTAAAACCAACACCACCAAATGCAGGAAGAAGATCAATAGTTTTATGCATTTTATCTATTGGAGCTTCTAGAGGGTTAATAGATGCTAAAACTGTTGAAGACTTATTATTACTTCTATCTACAACTTGAAGTTTTACCTCTTGTGTACTCGTGCTTCTTAGACCTTCTAAAGTAACCGAATTATCAAAAACAGACGTACTTGTTGTAACTTCTTTACCATTTCTTATATAGGTGGCTTGAACAAATAAAGCATCTTCAGTTGATGGTAATTTGTATTCAATTTTTGCTCCTCCATGCAAATTAGTTACAATAACTTCCGTTATTGGGTCTGGTGCAACACCATCTGTAACTAAAGGTCCTCTTTCTTCTTCATCACAAGAAAAAGAGAATATAGACACAAATAGTATGACAAATATTTTAAAAAATATGATTCTATTTTTTTTCATAATATTAATATTTTTATTGTTTTACGATTACCAGCCAGGGTTCTGAATTAATTTATTATTACTAATAATATCCGTTTCAGAAATTGGCCATAAATAATCTCTAGATGAAAATTTTAAGGTTCCTACGGATATGACATTATAATATTCACTAGTAGTTTTCCCTAAAATATTCCAGCCTTGAACATCTTTATTTAAAAATTCACTAGCACGTTTCCATCGCCTTATATCCCAAAAACGTTGTCCTTCAAATACCAACTCAATCATACGTTCTTGCTGAATAATGCTTCTTAAACCATCTTTTGTTGTTGGTTTTGAAGGATTAGTTGAAGTTGCCCAAGAATCTACAACACCATTAAGCCCTGCTCTGTCTCTAACTTTGTCAATCCAAACTTGCGCTTCGCCAATACTATTAGATTCATTTAAAGCTTCGGCATATAGTAGGTATAATCCTGATAGCCTAATTACTGGAAAACCATAAGGTCTAACGCTAAATCCGCTACCACCAGGACCAAGGTTTAAGGTATTATTGAAGTTAACAATTTTTTTTGCTAAATATCCACTAATTGAATATCTACTATTATCTAATTGACCAGATATTTCGTCTTTTTTACCTCTATAAATAAAAGGATTAGATTCCTCTATTCTAGGTTGCTGTAACCAAACTCCACCATCGAAACCTAATGACGCATGAAAACGTGGTTCCCTTTTCATGTGTAGTTTTGCTGTTTCAAAACCTTCTTGTATATAATTTGCTTCTGTAGCATCTGCAATAGCTACATCATAACGATTCGCATAGTCAAAACTTGGGTCTTCATCTATAGGAAGTCCATTTTCTGTATAAAACATTTCTGCAATAACTAAAGGAGGTGAATAATTATTTTGAATAACCTCTCTTCTTTCTGCTACTACATTAGGGTCTACAATACCTTGTGCTCTATTTTGTAAACCAGCTACTAAACTGCCTGTCGCCGCCCATATTACTTCGTCATTCCATCTTTCTGCTAAGCTATTTCTTATATCTAATTTAGTATATGTTCTTTCTGATAGGCCAGCAATTTTTCTATCGTACTTGTAAAGTGCTAGTCCTGAGTTTTCTGATATTTCAATAGCTTCTTGACAAGCTTTTGCAGCCATTTCCCATTTTTCATCACTAAATGTTTGATTAAAAAAAGGAGTCCCTTCTGCATCTGTAAATGTAGAATAATCTGTATTCCCATTAAAAAACGGGCTTGCAGCTGTTACCAAAACTCTAGCTTTTATTGCAGCAGCAATAGGCGCAGAAATTCTTCCAAATTCTTCAGAATCAAAAATATTAGCTGGCAAATTAGGAATGGCTTCATCTAAAAGCTGTACAATATAGTCTGTTACCTCATCTATAGGTTTACGAATAACCCGAACAGCATCTGTACCAGCTCCTGCATCAATATTCTTATCTGTAATTGGTATAGGACCATACATGCGCATTAAGTAAAAATGGTAATATGCTTTTAGAAATTTTGCTTCTGCTTCCCATCTAGTTTTTTCATCTATTTCAAGATCGAATGGTTTGTCTAGGTTTTCTAAAAAAATATTACAATCTCTTAGTGCAATAAATAAATTACTCCCACCAATATTACTATTTCCCCAGTAACCTAATAAAGGGTTATTTACATTTTGTCCTCCAGTAGACAGTCTATGCGAAGCCCATGGAGTAGTACCCATGGCGTTATCATTTAAGAAAATTTCATCTCCTGCAACTAAAGCAGGGTTGCTCACTGATGGCTCTTCAAATCTTGGAAGATAGCCATATAAAGTAGCTAAAAAACGTTCTGCATTATCACGAGTCTCAAAAGCATCTTCTATTACTGCAATATTATCTGGAACCACATCCAGATATTCTGAACAAGAAATTCCTATCGTTAACATTAACAAAGTCAACGTGCCTTTTATAAATCTTATTTTTATTTTTTTCATTATAAATTTTTTAAATTTTCATTATATCTGTTCATGTTAAAAACCAACCTGTACTCCAAAGTTAATAACTCGCTGTAGAGGGTAATTAAGACCATTACCTCCAAGTTCTGGGTCCCATAATTTGAATTTGCTCCAAACTGCCAAATTACTACCTGTAACATATAGTCTAAATCTTTGTAGCCCTTCCATAGATCCTAATTTTTTATTCTCAT
This sequence comes from Jejuia spongiicola, assembly GCF_023502325.1. NCBI lineage: Bacteria > Pseudomonadati > Bacteroidota > Flavobacteriia > Flavobacteriales > Flavobacteriaceae > Jejuia > Jejuia spongiicola. Next base: position 13,205 of record NZ_JAMFLZ010000008.1, read on the forward strand.
CTAAAAGATTAAAACCAATTTCTAATTGTTTTAATCTAAGAAACGATCCATCTCTTAACCAAAAGGTGCTTGTTTGGTGGTTATTCTCGATTACAGTAGTGGAAAGCCTTGGGTACAATGCATAAATATCTCTGTTTTCTTCAGACCAATGACTGTCTGCATAGGCTTGTAATAGGCCATTTTCTCCAAGCACTCCATTTCCACCAAATTGAAAACGATCAGAAGTAAAACTGTTTAAAAAGGGGCCTGTATTATTAGGACTAATAAAGAATGATCGTTCGCCTACGCCTTGAAAAAAGGCATTTAAATCCCAGCGTTTATAACCTACTGAGACTCCAAAACCATAAGTAATCTTAGGCACTTGAGGCTTCCCTATTGGAGCTCTATCTAAATCACTTATTTTTCCATCATTATTTAAGTCTTTATATTTAATATCTCCACCTCCATAATCTATACCTGGAGTACCAAACTGTACTGGGGAATTAATAGCTTCTATATCATCTACAAAAAGACGTTCAGCAATAAAACCCTGAGATATATTGGTATGGTTTCCGATATTTGAACGCCATGGTGCTCCAATAGCTGCATAATTTGCTTCTTCAAAAACTTTAAATTCATTATCTGCAAAAACAAAAGTAGCTCTTCCTTGTACCCAAAAATCTTTACTAAAAGAATGGTTTACATCTAGCGATCCATCTATACCATAAGATTTTACTTCGCCAACATTTGTTTGTAATTGTGCCTGTAACCCTAAAGTAGAAGGAATGTCCTGTCTTGTTTGAAGAATACTGCTTCTGTAATCTTGAAAAATATCAGTTCTTAATTGAATTGCATCATTAAACAAATTTAACTCTAAACCAATATTTACTTTTTCGGAGGTCTCCCAAGTTACTTGCGGATTTGCATATCTATTAATTCTAACGCCTCCAATAGGGTTATCGAAGTTTTCTCCAAAACGGTAACCATTACCTCCATTAATATCTACATTTGAAAGGTAAAAGAAACGGTCTGTTCTAGAATTTCCAATCTGATCATTACCAACAAAACCATAAGATACTCTTAGTTTAAGCTTGCTAATAACTTCTGATTTGAAAAACTTTTCGTTAGATACTAACCAAGCAGCTCCAAAAGAAGGAAAAAAACCAAAACGATTCTTTTTTGCAAAACGTTCTGAACCATTATAACCAAAATTTGCCTCTACAAAAAAACGGGTATCATAATCATAATTAAAACGACCAGCTAATGTTAAGTTTCTACTAGGTAGCGAAAGTTCTACATTACCAGCATTACCATCTAAAAAGTCTCGTGCTGTACCAACTAATAGTCCAGTAACTGTATGCTTTTCGTTAAAAGTTTTAGCATAATCTACAGCTGCTTCCATATAGATTACAGAATTATTGGTTCTCTCACCATTCTCTAACTCTAAAGCTTCATTACCTTCCTCATTTGCTCTTGCTAAACGGTAGTCTCCACTTGAAGGGTCATAAGAAGACACTCTATAAAAATAAGGTGTATAAGAACGTCTGTTTTCAAAGGATGAGGTTGTATTTATATTTCCTAAAAAACGCCCTCTAAGCCCTGGTGTAATAGAGCTTAAATCTTGTTTTAGTTCTAATTGAACTAAAGATAATTGTCTTCTATAGTCTCTATAACCTCTTTGCAAATCTGCATAAGGGTTAAACCATGCTGCATTATTTGAACTAGCAAAAAGGCGAGGACCAGTGTCATTACCAAATGGAATATGAGGAAGTCCAATTAAAGTTTCATCAGGTTCAAAAACAGCAGGAAAACGCACTGGGCTGGTTCGAACTGCTGCATTATAAATACTACTACCTCCTGATAAAGGGCCTCTGAGATCATCTATAGTTGAATGCAATCGTACAATCATCTCTGTGTTTTCATGCAAATCAATATTAATATTTGATCTTAAAAGGTATTGGTTAAACTTTATATTATTATTAAAATTATTTGCACCATCACTTTTTAAAGCTCCATTATCGGTATTATAAGAACCTGCTACATAATAGCGTACTTTATCTCCACCACCTCTTATGTTAAGGTTAAATCTAGAGGACAAAGAAAAATCATTAAACAAAGTATCATACCAGTCAACTGTTGGAAAAACATTAGGGTTTAACCCTCGCTCAACCCCATCAATCTCTCTTTCTGTAAAGGTTGCAAATTCTCCTCTAGTTCTACCCGCTTCGTTTTGTAAACGCATATGTGTTAAAGGGTCTGCCAAATCAATTAATGATACGGGTTGGCTATACGATGTTTCGTATCTCATATTTATTACTGGCTTTCCTTGAATACCAGATTTAGTGGTTACTAAAATAATTCCATTAGCACCTCTGGCTCCATAAATAGCAGTTGTTGTTGGATCTTTTAGCACCGAAAAACTGTCTATATCATCTGGTTGTAATCTCGCCAAATCGTCTACGGTTAACTCAACTCCATCAATTAAAATTAATGGACCATTTTGCCCATTAAATGAAGCAACTCCTCGCACAAAAAACTCTGCATTATTTGCGCCTGGTTCTCCACTGTTTTGAAAAGAGATTAGACCAGAAACTCTACCTGCTAAAGATGTAGTAAGATTACTTGAAGGTATTTTTAATTCGCTTGGTTTAACTGTACTTATGGCTCCCACAACTGCATCCTTCTTTTTAGTACCAAAGCCTACTATAACAACTTCTCCTAAACCAGCAGCATCTTCTACCAATTTAGCATTTATTGTTGTTTTAGATCCTACAATTACCTCTTGTGTTTTATAACCTACATAGGAAATAACTATGATAGCTTTATTATTAATAACTTTAAGTGTGTAATTACCATCAAAATCAGATTGAGTACCATTGGATGTTCCCTTTTCAAGAATATTAGCACCAGGAAGAGGTATTCCAAATTCATCAGTAATTGTACCTTTAACTGTTGATGTTTGAATTGAAAAGTCTACCTTTTTGACACTTAATGGCTGTGCCTTAAGCTCTTTTAAACGATGTTTGAGAATAATATGTTTATTACTTAATGTAAAAGAAATATTTGTGTCTGATAGTAGTGATTTTAGAATATCAGAAATACGTTTATTTTTAACATCTACAGAAACTATCTTATCTACATTAATTTTTTTATGATTAAATAAGAATTTGAATTCTGATAAAGATTCAATTTTTTTAAAAACGTCTTCTAAACTTACATTATCTAATTTTAATGAAACTTTAGTGTTTTGAGAATACGAGTTATTTGCTTGTATTTGGAACAAAGAAACTATTAGAAAAAGTGTTGTTAGTTTCATTTTTAAATCGAATTTAAATAACCTTTTACATAGTAAAAGCTTACTCAAGTTGAATTTTTTCATACTTTTGTTTTGGTTTGTGATTTAACATGTTTTTAAGTCACTAAGAGTTAATCGGAAAATGTTCGCGCATTTTCCGGTTTTTTTTACAAAGTGATTTTGGTTCAATTAAATTTGTGTGAATAGTTGTTTTGCTACATACGCTTTAGTTTTATTTAGATTAATTAGTTATTGTTATTAAATTATTGGTTCTTCTATAATTAAAATAAGTGTCTCCTTTAAAAGCATCTAAAATGTTTTCAATAGTTTCATCCTTATCAAAAGAGGCTGTATATATTTGATCATCTAAAAATGAATACTGGTTATCAATAATAATATCGAAATGACGCTCTAGTTTTTTTCTAATATTCCTATATGAAGCTTTTCTAAATATCAACATGCCGTCTTTCCATGCTGTATATATTTGAGTATCGACTTCTTTTACAGATATTTCTCTATTTGCTTTATTCCAGCTAGCTAAATAATTAGGTAATAACATAGTGGATTCGTTTACACCTACATTAGTTTTGCCTTTTTCGTATAGTTTAACAGAGCCTTCAATTAAAACAGTACTAATATTATAATCTTCAGGGTAAAAAGACATATTAAACTCTGTGCCTAAAACTTCTACATTGAGATCGTTTGCAGTAACAATAAAAGCATGAGCATTATCTCTTGCAACATCAAAATAGGCTTCACCTTCTAGAAATACTTGACGATTCTTACCTTTTAAAAATTTTACAGGATATTTTAATGAAGTACCTGCATTTAATTTAACATTAGTTCCATCAGATAAAACTAAATCAAAACGTTTTCCATTAGGAACGGTTAATGTATTATAAACAAGTTCTTCATTTATAATATCATTTGAGTAAGTTATTTGACTACCACTTTGAGATCCAATAATGGCCCCTGTTTTATCTTTAATTTTTTTATCTCCATCATCCGAAATTATTTCAACCTCTCCATTATCTAAAGTAAGTGTTACATCATTAGTTATCGTTTCTTCTATTTCAATGAAATTAATTTGGTATACATAAAACAGGCAAAAAGCTAGAGCAATAGATGCAGCAATTTTAAAAAAATTGCTGTGTTTGATATGTTTTACAATAGGAAAATAATTATTTTTTTTACCTGTTTGATCTTTATAATCAATTTGAGTTATAATTTGGTTAAAAAGAAGTTTTGATTCAGAATTGGATGTTTTATTAATTAATTCTTGATAAGTAGTTGTGCTTTCCAACAAATCATCTAATAATTCTTTGACTTCACTTTCAGATTCAGGATTTCTAACAAATTCCATGAGGGTGATAAACTCCTCTTTTGTTAGTGAACCTTCAATGAATTTTTGAAAAAGTCCTTCTATATATTTTGTTGTATCCATTATCTGTTTAAAAACTAGGGTTAATAGTATTACACTTGTAATGTGTAAAAGTCCCAAGTTGAAAAGAGACTTTTTAAAAAAAATAAAGTATTATACAGTTATTGTATGATATGAGGGTGAAGTTGCTCTCTAATAAGTTGTAATGTTTTCCACAAATGGTTTTTTACTGTCTTCTTTGAAATACCTAGTAAATCTGCAATTTCTTGATTGCTCTTACCTTCCTCCCTAGATAGTATAAATACAGCTCTTTTCTGTTTGGGAAGTCCCAATAAAATGTCATCTAAAATCTCACTATACTCACCATAAAGCAATGTATCTTCAGTACAATTAGAAGACATAATCATATTTTCCCATAATTCTTGTTTTAAAGAATCCTTATTAGCAATTGCTCTTAAATGATTATAAGTTAAATTTCTTGCTATGGTGTAAATAAACGAATTAAATGATTTAGAAGTATCAATACTGCTTTTAGAATTCCATAGTGTTATAAATACATTTTGAAGAATTTCATCTGTACTATACTTAGATTTTGTAATAAGGTAAATAAAAGCATATAATTTTCTTTGATAAGCATTAAAAACAACTTCAAAAGCGTCCTTATCTCCATTCTTGAGAGATAAAAGCGTTGATTCTTCATTTGTCTTTAATAGTTTCAATACAATGCTTATTTTAAATCTATATTAGCTTTATTTGAATTAGTTTTTTATTTATTTTTTCATCAAAAAAAGCTTCTTAACTTATTCCATGGTAGTATCTGTTAAAGAAAAAAAAGACACTTGCTTTCTTACAAATAGAGTTAATATATAATAGGAATGACACAAAAGTAGATTGATTAAAAAAAAAAAAACAGTGATTAAACCACTTTATTTGATACTATTTTTGCTTTAATACCCAAAAAAGGTACTTAAATGATTCAAATACGCTTAGGTTATTGTTATTCGCTTTTCAAATAGCTTATTAATTGACAATGATTTCTTTTTGTTACCTCGTCATCATCTTCATTACATAATTGGAGTAAAAACAAATAATGTTGTTAGTATTAATACTGAGGTTGAGCTTTCAATTTTCATGATTATTTTAAATTTTGTTTTATAAACAAACAACTATTTTTATTATTAAAAAAACACTAAGTAATAAGTGTATTGATTGTGCAATAACTGTAATGATTTACAAACTTTTTGATGGCAACAGCCCGCGTAAAGGATTAAGGCATTTTTGATAAGTTATAAGTAGAATGTTTTTAATCGACTTATAATTGAAAATCAAGAAAAAACTAAGTGTGTAGAAAACTCTTTGGTTACTTGTTTAGACGAGAGTTCGATTCTCTTCGGTTACGCAATAAAAAAACCTGTAAACACTAAAGTTTACAGGTTTTATATTTTTGAAATTCTTTTTAATAAAATTAACTATTGTTTAGAAAAACTTTCTGGCATTAAAATAAATTCTGCATAATTTGCTTTATTAAAATAAACATTTGCAGATTCTTGAAACATTTTAGAATCTATTTTATTAATAGCTGTTTCATAATCTAAAATAGATTCTGGTTTTAAACCATATTTATTTGTTTCTTTAAGTTTAAATATCCAATACCCGTTATATTCCATAGCATCCTTGGTATTAGCTAATTCTGCTTCTTTAATTTTATTTAAATCTTCAGATGAAGCACCATGAATTTTAATTTTTTCGATTTCTTCTAATACCTTTTTGATTAACTTATCTACATTATTTGGATCACATGTAAATCTTACATTCATTCTATACCAATTATATGGAATATCTGAAGCATAGCCTGATACTTGTACACCGTATACACCTGCCATTTTTTCTCGCATTTCTTCAGTTAATTTAATTTTGAGTAGTTTCCCAAGCAGGCTTAATTTTTTCTTCTCTTCTAAAGAAAATTCAAACCCTCCAACAAAACGAATATCAACTTTACTTTTATCATCTACACCTTTTATTATTGTATCTTTAATAACACCTTCAGTATATCTTAATCCAATATCCCTCCAAGAACTTATTTTGTTTAAATTTGATGGTAAACTTCCTAAATATTGGGCTACATATGCTTTAAGGTTTTCAATCTCAAAGCTACCAACAAAAATAAAAGTAAACCCATTTGCTGACGAGAAACGTTCTTTATAGAAATTGTAAGCTTTATCAATATTTAATTCATTTTCAATTTGCTGCTCTGTTAATGGAATAGCTCTAAGATGATTTTGAGTCATAGACTCACTGATTTTTTTTTCAAAAAAACTTCCAGGACTATTATCTTGATCTTTAAATATAGATTTTAAACTTTCTTTATTGGCATTAAAAACATCCACATCCTTATTGGGTTTTGTGAAATATAAATTTACCATTTGTAACATCCTTTCTAAATCTTTAGATGAACTACTGCCAGAAAACAAATCATCGTAAAAGTTGATACGAGGTGTTACACTAACGGTTCTTCCCATGTTTAATTTTTTTAGATCAGTTTTTGAGATCCCATTAACACCACTAGAGCCTATAATATTTCCAGCATTTCTAGCTGAAACATACAACGAATCTGGAGCTACTGAGCTTCCTCCAGGTCTATAACCACTCATTGAAATCAAGTCGTTTTGAAATTTGGTTGGTTTAGCAATTACTGTAATACCATTTGCTAGTTGCCAAGTAGTAGCATCTATTTTTTCGTTATACGCTTCACTTATAATTTTTCCTGGCTTTGGCTTATTAGACATTAATTGAATATCACCAAGCCTATCTTTGTATGGCTCAATATCTTTAAAAGTTACATTTTTAAGTGTTTTCTCAATTTTACTTTTGTCTGGTAATTCTAAATCTGCTTTTTCTACCGCATTTAAAACTACTGCCATATTATCTTCTCTGACCCATTGTTTATTTATATTATTAACTTGGTCAAGTGTAATAGTAGGTAGAGTTTCTTTATAAAATTTGTGTATAAACGTATCGCTTGGAATAGGTTCACTATCTGTAAAATGATCTATGTACTGTTCGATATAATACTTTGTAGATAACTTTCCTGTCTCTTTTCTGCGTATATCTGCATTATTTAATAATAATTGTTTGTATCGCTTAAGTTCTGGATTTGTAAAACCATATTTTTTTGCTCGTTCACTTTCTGTAAATAATGCATCAATGCCTTCAATAATTTTGTTTTCTTTAAGATTAGCCCTTAAATAATAACTATCCATATTTCCCAAAAAATTACCAATACCAGCGGATGCTGATAAAAAAGGAGCGTCTGGCTCTAGCACAACTTCACTTAACCTTTGACGCAGCATACCTGTATATAAACTTTTTAGAAGTTCTTGTCTAAAATCCTTCAAAGTCTGAACTTCTGTTTCTTCTTTTTTGATGTATATAGATACTCTAACACCTGTAGTTTCCTTATCTGTAATTACTGTAACTACGGGTTCTTTATTATTTGGAATTTTATAGTACTCTCTTTCTTTTGCGTTTTTAACTGGTTTAATACCACTAAATAATTCTTTAACTTTTTTTTCAGTGTCAAGAACATCAAAATCACCAACTAATACTAGAGCCATTAAATCTGGGCGGTACCAATCTCTGTAAAACCGTTTCATGGCATCGTAATCAGAATTCATAATGACATCTAATGTACCTATTGGTGACCTTTTAGCATATCTAGAATTGTTTGTAATCAAAGGGATGGATTTATAGTACATACGCATACCTGCCCCACTTCTTGCTCTAAGTTCTTCAGCAACAATACCTCTTTCGTTATCAATCTCTTCATTTTCAAAAGTGATACCATCGGCCCAATCTCTTAAAACTTTTAAACTAGTGTTAAATGTTTCTTCATCTGTAGGTACTGATAATTTATATACGGTTTCATCAAAACTGGTATGCGCGTTTAAGTCTGCTCCAAATTCAACCCCTAAACTTTGTAAGTAATCAATAAGTTTATTTTTTTCAAAACTTCTTGTCCCGTTAAACGCCATATGCTCAACAAAGTGTGCTAACCCTAGTTGATCTTCGTCTTCTAGAATAGAGCCTGCATTAATTACCAACCTTAATTCTGCTTTATTTTTTGGTTTAGCGTTGTGCTTTATATAATAAGTTAAACCATTACTTAATTTGCCTATTTTAACTGAAGAATCTGTTGGTATTTGTTTATTTAAATTCTCGACTTGTGCTAAAAGCTTGAAATTAAAAAGGATTAAAATTGATACTGTTATTATTTTTATGTTTTTCATGATTGATAATGATATAATGATTCTAAAAAAATAGAGCTCTAAACGTATGAAGATAGATTTAAAGCCCTATTAAAATTGACTAACTCAAAATAAAAAAAGGCTTATTCATAACCTGGGTTTTGATCTGCCAAGGTTATTTTTGCATTTCCATTAATTTCTTCTTCAGGAATTGGTAAAATATATTGATTTGAACTTGTAATTGAAGGTTTTAATGTCATCGCTTTATCAAAACGAATAGCTGCAAACCATTCACTTCCGTTTTCAAAAGCCAATTCTCTTGCTATTTCATTAAAAATATCATCTTTAAGTTCATCTATATTAGTAGCTGGCGTATCACCGATACCGGCACGATTTCTTATAATGTTTAAAGGCTCACTAGCATCTTGTAATGTAGCACCACTAAAAGCTAATCCTTCTGCTTTTATTAAATACATTTCTGCTAAACGTAAAAAGTAAGTTGGTCTAAACGTATCAACATGATTCGTTTTTAGCACTTTTGTACCGCTATATGTAAAAGGTTGTCTTGGATCGCTACCCATTAAAGCAGCAAACCAAGTACTGTTTGCTGTTCTCCCAAAATAAAAACGTTTACGATTATTATCTTCTGAATCTGAATTTTCATCACGATAAGTCATTAAAATCATTTCAGACGAATTTAATCCTTTACTAAAAGTTGTTTCAAAGTCAGGTTCTAAACTTGTTGTTCCGTCATTAATAACTTCGTTTGCTAACGTAGCAGCTTCTACATATTTCCCTTGAAAAAGTAACACTTTGGCTTTTAAAGCTTTGGCTGCAGTTTTTGATGCACGATATGTAATTGAAAAATCTGGAGCATCAGCAATTGCTGCATCCAAATCTGATAAAATTTGAGTATAACATTCTGCTACTGTACTTCTTCCTTTATCTCTGGTAACAAAGTTGGTAGGTTCTGTACGCAACACAATACCTAAGCTACTGTTAGCATCAAAAAATTGTCCAAAATATCTTAAAGCATCAAAAGTTGTCATAGCTCTTAAAAAACGAGCTTCTCCAATAATTTCTTTTTTAGATGTTTCAGAAATTAGTTCACTTGAAAGTTGAGTTGTTTGCTCTATTGCATTATTGGCTACATCCATAACTTTATAAAACATAAGCCAGTAATCTCTAACAAAGATATTATCAAACTCTAGACTATTGTTTGAAAACTGTGCATTAATTGACCCAAAACCAGAACTTTTCATTGAGCCCACCATAGCACTAGGAATTAACTCTGAAAACATATAATATTTATCATTAATTCTAGATGTAATTGTCGTATAAGCGCCGTTTAATAGTGCTCTGGCATCAGCTTCACTTTTAACTACATTTTCTGCGACTAAATTATTTGGCGGATCATTTTCTAATACATCTACTAATTCGCATGAGTAAATAAAAAATAATGTGATTATATAAACTGTTATTCTTTTCATAATTGTTTGTTTTAAAATCCTATTCTTACACCTGTAGTAAATATTTTTGCTATAGGAAATCGATTATTATCTCTTCCTGCGCTAATGTCATTATTGAATAAATTAGAAGCTTCAGGGTCAGCTCCTGGATAATTTGTTATTGTAAACAAATTTTGAGCTGAAATAAAAACAGAAATATGATTGAAAAATTTAAGTTGTTTTAAGGCTTCTTTCGAAAACGTATAACTAAAGTTTAGTGTTTTTAATCTTAAATATGAGGCATCATAAACATAATGCGATGATGTTCTGTCATTATTATTTGGATCAAAATAAACCAACCTAGGTATATCTGTATTAGGGTTATCTGGAGCCCAGGCATTTAAAACACTTGTTACTTTGTTCTCTCCTATAAAAGTGCTTGCAAAATTTGTTCCTCTTGCTAAACCAAAAGCTTCTATATCGTTACCCACCGAAAAAGTAAAAAATGTAGATAATGAAAATCCTTTGTATTGAAAAGTACTATTAAAACCTCCAAAAAAATCTGGTTGCGTGTCTCCAATAACCTCTTGGTCTAAGTTTGTAATTCTTCCATCAGGAATACCATCTGGACCTGTCAAATCTTTAAATCTTAAATCCCCTGGTGATGTTTGACTATTTTGATATGTTCCTGTTGGTGATGCCGTATTTAAGGCATCAATATCTTCTTGATTTTGAAAAAGTCCTTCAGCTACATAACCATAAATCAAACCTATTGGGCTTCCTTCTTTAAGCCTTCCTCCACCTGGAAATCCAGTTAAAAACCCATTATCATCTCTAAAATCATCTGAAATTTTAGTCAGCTTGTTTTCGTTTTTACTTACGTTTAACGATAGATTCCAAATAAAATCGTTGCTTCTAAAAACGTCTCCTTTTAATTCTAGTTCAAGTCCTGTGTTTTTAGTATCACCTATATTAGCAATAATTCTATTATACCCAGTACTTCCTGGCGTTATCGCTGTAAATAAAGCATCTTTTGTTTCTTTAGAATAATATCCAAATCCGCCATTAAATCTACCTTTAAAAAATGAAAAATCTAAGCCAAAATCAATTTGCTCGGTAGTTTCCCATTTTAAACTAGAATTACCTAATTGAGAAATTATTACAGATGGGTCTGGTCCATAATCTTCAGCTTCAAAAAGTGTTCGCCAAGCATAGTCTCCAAAATCTTGTTGACCTGTTGTCCCAAAGCTTGCTCTAAGTTTTAATTCATCAATAAATTTACTATCACTTAAAAAGTCTTCATTAGAAATTCTCCAAGCTACTGCAGCAGCAGGGAAAAAGGCATATTGATTATCTGGAGCAAACTTTGATGATCCATCTACACGTGCAGATAAGGTTAATAAATACCTATTATCAAAATCATAATTAATTCGACCAAAATAAGAAGCTAACCCAGATCCACTTTCAAAAGAAGACGCATCAGTAAACACTGTTGCGTTCGTAATATTAGTCAATACTTCATTAAAAAAACCTTCTCCCCAACCTTTTACAACAGATCTTTTATTTTTTTCAAAAGAAGCTCCTAAAACAGCACTAATGCTATGTTCTTCAATTAACTTATTGTAAGTTAATGTCCCCTGCAACAAGGTATTTGTACTTCTGCTTCTACTTTCTTGCGCATAACCATCTCCATTACCTTGTGTTCTACTCCACCCACCTGTAAATGTAAAAAGCGGGTAAAAGCTTTGCTGATTACCTTCATTATAGTTTATTGAAAATAATGTTTTTAAATTCAACCCTTCTGCTAATTTTAATTGGGTATATAAAGAGCCTAACAATAAGAATGTTTTATTATTATTAGTAGCTTTAGATTGTGCTACAGGGTTTTCCTGTGTAAACTGTGTTGAGAAAGAATAATTACCATCTTCATCAAAAACAGGGATATCTGGTCTAAAATTATAAGTAAGTTGAGTGAGACCACCATCTACAGCATCTTGATCTGATGATGAAATATTAATTTTAGAACCAAACGTCCAATTATCTTTTATTTTAGTATCAAGATTGAGGTTAAAAGAGTATCTATCAAAACCAGTATTTTTATATACCCCTTCTTGTGTATTAACACCTAGAGAAGTAGAATATCTAGTGTTTTCTGAACCTCCAAGTACATTTAGATAATAACTTGTAGAGATTGGAGAACCCGGACTCACCTCGTCTTCCCATTTAGTATCAGCATTTCCAAAATAAGAACCATCTAAAACTGAGCGAGCAAAGGCATCGTCCCTTGTTCCATTTCCTACAGCTGTTGTCCATACATCTTTAAATTGTGCTGCATTCAATACTTCTAAGGTTTGCGCATTTTGGGTTGTAACCGAAACATTAGCTTCAAACTTAGTTTCCCCAGAGTAGGCACCCTGTTTGGTCTTTATAATGATAACACCATTAGCTGCACGAGAACCATAAATGGCAGCTGCTGATGCGTCTTTTAAAATACTTATTGATTCAATGTCCGATGAATTAATATTACCTATTGGAGTACTAATACCTTCTTTATTAAGTTCATCTCCTAGTCTATTTCCTTCTGGTCCGCCTATAGGTATATTGCTATTTGGTACTACTGGAATACCATCAATAACATATAATGGTTGATTAGAACCAAGTAACGACGTATTTCCTCTAATTCTAATTCGAGTTGAAGCTCCAGGCTGTCCAGAAGAACTGGTTACATAAACACCTGCTACCTGTCCTTGCAAGGCATTGTCTAAATTGACGGTTGGCGCTTGATTGGTTATGTTTTTCACATTAACTGTACCAACTGAACCTGTTAGATTTTGTCGTTTTACTCTACCATATCCAATAATTACTGTTTCATCAAGACCTGTAACAGCTTCTTCTAATTGAATATTAATATTTTTTCTATCAAGAATATCAACATTTTTGGTTTCATATCCAATGAATGAGATTGTTAGCGTTTTTGCATCGTCTACTAAAGCAATTCTATAATTTCCGTCAAAATCTGCACTAACTCCTTTATTAGTGCCTTTTAGTACTATAGTTGCTCCAGGTAAAGGCTCTCCATTTGCATTGGTTATTTTACCGCTTACATACTCTTGAAATAATTTGCCAACAGATTTTTTTAGCGTTTCTAAAAACAAATATGTTTTATTTTTTGGAAACAAAACAATTTGCTTGTTGGTTACTTTAAAGTCGATATCTTCACTTTTAAAAAGCTTTTTCAATATCTTAGATAGCTTTTCTTTTTTAGATGAAATGCTTACAATTTTATGTTTCTTAAAAACATCTTTTTCGTATAAGAATTTAAAATCTGTTTTTTGTTCAATTTCACTCAAAACATCCTCAATCTTCATTTCTTTACAATCTAAAGTAATCTTTACATTTTGAGAATAGGTATTAGCATGAATTTGAAATAATGTTAAAAAAAGCAAAATATATGTGAGCTTCATTTTTAAACTAATTTTAGAGAGATATAGCGTTTCGCTTAACCTAATAATGAATTTTTTCATACTTTTGGTTTGATTTAATGTGTTAGACATTAATCGCATTTAATAAATCGGAGAATGTTGCTGCATTTTCCGGTTTTTTTAATCTTTTTAAAAAGCGATTATTTTAATATTTTGGTTTGATTTGTTAGTTAGTTTTTCTTCATGTTTTATAGTTTTTATGGATTAATTATAATTTTATCTTGTTCAAATCTATATGTGAATTTTCCTGAATAACTTAAGCTTTCCATTACTTGTGTAATATCTTCGATATCAAATTTTGCAGTAAAAAATCTATTTTCTAACGCCTTGTTATTATTTATAAACCTAACATTATATTGCCGTTCAAGTTTTTTTAATATACTTCCAAATTCTACTTCATAAAGGATAAGTCTGCCACTTATCCAAGCTAAATGGGTTTCTATGTTGGTTTCAGAAATTTGTATTGTTTTATCTATTTTATTCCATGCAGCTTTATACCCTGGTTTTAATAATTTTCCTTGTTTTGATTTATATGTATCACCTGTTTTACAAATGTTTACAGAACCTTCAACTAATACCGTATTAATGTTTTTATCTTCAGGGTACGACGATATATTAAACTTTGTACCTACTACTTGTACATCTATATCATTGGCATTAACGATAAAAGGATGAACAGAATCTTTTGCCACATTAAAGAACGCTTCTCCATTTAAAAATACTTGTCGGTTTTTCCCATTTATAAAATTAACTGGATATTTTAATGATGACCCTGCATTTAAGTTAACCGTAGTCCCATCAGACAATTGCACTTCAAACCTTTTACCATAAGGAACTGTTAGTGTATTATAAATTAATAAGTCACTTTTAACTTTATTACTATATGTCAATTGCATACCAGATTGAAGACCAATAAGATTACCATTTGCACCAACAACTTTGGTAGATTCATTTAAATTAATAACTTTAATTTTACCATCATTTAATTTAAGTGTTATACTTTCCTTTGGAATAATAAGTTTGTTTTTATTTTGAAAAAAAACTTGTATTCCTCCATAGCCAATTGATAAAAATATAAGTGCCACGGCAGCATATTTAAAAAAACTTCTTTTCCTTTTTGCAAAACGATAAGTAGTTTTATCTTTATTAATAATACTCAATAAATGCGCTTTGATTTGAGCAGAATTGTATTCCTTCATATTATAGTTAATAGCATAATTGGCTTTTACATAATCACTAAAGAGCTTAGTGTTTTTAGGGTTGTCAAGCCATGATGCGAGTTTATCTAACTCACTCAATGTAGCTTGATTGGTAAGATACTTTACTATTATATTTTCAGTCTCTTGGGGAATCATTTTAATAATATAACTTTATATTATAACGAAGCAATTTTCTATAACCCTAACTTTTTCTCAACATTTTTATTAATTTGCAAAAGAAATTATATGAAATGTTAGATTTTTCAACAGATAATACAGCCCTAATTAAAGAATTAAAAAGCGGTAATACAGATGCTTACACTTTTTTAGTAGAGCAATACAACCAGAAATTATGTGTTTATGCTTTTAGTTTATCACACGATCATAACCTTGCTGAGGATATTGTACAAAATGTTTTTATTCGCGTTTGGCAGCAACGCAATAAGTTTAAAAACGATTTTGTTATACAAAGCTTCCTTTATAAATTAGTATATAATGAATTTATTGATCAATACCGTAAGATGAAATCAACTATGGCAATTGAAAAAAAATATATTGATGCTTTAGATTTTATTTTAGAAGAAGACGATAAAACTGGTATCGAAAAATTAATAACTCTAGTAAAAAAAGAAATAGAAAATTTGCCACCCAAATGTAAACGGACTTTCTTATTAAGTAAACAAGAGGGGTTAACCAATATTGAAATTGCAGAATACCTTAATGTATCTATTAAAACTGTTGAAGCTCAAATAACCAAAGCGTTTTCAATTATACGTAAAAAAGTGGGTAATAAAACCAATGGTATTTTGTTTTTACTTTTTGGAAAACGCAAAATAGTTACTATTTAGCAAATATATTAGTCACTAATTTATTGTTTTTCCAACAGTACTAACTCATATTCTGTATTAAAAACCACTTTGCCTTTTTTTACAATAACCGTTTTACCACTATAAGCATCATTTAAAATTTCATCATCTTTAAATACTTTAGAAACATCTAATACTTTTTCTCCTTTTGGTAAATCTAAACCTATCACCACCAAATCATTATAATTGGCTTTTGAAAAACGTCTGCTAAATAGATAAGGTTCTTTTGAAATCATTTGGTGAACTCCCGCTCCTATAGCAGGATGATTTGCTCTAAACTGTCCTAACTTTTGCCAATGCTTAAAAATGTTTTTGGTTTGTGTATCATTAGTAATAGCATTCCAGTTCATAAAAGAACGTAATGTAGCATCACCTTCTGTACCTTCTATAATTAATGATCGTGCAGATTCATCGCCATAATATATTTGAGAAGTTCCTAGAGCAAGCAATAGTTTTGTTGCTGTTTCGAAGGGCTTTTCGCGAGCAGCATCAAAAGGTTGTCCATCATCATGCGATGATAAATAATTTAAAGTTCCATAACCTTTTAAATCATTACCAAGGTATTTTGAATAATTGGCAAATAACGTTTCATAATCTTGCTGTGCCGCATTCCATTTGAATTGAAAATTTATAAGGCTTTGAAAAGCGTTATCAAAATAATTTACTTTTTTATCTCCAAAATCGAAGTATTTTCCTGTGTTTATGCCATAATTATAAACTTCTCCTACTAAATAGAATTTATTGTCGTCTAAAACTTTATCTGGGTTATTTTTTTTGTATGCTGCAAAAGCATAATCGCATTCAGCTTTAAATTCTTGCCATACATATTCTTCGGTGTGCTTTACGGTATCTACTCGGTAGCCATCAATACCAAACTCAGTGATATAATCTGTTAACCATTTGATGATATAAAAACGAGGAGCTTTAGGGTAACCTGTTCTTTTAAAAAATGCATCAAGTTCCCTTACTTCTTGTTCATACCTTCCTTCTTCTTTCCATTTTTCGACTAATTGTATTGGTAATTCTACATCCTCATTACTTTCGGTTTTTATATCTGGAAGGTTTTTTACTAAGGTGCAGGTTATTGTATTTTCGTAATTGTTGTATTCACATTTTGGATCCGTGCGCACCCAATCACTCGGCCATACTGGGTCCTTTTCTGTTACTGGTCCTGTATGATTTATAACGGCATCTAATAAAATTCTTATGTTATTTTTATGTGCTACTTGTATTAATTTTTTCAAATCTGCTTTAGTACCAAAATTAGGGTCAATAGCGGTCCAATCTCTAGTCCAATAGCCATGAAAACCATAAGTAACACCTGTACCTTCATCTGTTCCTCCATGAATTTGCTCTACAATAGGCGTCATCCAAATAGCATTAATTCCTAAATTAGTGAAATATCCTTCTTCAATTTTTTGAATAATCCCTTTTAAATCACCCCCTTCAAAACCACGGAGCTTACCTGTTTCAAGGCTTCTATTAAAATTAATATCGTTTGAAACATCTCCATTGTTAAAACGATCAGTCAACAAAAAATAAACGTTAGCGGCCTCCCAAACAAATGGTGTTTTAGTTTCTTCTACATTTAACTTTTGATTGTTTTTTTTTCCGCAACCAATAAATATTAAACCTAATAAAATTCCAATTACTAATTGCCTCATGCTATTGCAGTTTTAAGATGAATGATTCTAAAGAATTTATTTTAACACTAATTTCTCCAACACCATTTTCAATAATCAAATCTGTTGAAAATTGCTTGTATAATTGATCTTCAACTTTATACTTGCTTTTATCCAAATTCCATGTATCAATAATGTTTTTTGGAATTTTTAAATTGAATTCATAGTCATTATCAGAATCAAAATTTGAAATAATGACAAGTTTTTCCATATCACTCCAACGTACAAAAGATAATACTTTATCATTATAACCTTCGGTGTGCTTTCGATTATATAAATGAATATCTTGATACGCACCTGTAAGTGCAGAGCTATTAATTGTAAAATTTAATAATCGTTTATAAAAATCACGTAACATTTTCTCTTCATCACTTAATTGTCCGCCATCAAATTGCTTATTATTTACCCAGCGCTGGTGTGCTGGAACACCCACATAATCAAAAATTGAAGTACGTGTAGGGTCTCCAAAGCCTGTTTCCTCCGAACCATCTTCTCCAACTTCTTGTGCAAAATACATCATAGTTGGCGATGTACTTATTGTAGCAGAAACTACCATAGCTGGCTTTCCTTTTTTTGCATCGCCTGCAAAACCTGAACTTGCTATACGTTGCTCATCATGGTTTTCTAAGAAGTGAAGCATTTGATGCTCAATATCTTTTAAATCTTCTTGAATTGGAGGTATATTATCAGTTTTTCCATATCCTTGCATTATATGCTTAATGGTATCATATAATTGAACTTTATCATATAAATAATCCATTTTTCCTTTTTTAATATAATCTCTATACAACCTAGGATTATAAACTTCGGCTAATAAAAAAGCTTCAGGGTTTTTCATTTTAATTGACGAATTCATATAACTCCAAAACTCAACAGGAACCATTTCTGCCATATCATAACGGAATCCATCTACTCCTATTTCAATCCAATACAATGCGATATCTTTAAATTTTTCCCACGAACTTGGAACTGTCTTATCTTTCCAAAATTCAAAGTGCTTTTTATAACTTTCATTTTCAAACCCATTTGGAAGTGTATCGAAATCTTTTCTCCCATCTGGACTAATGCCATAATTAATTTTTACAGTTTCGTACCAATCTCCCATATTTGGTTGAGATAATCGAGACCCATTACCCGTCCATTTAGCAGGGAACTCTTCAAAATTTCCATCTGCTAAAGGGTGATTTTCTTTACCTAAAGGCGAATAATCGTGTTCCCATATAGGCACTTTAAAAGCTTCTTTCGGATTATAATAAAAATTATTATTGACATGATAAACAACTGATTTATCGTCGGTAGCACCAAAATCCTTAACTCCTTTTGGGTTGGTTAACCCTTGATAATTTCTAGCAATATGATTGGGAACAATATCAATGATAACTTTTAATCCAGTCTCATGAGAACGCTCAATAAGTGCTTTAAATTCTTCTAATCTGTTTTCTGGATTTTTGGCTAAATCTGGATTGACATTATAATAATCCTTAACAGCATAGGGTGAACCTGCTCTACCTTTTACAACATCTGGATCATCATTAGAGATTCCATATTTTGTGTAATCTGTAATTACATCGTGGTGCGGCACACCTGTATACCAAATGTGCGTTACACCTAATTCTTTAATTTCTTTTAAAGCTTTTGATGTAAAATCATTAAACTTTCCAACTCCATTTTCTTCAATTGTTCCCCACGCTTTATTTGTTGTATTTGTGTTTCCAAACAAGCGCGTAAACACCTGATAAACAACTTTTTTACTCTTTAACTCTTTTTTATTTGATATTGATTCAGGAGTCGAATTTGCTTCCTTTTTACATCCAAAGGATATCAAAAAAATAAGAATTATTATGTATATATATTGCTTATTCATAAAGCTATTATTTAAATTTAATTTTGATCTTCTTATATTTTGAAGTATTCCAAACTAATGGAATGGTTAAGCTATTATTTTTGGCATTCCATGTACATTTTACCCTTTTGCCATCAATTTTTATTCGCTTTGGTTCATTTTTGATATTATGAATAATCAAATCTATTTGCTTAGATTTTGATTCAGAATCAGAACCAATTTCTGCTTCGAAATCAATCTCTAACCAGCGTCTCTTAATTTTTGCTTCAAACTCTAAAACTTCATACTGCCCCGTTTCATAAGCATTAGCTGTTTCTCCATCATCATTATAAAATTTTCGCTCGCTAGCTTTAACAGAATTATGATGATAATAATGTATCTCTAATGCATTCGCATCATAACCTTCTGTACTTTGCATAGGTTTTGCTATGGGAATAAAAGCTCCCGCTCGAATGTAGGTTGGAATTGAATTTTCTTTTAACCCTATAGTTTTTGTTTGTCCGCCATCAATAGTTTCATCAGTATAGAAATCAAACCAAATATTATTCTTAGCAAAATATACATCTTGATTTTTTATACCAGCTTTTAAAACAGGTGACACCAAAATATCATGTCCCCATAAATAGCTTTTTGAGTAATTAAATAGCTTTTCATTATTTGGCTCTTCAAAAAATAAAGGTCGCATTAGAGGATTTCCAAACTGATTATTCTCGTAAACTAATTGATAGTTATAAGGCAGCAACTTATAACGTAGTTCTATAGCTTTTTTTGCTAAAGCTTTAGCTTTTTCACTTCTAAAAACAGGTTCGCTTGGTACATCTTCTTGAGCGTGAGGTCTAAAAATGGGTTGAAAAACACCGTATTGCAACCACCTAACATATAACTCATCGTCTAAATTTGCACCGGCAAATCCTCCTAAATCAGAGTGCATATATGCTAGACCTTGCATCCCCATTTGTATTGCAATTTCTGGTTGACTTTGTAAACCGCCCCAAGTTCTATTTACATCACCTGACCAAGGAATAAGACCATAGCGTTGCGAGCCTGAATATCCTGCTCGCATTAAAATAAATGGTCGTGTGTTAGGAAAATCTCTTTTATAACCCTCATGTATTAATCGTGCCCAATCGTGACCGTAAATGTTATGAACTTCATCGGCAGTTCCTTTGGCATGAATCAAATCTGAAGGGTGTACTTCTGGCTCACCCAAATCTCCCCAAACACCAGCAACTCCTTTATTTGCTAAATCTTTGTATATATTCCAAAACCATTGTTCTGCTTTTGGTTTATAAATATCGATTAAACCAGTATTCCCAAAATAGAAATCATATTTATAAGGGTTTCCCAGAGAGTCTTTTGCTAAAACGTCCTCTTTTACAGCATCTTCCCATCGCTTTGAAGTAGTTAAAATAAATGGCTCTGTAATGGTTATCGTTTTAACGCCTTTATTTTTTAAACGTGATACCATGCCTTCAAAATCGGGAAACGAATCGCGAAAAACCTCTAAATTACCCATGGTTCCTGTCATTTCTTTACCAAACCAGTATAGGTCTAAAATAATGGCATCTACAGGTATATTTTCTTTTTTAAACTCATTAATAGTTCCCTCAACTTCCTGCTGCGAGTGATATCCAAATCTACTTGAAAAATTACCTAAAGCCCAACGAGGAAGCATAGGTTGCTTACCTGTTAAATTTGTATAATTATCAATAATATCAAGCCAAGAATTACCAACAATAACTTGATAAGTTTTTCTACCTGAAATGGTTTCGTAAGTTAACGTATTATCTTTTTTACTATCTAAATCTAAAAATCCAATTGGTGCATTATCAAAATGTACCATGTATTTATTTGAAGACATAACAATAGGAAGTGTAAAATTCATTAATTCACTTCGTGTTTCGTAGCCATAATGTGCTTTATTATAAAGTTGTAATCGGTTACCACGACGATTCATCCCTAAAGCACGAGCTCCTCCACCGTATAAAACTTCATCTTCTTTTAAATTGAATTGAATGGTTTCTAAACTATCATTCTTTATGTAACCTCCTTTTTCAGAAATGATTGGTTCTCCTTTATAAGAATAGGATATTTGAAAGGGTTCTTTTTGAATATTAACTTGGATTCCATCAGTTTTTATCAAAGCAAAACCATCTTTATCAACTAATGACTTAATTATCTTATTTTGAGTTGTTATTAACTTATGTGCAGTAAATAAATATTCCTTTTCATTTGTGTATGTAACAATAGCATGAGATTTATAAGTATACTTCTCACCTAGTGGAATAAATGATGTTTCTATAATTTGAGTATTAAAAAACTGAATAATATATCTTCCATCGCTTACTTCAATTTCAATAGTATTATCTTTTTCGGCAATACTTTTAAAAATGCGATTTGGGTTTTGCCCAAAAGACAAAGCTGTTAATAATAGAAAAAATAAGAATAACTTCAAATGCTTCATTCTATGCTTATTGATTAATAAACAACCAAGAAATTGCTTGTTTAAATTCGGTTTTCCAAAATGATTCGCTGTGAATTCCATTTGGCTCAATCTTTTTATGAATATTTGAAAACCCATTTAATTCCATTAGTTCAACCATTCTATTCATATTATTAACCATCTCTTCTCCTTCTTGATCTCCTATCAAATAATAAAACTTAGTGTTATTAGGGTGCTCTTCTGTAAACTTAAAACCATTTTCAGCATACCAAAATGATGGAGAAAATACACCAGCTTGCCCAAATACATCTGGTCTTTTAACTGCAGCATAATGTGCAAATAAACCTCCTAAAGACGACCCCATAATACCTGTGTTATTATGATCTGGTTTGGTTCTGTATGTTTTATCAATTTCTGGTTTTAGGTTATTTACTAAAAAATCCAAATACAGCTTTCCTTCACCTTTACCATACTTCTCATGATCCCAAGCCGAATATTCATTTAAGCGTTTATTTCCCCCATGGTCTATAGCCACAACAATAAGTTCAAAACCCATTTCATTATACATTGCATTTAATGTTTCGTCAACTTCCCACTCACCTGTATAAGAGGTTTTAACATCAAATACGTTTTGCCCATCTTGAAAATATAAAACTTGATAGTGTTTATTAGAGGTTTCATAATTAGGCGGCAAATAGACACTTACTTTCCGTTTTCGATTTAACTGTGGAATTTCAAAATCTTCGGCAAACACATGTACATTTTTAGACGCTGTCGATACTTGATTATTTTCAACTAAATTATACCAGTTTGCAATATTTACTTCAACTTTTTCGTCTTGTCCTGTAAAAGCATATGTTCGGTTTTCAATTGGATTTCCATTTTCTAAACACTCAACAGTTTCCCAATTTCCTTGTGTGAATTTAAAATTAATAGTCTCTCGGTATTTAGGAATGGTAATGCTATAATTATTATTTTTCTTTTTTAATTTGAATTGTTCTCTGCCACCAGACCAACCTTCAAAATCTCCAGAAATATAAATCTCTTTGTTATAATCATGATTATTTGGAAACTGGTTAATAACAAATGTAACTACCTCATTGCCTAGCAATTTATTATCATCTTGCTTCTTCTTATCTAAACAAGAAATTAATAGAATACCTAATATTAAGATAACTAAGTGCTTTTTCATTGTAGCGTTTATAATGATAGTTTTTGAGAAATCAGAGAATAATTTTTAAATGAAGTTATTGCTTCGTTGTTAAGATGGTACTTCCTTTTTCTTTTAAAATTAGCTTGTCGTTCCATTCAATCACATTCCCAGTTATGATATTATTTAATGATTTTGCATTTAAGCCTAATTCATCAAATCGTTTTAAATCTAATTCAACCTCGATTTCATTTTTATTTAAAATATGGACAACTGTTTCATCTTCCAAAACTCTAAACAATACATAAACTCCATTTTCAGGAGCAAAATGAATTGTTTTTCCATTATGAATTGCTTTACTATTTTTACGATAATTGAGTAACTTTTTTAAATACTCCTGCATATTTTTTTGAGCATCGGTTAAGCCTTCTCCTGTAAATGCATTTACAGTATCTCCTTGCCAACCTCCAGGAAAATCTGTACGGATTAAACCATGGTCTCCAGGTTTATCAAAATCGTCCATTAAAATTTCTGTTCCGTAATATATTTGCGGAATTCTTGGCAAAGTCAATAAGTAACTTAGAGCCATTTTGGTGTTTGTAACATCTCCCTTAAGTTGTGTAAAAATGCGACTCATATCATGATTATCTGGAAAAATCATAATATCTTGTGGGCTTGCATAATGAAAATCATTTGCTAAACCTTCGTATATTTTCACTAACCCTTTATTCCATGATTCCTCTTCATTTAAAGCTTTAACAATATTAGATTGCATAGCAAAATCCATAGTAGATTTCAAGTTAGAATCGTAACCGTCTTTATTATTTGCACCTTCTTGCCAATAACCAATTAATAGTGGATTATAACTCCATTCTTCACCAACAATACTAAAATTAGGGTATTCATTCATTATAGCTCCTGCCCAAGCACTCATAAAATCTTTATCAGGATACGGGTAAGTATCTTGTCGAATACCTGCTAAACCGATGGTTTCAACCCACCAAATACTATTTTGAATAATATATTTAGCCATAAATGGGTTACGCTGATTTAAGTCTGGCATTTGGTGTGTAAACCAGCCATCTCTATTACCATCAACATCTGCTTTAGCTGCATAAATATCTTGATTACTTGTGCGTCTGTGGTTAGAATAGGTAGCCAAATCCCATTTCCATTTATCTTTGTTTTTTTCGTAATCTTCTTGATGATTTACCCAATCTTTAAACGGCAAATCTTTCATCCACCAATGTTCTATACCACAATGATTGGCGACTTGATCCATTACTAGTTTAATGTTTCTCGCTTTTGCTTTATCGGCTAGTTCTCGGTACTCTGATAATGTTCCAAAACGTGGGTCTATTTCATAAAAATCGGTCATGGCATAACCATGATATGATGACCTGGGCATGTTGTTAGTTAACAATGGGCAAGACCAAATGGCTGTAAAACCCATATCTTGAATATAATCTAAATGATTAATAATCCCTTTTATATCGCCACCATGTCTTGCATAATCATCTTTTCGATTAATCGTTGCTTCCTTTAACAGGCTTACTTTTTGTCCTGCTTCATTTATACCTGTCTTTTTTAAGAAAATATCATTTGAAGTGTCTCCATTTGCAAATCGATCTGGCGTAATTAAATATAACACATCAGAACTATTAAAACCTATATAATCTTCAGCTTGCTTTTCTCTAGACTTAATTTCATAAGTATGTATTAATTCTTCATTATTTTCAATCTTAAAAACAATATTGAATTTTCCTAATTTTACAGCTTTATCAACATTCAAATCAATAAATAAATAATTTGGGCTATCTGCCTTATGTACTTTTTTGATTGAAACACCTTCGTATGAAATTTCAAGTTTTGCTTTTGATATATTAGGGTGATTAATAAGCAATTGCAATTCAGAAGTTTTAAAACCAGCCCACCAATTTGGTGGTTCAACACGTTCAATATCGTTACGTTCAATTACAGATGTATGAGTTTCCATTTTATCTATAACTATATCATTTTGTTTTTTGCACGATATACTAAAAACAACTACGAATAAAAGATATATTTTGATTGATTTATACATGCTATCGATTTTAAATAGTTAATCTAATCTATACAGTTACTAAATTATTGGGCTCAATTGTTACCAATTCATTGTTTACCAAAATTTGTAGAGCAGTTTCATTCTCTAATTCAAAATTAGTTTCATTCTGACACACATTTACTTTTATAATAGCTCCTCTAAAATTAACTTTAAAAGAATAAGCATCCCATTGTTCAGGGATTTTTGGGGTAAAGGATAATATATTATCCTTAACTCGCATCCCGCCAAAACCTTCAACAATACTCATCCATGTTCCTGCCATTGATGTTATGTGTAATCCTTCATGTACTTCATGATTATAATCATCTAAATCTAAACGAGATGTACGCAAATAAAACTCATATGCTTGTTCCATTCTGCCTAATTTAGCGGCTTGAATACTATGCACACAAGGGGACAATGAGCTTTCGTGCACTGTAAAAGGTTCATAAAAATCAAAATGTTTTTCTAATTCGTCCTTTGTAAATTCATCTTCAAAGAAATACAACCCTTGCAAAACATCGGCTTGTTTTATATAAGGTGAACGCAAAATTTTGTCCCAAGACCATTTTTGGTTAATTGGTCTTTGTGATTTATCTAGCTTAGATACAGGAATTAATTCTTTATCTAAAAAACCATCTTGTTGAAGAAATACTTGATGTTTTTCTGAATAAGGGAAATACATATTATCAGCAACCGCTTTCCAAAGCGCCATCTCTGTTTTAGAAAGTTTAACTTTTTTGGCAATTCTTAAAAAGTCTGAATGATAATCTGCGTCTACTTTTTCAATCGTTTCTATAGTGTAATTAATACACCATTGTGCTAAATAGTTAGTATACCAATTATTATTTACATTATTCTCGTATTCGTTTGGTCCGGTAACTCCAAGAATAACATATTTATTTTTTTCTTTAGAAAAGTTAGCGCGTTGTTGCCAAAAACGAGCAATACCAATTAGCACTTCTAAACCTTTTTCTGGAATATAACTATAATCCCCAGTATAACGATAGTAATTAAATATGGCAAATGCGATGGCCCCGTTACGATGGATTTCTTCAAATGTAATTTCCCATTCGTTATGGCATTCTTCTCCATTCATTGTAACCATAGGGTATAGTGCTGCGCCATTATTTAATCCAATGTTTTTAGCATTCTCTATGGCTTTTTCTAAATGATTATAACGATATTCCAACAAGCTTCTAGCTACTTGCTGATCTTTTGTTGCCATGTAAAAAGGAATACAGTAGGCCTCAGTATCCCAATAGGTGCTACCTCCGTATTTTTCGCCTGTAAATCCTTTTGGGCCAATATTTAATCTAGAATCTTTACCTAAATAGGTTTGATTTAATTGAAAAATATTAAAACGAATACCTTGTTGCGCTTTTACATCTCCAGTAATATTAATATCTGCACTTTCCCAAATATTTGCCCAAGCTTCTTTTTGTTTTAGTAACAAACCTTCAAATCCAATTTTTTTAGCTTTTTCTAAAATTTGCTTTGATACAGAAGCTAATTCACTTTTATCATAATTTCTGTCTGCAACATAACCTCCAAATTTTTGAATAGAATAAGTTTCACCTTTGTCAACTTCGAAATTATAATTAAATGATATTTGATTAGAATCTGTTTTTATAGTGGACTCTATTGAAGTTTCTTTATTGTTTATAAAGATTTTAGATTCCATAAAGGTACAGGTATAAAAATCTGTTTTCATGGTTTTAGCTTCAATAAATGCCTGATGATTTTTATGATTTACTTTTAAAGTGTCCCAGAATTTATCATCCCAATTGGTATCTTCATTAGTAATACTAGCATCTAAATAGGGTTGAAATTGAACTTTAGCATTACCATTTAAAGGCTTAATACTATATTCTATTGCTCCTAATTCTTCTATATCTAAACTTAAAAAACGCTTAGTTTCAACTTCAACTTGAATATTATTGTTCAGTGTAGCTATAAAACATCGAGACAACCAACCTTCTTGCATGTTGAGTTCTCTTTTAAAGTTCTCAACTTTTTTACATGAAAACAGGTCTAGTTGCTCATCATTTATAGAAACATTTATGCCTATCCAATTTGGTGCATTAAGCACTTTAGCAAAATATTCTGGATATCCGTTTTTCCACCAACCTACTCTAGTTTTGTCTGGATAATATACTCCAGCTATATAACTGCCTTGAAATGTTGGTCCAGAATAATGTTCTTCAAAATTAGCACGTTGCCCCATAGCACCGTTACCAATGCTAAATAAACTTTCGGAAGATTTTACTCGATTTGCATCAAAGCCTTCTTCTATTAAGGACCAATTATCTGGTTTTATATAATCTTGATTCATTTTTATTTATTATTAAAATAAGAGTCTTCATTTTAATTCTCTCTTCAACGTAATACTCTTATATTTTCTCTAATTCTTTCTTTTTTACTTTACTTATTTTCTCAATAAATTCTGAGCTTATCTGAGTAAAATCTTTAAAAACAAAGTCAGCTTCGTTTAAAACAGAAACTTCACCAATTCCTATTGAAATCATATTTGCTTTATTTGCAGCCTGTATACCTGCAACAGAGTCCTCAAAAACAACGCAATCTTCTACTGGTATATTTACCCTATTTGCGGCTTTTAAAAAGACCTCAGGATCTGGTTTTGCGTTAGTAACATCATTGCCATCAACAATAGCATTAAATTGATGTAAAAGGTTTACTTTTTTAAGTATTTGTTTAGAGTTTTTACTTGCAGAACCTAAAGCTATAGGTTGATTTTGTTGAGATAAATAGTTTAATATTTTTGTGACATCTGGAAGAATTTCGCTTTCATCCATATTAGAAATGTAGCTCAAATATTCCTCATTTTTTTTAGACATAAGTTTTAAAAATTCCTCATTAGAAAGTGTTTTGTTTCCCCACTCAAGAATCTTTTTTAATGAGCTTTCTCTACTTACCCCTTTTAATTGTTCGTTTTGTATATGCGTAAAATCTATACCTATACTATTAGCTAAAGCTTTCCAAGCTAAATAATGATATTTTGCAGTGTCAACAATAACACCATCTAAATCGAATATAAATCCTTTTTTATTCATTGATTGTTGTTTATCCTTGATATGAAACGGCATTTTTATTTGTAATTAATAAATTACATAATCCCGCAATAATTAAACTTATTCCGGCAACTGTCATAGCATTAATGGCTTCTTTGCCTAATAACCCAGAGATGTAGTTTATCCCTCCTACAGCAGCAATAATTTGAGGAATAACTATAAACATATTAAAAATGCCCATGAACACGCCCATTTTTTTAGGGTCTACAGAACTAGATAGCATAGCATAAGGCATTGAAAGAATACTTCCCCATGCAAAACCTATAAGTACAAAACAATATTTTAAATTTTCAGGAGATGTGTAGTACATATATATAAAACCTATGCCACCAATTATCAAAGAAAACATGTGTACAAATTTTCTATTTACTCGTCTTTTTGATGTGTAAAGCACCAATAAAAGTGCAAATACCATAGAAGATAATCCATAAACACCCATGGCAGATCCCACTAAATTTGATGACTTTTGAAATGCTGTGTTAGCAGTATTAAAGGCTTCAGCCTGAACTGCATTAGTCATATCATATGCAGATTGTATAGGTGCTGGTGTACTAAATACGTGCTCGGTTAAAGCAGGGTTTGCTAAACTCCACATGGTAAAAAATGCAAACCAGCTAAAAAATTGAATAACACCTAGCTTTTTCATTGTTAAAGGCATGTTTCCAATATTGTTAAGTATATCTGGAATGAATTGATTTTTTTTTGCCTTCTCTTTTTCAAATTCCTCCATGTCTTCAGGAGGATATTCAGAAGTTGTAAAAACCGTATATAATATGCTTATTAAAAATACAAGCGCACCTATTGCAAAAGCAACTTTTACTGAATTTGGAATCACCCCAGAAGCTGCAGAATCGCTTACGCCTAATTGAGAAACCATCCAAGGTAAATTACTTGCTACCCATGTTCCAATTCCAATAATTAAAGTTTGAACTACAAAACCATAAGTACGTTGCGACTCAGTAAGTTTGTCAGCAACCAATGCTCTAAAAGGCTCCATTGAAATATTTATAGAAGCATCAAGTATCCATAAAAATCCTGCAGCTACCCATAATGCTGGAGAATATGGCACAAAAAATAGGGCTACTGAACTTAAAACAGCTCCAATTAAAAAGTATGGCCGACGTCTTCCCCATCTTGGACTCCAAGTTCTATCACTTAAATAACCAATGATAGGCTGAACTAACAGACCTGTTAATGGTGCGGCAATCCACATGATTGGTATATCATGAATATCGGCTCCTAATGTTTGAAATATTCGAGACATGAACCCGCCTTGTAAGGCAAATCCAAATTGTATCCCCAAAAAACCGAAACTCATGTTCCAAATTTCCCAGAAACTTAATCTACGCTTTTCCATTAATAGTATGTTTAAATTAATACTATTTCGATAAGCGATAACTTATCAAAACTTATTGTGAGAAGTGAAAATATAAGTTTTGATTTCGAACCAAAGATATAAAAGAATTTTATTTTTCCTAATAAAACTTTTGCTTCAATAATATTTAACGAAACTGTTTAGTTGATTCTCTTTCAATTATTTCGGTTTCAATAACCACTTTTATAAAGTCTGATTTTCTCTCATCATTAGTGAAATACTGGTCATCTTCAGTATCTGCCGCCACTAATCTGTCTATTAGTAAATTCGCGGCTTGCTCTCCTATTTTTTGACCATGTTGGCTAACTGTAGTTAAACTTGGTGTTGCATGTTTCGATAGAACTCCATCAGTAAAACCAATAACTTGAATATTATCTGGAATACTTAAACCTAACTTTCTTGCAACCTTCATTGCAGTAACTGCATAAAGCTCGTTAACTGCAAAAACACCATCAATACTACCATTAATTTTGAAGAATTGTTCTATTTCAAGTTCTAAATCTTCTAAATGATTTTCAACATCTAAACTATCGTCTATTTTCAATATTAAATTAGGGTCAGCAATTATTTTATGGCTTTCTAAAGCTTCTATATAACCTTGAGTTCTCAGTCTTCCAACGCTTACATAATCCATAGTAGTTATAAGTGCAATATTTTTACAATTGTTCTCAATAAGTTTATTCACTGCCTTAACAGACCCATTAAAATCGTCAACAATTACCTTATCACAATCCACTTCATTTACAACCCTATCAAACATTACAATAGGCATTCCTTGATTTATAGTAGCATTAAAATGATGGTAGTCTTGTTTCAACAAGGTTTCTTTAGATATAGACAAAATAAACCCATCAATACTACCATTAGCAAGCATTTCCATATTGATGATTTCTTTTGTAAACGATTCGTTAGATAACCCAACAATAACATTATAACCACGCCTGTTTGCTACTAATTCAATGCCTCTAATTACTGTAGAGAAAAAATGGTGCACTATTTCTGGAATTAATATACCAATGGTTTTAGTTTTTCTGTTTTTTAAACTAAGTGCAATATTATTGGGCTTATAGTTATAAAGCTTAGCAAATGCTTGTATTTTTTGCGTAGTATCTTCGCTAATTTCCTTGCTATTACTAAGCGCTTTTGAAACTGTTGAAATAGAAACATCTAATTCTCGCGCTATTTGTTTCAAAGTTATTTTTCTTTTCATTGGGCAATTTATTTAATAGCAATTATTGCTTTATAAAAAATCTGTTATAAAGATATTATTTTTAAGATGTAATTATGTATGTTTTCCTCAATAAAAACAGCAAATCATGAAAAGTTTTCAACACGAAAACGTTTTCGCTAAGAATTTCGTAATTCAAAATTATTTCTTTACACAGAGTTTACATAGTTTTAACCTGAGAAGTGAAAATATATACTGACTAATTTAAAAATTAACTCTAAAGAATTTATATGAAAACAACAATTAATAGTTTATTGTTTTTGCTGTTTATTTTGCCAACATTTATGTTTGGGCAAAATACACTTACAGGAACAGTAACAGAACAATCAACTTCTATTCCGCTTCCAGGGGTAAATGTCGTTATAAAAGACTCGGCAACTGGAACAGCAACAGATTTTGATGGTAATTATCAAATTGAGGTTAACAACGGAGATATTATTGTATTCTCATATATAGGTTATCAGCCAATTGAAATTACTTATTCAGGGCAAGCTTCATTAAATGTTCAATTAATTGAAGATACAGCCCAACTGAACGAAATTGTTATCATTGGTTATGGGTCTACAACTAAAAAAGATGCCACAGGTTCTGTAGAAGCAATTACCTCTGAAGATTTTACAAAAGGAAACATTGTTACTACCGAGAATCTATTGAGTGGACGTGTATCTGGTGTTAGTATTACAACTGATGGTGCTCCTGGTACTGGCTCTCAAATCACTATTAGAGGTGGTTCTTCCATAAATGCATCAAATAACCCACTTATTATTATTGATGGGTTACCAATTGACAACAATGGCTTAAATGGTTCTAGAGGTATTTTAGCGAGTATCAATCCTAACGATATTGATTCATTTTCTGTTTTAAAAGATGCATCTGCAACCGCAATTTATGGTTCTAGAGCATCAAACGGAGTCATTATTATTGTTACTAAAAAAGGTAAATCTACATTTAGTGCTACTTACGACACTCAATATAGCTTTGGTGAAATAACAGATAGAATAAATGTTTTTTCTGCTAATGCTTACAGGCAGTTAGTAGCTTCGCAACCAATTAACGGGACAACGTTAGACGAAAGCTTGTTAGGCAGTGCAAACACCAATTGGCAAGATGAAATTTTTAGAAATACAGTTTCATCTCAACATAATTTAACTATGCAAGGATCTCTTTTTAAAGTATTGCCTGCTAGGTTTTCTTTTGGAATTACTGACCAAGAAGGAGCAATTATAACATCAGAATTTGAAAGACGAAGTTTAGGCTTAGCATTAAACCCAAAGTTCTTTGATGATCATTTAAAAGTTAGTTTAAACGCTAACCTTGCTTTTGAAGATAACAGATTTGGTAATAATGTTGGAGGTGCTTTACGTTACGATCCAACACAACCAGTATATGATCCATCATCACCTTTTGGCGGTTTTTACCAGCATAGAAATGGAACAATTGTTTCTAACGGCACTACAAACCCTGTTGCATCACTATTACAAGCAAATAATACAGGGGATTCTAATAGAACTTACGGTAATTTAAATTTTGACTATAAATTTCATTTTTTACCAGAATTAAGAGCTGTATTAAATATTGGATATGATGAGACTGAAGCTAAAACCATAAATGTAACATCTACCTTGGTTCCTACAAACGACCCTGTTAAAGGAAATAATTCTAGGGGGTATCAAAAAAGAACGAATAAATTACTTGATGGTTATTTAACTTATAATAAAGAATTTGATAAATTCCGTACTGAATTTACTGCTGGTTATTCTTATCAAAAATTCACCAATAACGGAGGTAATACAGGCAATAGTAGAGATCCATTAAGTTTTTCGTCAACTTTTGCAGACCCAGATGTGGTTTTAATTGGATTATTTGGTAGAGCTAATGTTACTTTTCTAGATAAATACTTGTTAACATTAACTTATAGACGAGACGGAACATCGCGCTTCAGTAAAGAAAATCAATGGGGTGATTTTCCTGCCGCTGCATTGGCTTGGAACATAAGTGATGAAGATTTCTTAAAAGATTCAA
This sequence comes from Jejuia spongiicola, assembly GCF_023502325.1. Taxonomy (NCBI): domain Bacteria; kingdom Pseudomonadati; phylum Bacteroidota; class Flavobacteriia; order Flavobacteriales; family Flavobacteriaceae; genus Jejuia; species Jejuia spongiicola. The sequence continues at coordinate 46,017 of NZ_JAMFLZ010000008.1, forward strand.
AACTAATTTCTAATTTAAAGTTAAGAGCTAGTTATGGTATTACTGGACAACAAGAGCTACAAGAAAAAGACATATTTTTGAACAGATATAGAGGGGGCGATGTCAATTCACAATATCAATTTGGGAATACAGTAATTCAGTCTTTAATAGCATCAGAAATAAACCCAGATATAAAATGGGAAGAAACTGCAACTTTAGAATTTGGTATAGATTATGGGTTATTTGATGAAAGGCTTTCCGGTTCGTTAAACTTTTTTCAAAAAAATTCAACTGATTTATTATTTACCGCATCTGTAGCAGATGGTACTAACTTTTCAAACAGTATTATTCAAAACATAGGTGAATTACAAATTCAAGGTATCGAGTTTTCTTTAAATGCAGATGTTGTTAAACAAGATGATTTTACTGTTGATTTTAACTTTAATGCAACTTTTCTAGATAGAGAGATTAAAGAATTAGCACTAGGACAAGATGTAAGAACTGGTGGAATTTCTGGTGGTACAGGAAACAACATTCAAATATTAAGAGAAGGTTTTTCTCCTAATTCATTTAGTGTTTTCAAACAATTATACGATAACTCAGGTAATCCTATTGAAGGTGCTTTTGTAGATTTAAATGGTGACAACGTTATTAATGATGATGACCGTTATTTAAAAGAAAACCCTGGAGCTGATGTTATTTTAGGGTTTCAATCTAACATCAATTATAAAAACTTAGATTTATCTTTTAATTTAAGAGCCAACCTAGGAAACTACGTTTACAATAACGTAAATTCTTCTAGAGCACAATACGAATTATTACAAGACAATGCTGTATTAGGAAATGTACCAACATCGGTTTTAAATACAGGATTCCAACGAACTTCTGATGTTATCATTTCTGATATATACGTTGAAGATGCATCATTCCTAAAAATGGACAATATAACGTTAGGTTATACTTTTAACAATATCTCTAAACATTTAAAAAGCTTAAGATTATGGGGAGGTATCCAAAACGTATTTACTATAACTAATTATAGTGGGTTAGATCCAGAAGTATTTAATGGAATTGATAATACAATTTACCCTAGACCAAGAACTATTTTGGCAGGCGCTAATTTTAAATTTTAAAAAAACTATGAAAACAAGATTTAAAATACACAAAACAATTGGGTTAGTAATGCTTTTCGTTTTGGCATTAACATCCTGTACGGACGATTTGAATATCGTACCAAATGACGACCAAACCACTTTAAGTGAAGATCTTTTTAACGATGAAGCTGCATATAAACAAGTACTAGCTGGTGTCTACGCCAATTTAGCTTTAACAGGTACAGATGGGGGTGGTAGCTCAAATCTTAAAAATATTGATGCAGGAACCAGTCAATTTGGACGTGTCCTTTTATATGTACAAACACTTTCTGCAGATCAAATGATTTGGTCTTATGAAAATGACCCAGGAACTAGAGAAATTCAAAGAAATTTATGGACAGCTCAAAATCCATTACTCTTAGGCATGTTTAGTAGAGCACATCTTTCTATTGCTCTAGCAAATAATTTTTTAAGAGAAACTACAGATGCAAAATTAGACTCAAGAAATGTTTCCACATCCGTAAGAAATGAGATACCAGCCTATAGAGCTGAAGCTCGATTAATGAGGGCTATGGCATATTATTACATGATGGATATTTTTGGGAAAGCAAACTTTGTTACTGAAGATGATGCACTTAATTCTCAACCTCCTGTATATGGTAGAGCTGAATTATTCTCTTTTATTGAAAGCGAGCTATTAGCAATTGATTCAGACTTAGTAAACTCAAGACAAAATGAATACGGAAGAGCTGATAAAGCTGTTGCATATATGATTTTAGCTAAAATGTACTTGAATGCACAAGTTTATGTAGGTACTGACCGTAACGCAGATTGTTTAAGCTATTGTGAAAAAATAATTGGAGGAGGTTATTCGTTAGCTACCAATTACCTTCACAACTTTATGGCAGATAACAATACAAATTCTGCTACAAATGAAATTATTTTTCCAATTATTTCAGACGGATTTACAACTCAAAACTTTGGTCCAACAACAGTTATGATTAATGGTTCTGTAGGAAGCATTGAAGTAAACGGAGCAGAAGTTGGTGTTGGTGCCGGCGGATGGGGTGGAGCTCTTAGAGTTAGAAAACAATTTGTAGAATTGTTTGACGGTTCTTTTGCTGATGACACTAGAAATACTATAATTTCAGAAGGAAGACCTATCGATATAAATGACATATCTGATAAAGATTCCGGTTATATCATTCAAAAATATTCTAATGCAACTTCAACTGGAGGTTTTGGAGTAGATCAAACTTTTGTTGACACAGACTTTCCTTTATTTAGATTAGCCGATGTGTATTTAATGTATGCTGAAGCTCATTTAAGAGGAGGTGGCGGAAGTGCTAGCACTGCACTTGGGTATGTAAATGCCTTAAGAACCAGAGCTAACAATTCTAATATGATAACAGCTGCTGGCTTAACTTTAGATTTTATTTTAGACGAAAGATCTCGTGAACTTCATTGGGAAGCTCATCGCAGACAAGATTTAATTCGTTACAACAAGTTTACTGGCGGTAATTACAATTGGGCTTGGAAAGGAAACGGAAGTAACGGTATTTCACTACCAGCACACTTTGATGTTTATCCTATTCCTACAGCAAGTATGGCGGCAAATCCTAATCTTACCCAAAACACAGGATATTAAAATTAAAACAAATTAACACGATGAAAAAAATTAAAAGAATTTCAGCAGTTAGTATTATTGGCTTAGTTTTACTATTCCTTAGTTCTTGCGAAGATACAACTGATACATTCCAAATATCTGCACCAACAGCACCTGTTTTGGCAGATTTAAACTTTACGCAAATAGAGCTTGATGCGGTTAACACATCTAATCCAGCACTTACACTAAATTGGGTAGAGTCTGATTACGGACAACAAACTGCAATAAATTACGCTGTTCAATTTGCTAACGATGATACTTTCACAAATCCAGTAACTGCAGCATCTATAACAGGTAAAAGTGATATAACACTATCTATAAGCGAAGTTAATGCAGCAGCAGGTAATGCAGGACTTAACCCTTTTGAATGGGCCACATTATATACTAGAGTTGTTGCTTCTATCGGGTCACAAAGCAGTGAGCAAATAAATTCAAATACTATTCAATTTGATGTATTTCCATACTTTAACTATGTGTTTGAGGATTTTTATTTAGTTGGAGATGCAACAGCTCCAGGCTGGAACAACAATAGCAACAACCCCGCTTTATTTAGAGACGAAAATAATAGCAACGTATATTATTACACAGGGTTTTGGGCCAATAATGGTCATTTTAAAGTTTTACAAACCAAAGGGCTATGGCAGCCACAATGGGGAACTGATGATGGTAGCACAGTAGGTAATAATCCTGGAGGTGGCGATGATCCTGAAAGATTTCCTTACGGAGGTGGCGATGGTATCCCTGAAGGGTTTTATACGTTTACAATAAACTTTGGAAATAACACTTTTACTTTTGAACCTTTTGATGCATCAGGTATTACAAGCCCTGCAACATTATCGATTCAAGGATCAAGTGTTACTAGCACAATTGCTATGACGCCATTAGCTTTTGATGGACACATATGGTTTGCATCTGGAATACATTTAACCCCAGGTGAAGTTTCATTTTTAGCAGGCTCAGATACTTGGGGTAGTTCTACTTCATTCTCTGGAGTAGCTACAAATGGTGGCGGATCAATTCCTGTAATAGTTGAAGATGATTACGATGTTTGGTTTAACGACTTAACTGGTCGTTACATTCTTATTCCGTTGAATTTATAATCATAAAAAAAATAGATATGAATTTATATATAAAAAAAATCAGCTTTCTTTTACTTTCATTAGCCTTTATTTTTACAGCTTGTGAAACTGAAGAAAGCATAACAATAACGAGTCCAGAGGCAAAGTTTGTTCTAAATACTCCAGGTATTAGTAGTGTGTTTTTAAACTTTTCATTACCAGATAATCCTGCGTTTACCATTTCTTGGAATGATGAAGTAACTGGAGGTGGCTCTTACAATGTAGAGATGTCTACAGACGAAGCATTTACAACTCCTGTTTCTTTAGGAACTACAGATAAGAGCAATTTTTCAATGACGGTAGCAGATTTTAATAATGCTATTGCAGGTACTGGTGTTAGCACATTTAAAGATATAGCTATTTACATGAGAGTCTCTGCCGGAAGTCAAATTTCAAACAACATTTTACTTTTAGTTACAACCTATCCTGTTAATGAGCAAGTAGTAAATAGTGTTTCAGATGGCGATGCCTTTGTTTTATCATTAGATAATAATGATGCTATTGCAATTACTGTAGAATGGGATGATCCTATTTTAGACTCTTCTTTAGGTGTAAACGTAGAATATTTTTTAGAAGCGGCAACAGTAGGAACTAATTTTGCAATGCCAATAGAAATGGGCTCTGTTACAAATCAAAATTCAATTTCATTAACAAATGCACAGTTAAATGCAGCAGCAATACTAAGTGGTATTCCAGTAGATTCAACTGGCGATTTAGACATAAGAGTACGTTCTGTAATTACAGATAATGCATCTGGTTCTGTACTTGAAAGAATTGGAGATACCATTACCATATCTGTAACCACTTATTTAACCGTTTTAGATTTATCTACAACTTGGGGTATTGTTGGTTCTGCTGCTAATGATTGGGGTGCTACTCCAGATTTACCTTTTTGGACAACTGATGTTGATGGTGTTCTAGTAGCCTATGTAAATTTAATTGATGGCGAAATCAAGTTTAGAGAAAATATGGATTGGGCAAACAATTATGGAGATACAGGTGTAGATGGTACATTAGATACTGGTGGAGATAACATTGCTGTTACCTCCGGTTCTTATAAAATCACAATGGATTTAAATAATCTAACTTACACGCTTGAAAACTTTTCATTAGGAATTGTAGGTGGTGCTTATAACGATTGGGGAGCAACACCAGATTTTATGCTAGAGTACGATCAATATTCTGATGTATTTAGAGGTATTGTAACCTTAATTGATGGAGAAATGAAGTTTAGAATGAACAACGATTGGGGAACCAATTGGGGTGATGATGGTGTAGACGGTACTTTAGATGAAGGTGGAGCTAACATTGTTGTAACTGCTGGTATTTATATTGCTACTGTAAACATGAATGATTTAACATACACTTTAGAACCAATAGATAATGTTTGGGGATTAGTTGGTGGTGCTTACAATGATTGGGGAGCAACGCCAGATGCCCAATTTACAAGAGATTGGTCTCGTCCTTTTAATGATATTTGGATTCTTAACGACGTAACTTTAATTGATGGCGAATATAAATTTAGAGCCAATAACGATTGGACTGTAAATTACGGAGATAATGGTGGCGATGGTGTTTTAGAAGCTGGTGGTGCAAATTTAGCTACTACCGCAGGAACTTATTCTTTTGTTTTAGATTTTTCTGACCCTGCAAACCCAACGTACACCAAAAATTAAATTTATTTTATACTTAAAAAAGGCTGATATATATCAGCCTTTTTTTTCCTAAAGAATTAAGCTATGAAAAAAATATTACTCTTCCTTTTTTTATTGGTAGTATCACTCTCATATTCGCAAAGTGTTACTACAATTCCAGTAATTCCAACTGCATCTGATGCTATAACCATTACATTTGATGCAACAGGTTCAGAATTGGATGGCTATACAGGTGATGTTTATGCTCATACTGGAGTTATTACTACAAGCTCAACAAGTAATACAGATTGGAAACATGTTATTGGTTCGTGGGGAAACAATGCCACACAACCTCTACTTACTCGTACAGGGGCAAATACTTATCAACTAGTTATTTCTCCTGATATTCCAACTTACTACAGTTCTGGTGCAGATGTTGTAACAGATATTGCTGTAGTTTTTAGAAATAGTACCGGAAATGCACAATCAAGACCCGATATTTTTATCCCTATTTACGCTGCTGGTTTAAATGTAACCATTACGAATCCCTCTAATGAGTCGGTTTATAGTTTGAATGATAATATTACCATTAGCGCAGAATCTAGTATAAATGCAGATTTAGAATTAAAAGTAAATAATGTATCTGAACAAACAGCTATAAATACTACTACAATTTCAAAATCTTATACATTTACTTCAACAGGGAGTTTTACTATTGAAGCTAGCGCTACCGAAAATAGTGAGACTAAAACAGAACAGATTGCAGTATATGTAAAAACTACAACTCAAAATGAAACTATACCTACTGGTTTAGAGAATGGTTTTAATGATAATGGAGATGGTACTGTTACATTTGTTTTGCAAGCCCCTTTAAAAACCGATGTGTTTCTAATAGGCGGATTTAACAATTGGACGTTAAACCAAAATTATCAAATGAAAAAAGATGGCGATACATTTTGGTTAACTGTTAATGGTTTAGATTTTAACACAGAATATGCCTACCAGTATTTTGTTGACTATAGCTTAAAGGTGGCAGACCCTTACTCAAAAAAAATATTAGATCCAAACAACGACCAATTTATATCGAACACTACCTACCCTGGTTTAATGACTTATCCAACAGGAGATGCTACTGGTAATGTTTCTACCTTTAAAATAAATGAAACAGCTTATACTTGGCAATCAAATGCATTTGTGAAACCAAATAAAGAAAACCTAATTATCTATGAAATGCTAATTAGAGATTTTACTGAAACAGATTCTTTTATTGACGCCATGACACACCTAGATTATCTTGAGCAATTAGGTGTAAACACTATTGAATTAATGCCAATTAGTGAGTTTGAAGGAAACGATAGTTGGGGCTACAATCCATCGTTTCATGGCGCTTTAGATAAAGCATATGGTACTCAAAATCATTTTAAATCATTTGTTGATGCTTGTCATTCGCGTGGTATTGCAGTAATTATAGATGTAGTTTACAACCATGCCTTTAGCCAAAGCCCATTAGCACAATTATATTGGGATTCTGGCAATAACAAACCAGCCGCTAATAATCCATGGTTAAATCCAGATGCAAAGCATCCTTTTAATGTAGGATACGATTTTAATCACGAAAGTGCTTATACTAAAACCTATGTAAAACAAACCTTAAAATATTGGGTTGATGAATTTAGAGTAGATGGCTTTAGATTTGATTTATCAAAAGGATTCACGCAAACTAACAATCCAAGTGATGTTGGTGCATGGGGAAATTATGATGCATCAAGAATAACTATTTTGCAAGATTATGCAGATTATATCTGGAATAATGTATCATCTGATGCCTATATGATATTAGAGCATTTTGCTGATAATTCTGAAGAAACTGTTTTAGCAAACTACGGTTTTATGCTTTGGGGAAATATTAATCATAATTTCAACCAAAATACTATGGGCTATGCAACAGAGGCAGATGTATCTTGGCTGTCTTATAGTAACAGAGGCTGGACTAATCCACATGTTGTTGGTTACATGGAAAGTCATGACGAAGAGCGTTTAATGGTAAAGAATATAGCTTACGGAAACTCAAATGGAGGTTATAATGTAAAAGACTTAAGTACTGCTTTAGATCGACAAGAAGCAGCTTCAGCTATATTTTATGGAATTCCTGGGCCAAAAATGCTTTGGCAATTTGGAGAATTAGGATACGATAAAAGTATCAATTGCGATGGTGACATTACTAATGGTTCCTGCAGGTTAGATAGAAAACCTGTGGCTTGGACACTTGGTTATGAATCTGATTCAGACAGAATGGATTTATATAATGTTACAGCAAAAATGATGCAGTTAAAAAAACAGTTTCCATCAACTTTTAATACTAATAATTTTAACTTAAGTGTTGGCGGATTAGGAAAACGTATTAATTTATATGATAATGTTGGTACCTTAGATGTCGTTATAGTTGCCAATTTTGATGTAACTACACAATCAGTCAACCCAAATTTTCCTGCAACAGGGACATGGTATGATACGTTTTCAAATACAAGTATAAATGTTACAAACCCAACTGCTGCTTTAAGTTTACAACCTGGAGAATATAGATTGTATTCTAAAACTCAAAATTTGAGTGTAAAAAATTCTGATAAAAATAATCTTGTAAAAGCTTACCCCAATCCAACTTCTGACTCTTTTCAAATAAATAAATATGTTGAAACGGTTTCAATTTTTGATTTAACAGGAAAACAAGTAAAAACCTTTAAAGGTAGTTTTAATAAAAATCACACTTTTAATATTTCAGATTTATCACCTAGCATATATCTAGCAAAGATTAATAGCAACTTAGATGAACAAACCACATTAAAAATTGTGAAACTAGATTAATTTTTTTGTTAATTATTTAAAAGGCACCTTATCATTTGTGGGATGCTTTTTTTATTGATGTTAATTAGCCTTTAAAATGTATTATTAGTACAATACTATGTTTCAAAATAAAACGCTAAAAGATACTCATCAAAATAAAAAACCTCATAAACTATGTTTATGAGGTTTAAAGTTATTAAAGTTAGTCTACCTTTTTTTTATTTTTTCACTAGTTTTATACTTTTCAAGCTATTATCAGACTTTATTTTAGCAAAATATAATCCTGCTTTTAAACTAGAACCATCAATTGTTGCTTCACTAGTATCAGGAGTAAGTGATAATACCTGCTTTCCTAGTATATCATAAACTTGAATAGATGATATTTTTTGGTTTTTAGATTTAACCACCCAACTATCCTGTGTAGGATTTGGATATGCCTTAAATGATGATAATTCAAAATCATCAACACTTAAAACGGTGGCTCCTAAGGTAATGTTATCAATGATATAAGTACCTGAAAGACCTTGAGTATCTGTTCCATTTTCATTAGGACTTGCAGCTATACCTCCCAAATCTCCAGTATCTGTAAAAATATGCAATCTTTCTCTTGAACCTAATCCTGCATTGAAATCTAATTCTACATTTTTAACATCTTGTCCTACAGTTTGAAAATTCGCTTCAAGAGATCCACCACCACCTTGGAAACTAACTCCATGTTGATGTACTTCTCCTGGTGCTGCTGTTGTTGACTGGATTGTGAATCTTAAAGTATTATTTGCATCATCACTTAGATCAATAGGTGTTGTAAATGTTACTGAGGCATTATCCCAAGCATTAACCGCACCTACTATTTGTAGTACATCATTTCCAGTACCATTTGAAATTACTGCACCGTCACCTGTTGTCCAACCATCAATAGATCCATTAAAATCAAATGGTAATTCTATTGGGTATCCAAATGATACTGTATATGTTTGCGTAGTTGTACCGTTTGCAGCAGTAACTTCAACAGTTGTATCTCCAGGTATTCCTCCAGCGGGAGTAATTATAACACTTGCTCCTGCATCGTTCGTTGTTGCAGTAACAGTAGGTACTAATGTTACTCCATTGGCTACAGCATAAGTATAGCTAATAGTACCTGAATCAAACCCAGATATTGTAACAGCATCAACTTGTAAATCACTTAATGTCGCATCTGCTCCAACAGGATCTGCTCCTAGACTAATATTGTCTATAATGTATGTCCCTGAAAGACTTGAAGTATCTGTCCCACTAACATTAGGAGTGGCCTGTATAGCTCCCAAATTTCCAACATCTGTAAAAATGTGTAATCTATCTCTTGAACCTAAACCTGAATTGAAATCTAACTCTACATTTAAAACATCAGTCCCTACAGTTTGAAAATTAGCTTCATAAGATGGTTGACCATCACTTTGGAAACTAACTCCATGTTGGTGTATTTCTCCTGGATTTGCTGTTGTTGACTGGATTGTAAATCTTAAAGTATTATTTGCATCATCACTTAAATCAATAGCTGAAGCAAATGTTACATTCGCGTTATCCCATGCTTGTCCAGCTCCACCTATAATTTCAAGTACATCACTTCCTGTACCATTTGAAACAGTTGCGTTATCTCCTACCCATCCGTCAAGAGTTCCTTCAAAATCAAAAGGCAATGCTTGGGAAAATCCAAAAGATGCAGTTAAGAGCATTAATAATAAAGTAATTTTTTTCATCATAAATTAGTTTTTAGATTAGTTAATTTTTAATCAAAATCAGTATTCAATTAGTACATTCGAAATGGAATAACAGAAATCTATTTTTCGATATTTATAAATATAAAGGGGAATTATTATAGAATTACTATAATATAGCACTACAAAAAACATACAATAAAGCAAATAGATGTTTTTAATATGATTTTAATAAAAACTCTAGTAGTCACAAGGTTTTTGACAGCACATCATTTTAATTAAAATCGATATGCTGCTGATTTTTATAGCTTTGTATGGGTAATGTATAGGTAATGATGATACAAAAAAAACAATCTACTATTGTTAGAAGCTAAAATGGCATCATAAAACACTAGTTAACTGATCATTACATAGACAAATGATCTATTATTCATATAATTTTATGCCATAATATTAAAAAAATAGAAATAAAATAATCTCGAAGAAATCTCTAATTACTAAGGTTAAATATAGAAAAAGGAGAATTATTATTCGCAACAATAATTAGGCTCTTATTAGGCTGAGTAATGCTACTAATGTTTCGGCTATCTTGAGGAACATAAAAACCACTTTCTAATGGTGATAGTTTTTTAAATTTGTTTTTACCATCTCCTAATAAAACATTTCCTATACCGGCATCATAACGTGTTGTTTCTACTTCTACGCCATAATGATTACCAACAGTGATAATATCTTTAAAACCATCTTTATTGAAATCTAATACGAGAGCCGACTTAATTGGAGATATTTGTGCTTGTATTGGTAAACTATTCTTTACAAGCTTACCGTTTTCGTTTATTAGAATAATACTTTCAAAACTATTTATTTCATAAACAACTGCCTCTTCTACTTTATCTTCTGGTAAAATATCCACTAATTTTGAAGATGCAAAGCTATGAAAATCTTTAAATTTATCAGCAACGTAGGGCATTTGCTGGCTTGTACATTCTCTGCCACGTAATGGTACATAATCATCCTTATAGAACTTTGCTAAAATAATATCGTTAGTTCCGTTATTATCAAAATCGTTAGCATACACCTTAAATGGATGTTCTTTTGAGGCTTTAAATTTATTGTTTTTTCCAAGATTACCAATAATATAATCATCATCACCATCATTATCTAAATCACTAGCGGTAACGGACCACCAAATGCCTCTGGTCCCATTTAATTCATATTCTTCAGAACTATTTACAAAGGTTCCAGAGTCATTTTCCAAAATAGTAATTTCCATCCACTCCCCTACTATCATTAAATCATCATCTCCATCTTTATCAATATCCGTAAAAACAGCATCTGTAACCATACCAATATTTTTCAATGCACTAGCTACTTTATCAGGTGCTAATGAAAATCTCCCGTTATTATTCATCAGAATAAAACTGCTAGCTGGAAAGCCATATTTTCCAGAGATAAGTCTTGTACCAACAAATAAATCTAGATCTCCGTCCTTATCAATATCAGAAGCTTTAATACTTTGTGAACTTTCATAAATATTAGGTAAAGCATCATTGCTTTTAACAAACTCTCCTATACCATTGTTTAAGTACAACCTATCCTTTAAAAGTTTATTGCCTCTTTTATATTCACTACCTCCGCTAGTAACATATAAATCAAGATCATCATCATTATCTACATCCAAAAATAAAGCTTCCAAATCTTCTGAGGCTTTATCATTTTCCCATGGTTGAAACTTAGATTCTTCAAAGCTACCTTCCTTATTCTGTAGATATAGTATACCTCTTTGACCAGCAGCTCCACTTACAAATAAATCTTCAAGGTTATCTCCATTTACATCTCCAACTGCTGTGAAAGGACCATTTTGTGAAATATTATGAGGTAATAAGACCTCTTCTTGAAACTCATTAAACTCGTTCTCTTTATGAGTAAATGCTAATCCCAAACTAGTAGGTTCTACTTGAGTTAGCAATGTTTCTTTCTCATCATTAGTCTTAGAGGTATTTTCCGCTTTTGAATATTTAACCGTTAATTCGCTATTTGCACTTACATTTTTAAATACATTAGTTTTTCCATCTGGCCATATAACTTCAACTTTTTCTACCTCAACATCTTTACCTAAACCAAAAAACAAACCAGATTCAACCGAAGACAAATATCCACGGGTTACTGTGTTTTCTGCTATTTGTGTTTTTCCATTATGATGAATTATAGCTTTTGCGCCATAGCCAAATTTATTTTCGTCGGCTCCTTTTAGGCTAATTTCAAAAAAATTACCAGTCGCTTTATTTTCATAAACAAAGGCAGATGCCTCCATATTATTAACTACAACGTCTAAATCGCCGTCATTATCTAAATCACCATAGGCCATACCGCTTGAAAAACTTGGTGTGCTAAACCCCCAGTCTTTCGTTACTTTATCAAATTTTAATCCTCCAGTATTCTTGTAAGCATGATTAGCTAGAGGTACGGATGGTGCTAATTTTGCCATACTCAAAAAATCTTGTGATCCTGTATTGAGTTTCTCACTTAATCCTGTTAAAAAATCATTATTACGGACATCCTTTTTAACACCATTTGAGACTATTATATCCTTATAACCATCATTATCTAAATCAACAAGTAAACCTGCCCAACTCCAATCTGTTTTGGCAATTCCTGCTATACTTGCAACATCTGAAAAGCTTCCATTTCCATTATTTATCTGAAGCGTATTTGCCATATATTGATAATGCCTACCAGAATTTACAATTTTATAAAATTCTTCCGTACTCATTGACCCCATGTTGGTTTTAGACCTGTAATGATCATCTGAAGCCATATCCAATGTGATTAAATCCATAAGGCCATCATTGTTTATGTCTCCAGTGTCTGTACCCATGCTAAATTGAGAAATATGTTTTAGGTTTTTATCTATAACATTTTTAAACGTCCCATTTCCATTATTATAATACATAACATCTGGCTCGTCATAATCATTGGCAACGTATAAATCAACCCATCCGTCATTATTAAAATCAGTGGCACTAACACTCAACCCATATGTTAATGCTTCTGAAATACCTGATTCTTTTGAAACATTACGATATCTTCCATTATCATTCCTATAGAGTTTATCAGAATAATATATTTCACGCTTTTTTGGAATATTAATATAACGCTTAAATAATCGTGCATCAGGTAGTTGATTAACTTGATACATATCTAAGTCTCCATCATTATCCATATCAAAAAAAACGGCTTGTGAAGAAAAGCCTGCATCCGCCAAACCATATTGCATTGCAGATTCTGTAAAAGTGAGGTCTTTATTATTTATATACAATTGGTTTTTTCGCTCTTCAGGGTCCATTGAGTCACCATTTCGACTAACATAAATATCTAAATATCCATCATTATTAACATCAGCCATGGTAACTCCCCATGACCAACCACTATTTCTGGCAGCCCTAGATTTTTTTGTTATATCTTCAAATTGAAATCCACCTTTATTTAAATATAGTCTATCACTAACTTGATTTCCACAGAAGAATATATCTGGTAATCCATCATTATTAATATCTCCAATAGCAACACCAGCACCACTGTATATCTGATTATAGTATAAATGGTTTACTTTTTCAGATTCTTTAATAGTGTTATTAAAATCTATACCTGTTTTATCAGGAGATAATAACTCAAAACCTCCAGTTAATGTTTCAGGATTTAAATTACGTTTAGGTTTTTGACACGAGAAAGTCAAAATAACCGTAAGAAAGATTGTTATACGATAAGAAAATTTAATCATCACAATTTTTAAATTAAAATACTAAATGTTTTTTGAAAATAAATGAATACATAACCTTTCCTTTAGAATATTAAAAATTAATGTTTTATTTCATATCTCAATTTAAGTTTTATTCTAAAATCATAAAAGTTTAAACAAAAATCTTTTTGTTTTGTAACATTAAAGGTTTTCTGTAAAATTTAGGGCTCTCATCTTTGTCCCATAAACCCCAGAATGCACCAACATCTCCTTCTGCTCCAACTTTCCAAGATTCATCAAATGATGAGAAATAGAATATATCAATATCTTCATCACGAGACCATTGTTGTGTGTTTATAAAGTATTTGATAGCATTATCAAATGAAGGGATAGCACCTTGTAAACCTTCGCCCTGACTAGGCCATCCTGTTTCTGAAATAATCACTTTTTTACCATTTGCAGCTTTGATTGCTTGATTATACATATCTTTCATATATATGAGTGAATATTCATTACTACAACCTTCCCAATATGGGTAACAGTTTGCTAATATAACATCGCAAGCCTCAGCTATTTTTGGTCGTTGTGTAAACTCATAATAGGCATCTACATATCCCATAGGAATATTCGGGATAGCATCTTTAACTTGATACATAAAACCTAAAAGTTCGTCCTCTGTTAAATCGCCACGGTACATCACCTCGTTACCTACTGCTGCAATATCAACATATCCTTCTTTAGCTAATTTTATAAGCCCCCAAATTTCTTTTTTGTTAATCTCTGCATCATCTCCTAACCAAGCTCCTACGAGAGTTTTAATACCGTATTCTTTTGCTATTATAGGAATTAGCTCATTACCATCAGTACAAGAAAACGATCGTATCCATTTGGTATATGGCTTTATAACTTTCATCCGCCTTCTTATCTGCTCTTCTGTAATCTGATTTCCTGGATGTTGCCCTTCTTCATATGGGCTAAAACACAAACCGTGCATCCCTTTTCCTAAAACACGATTATATATATTTTGCAACCCTTTTGTTGTTTTATCATAAAGATTTCCTCCTGATAAAGACATTAATTTATTTGCTCTATATGACATAATTAATAGTATTAAATTTTTATAATTCGGCTCTTCTTTTATCTAATTCCTTCCTAATTTCATTAGATCGTTTTTCGGTAACATCATAGTTACGCATAACATACATAGCTAAAAGTGTACCCGCCATAGGAAAAAAACAGAAGAAGGCATGAAGCCCATCAACAGCAGATTGCTGATCTGTAGTAGCAAGATCTGGGTTAAATCCAACAATAGCAATAATAACTCCACTTAATGCACCTGCGATTGCAAAACCAACTTTAACCATCCACCAATAAATAGCACCAAATATACCCTCTCGACGCAAACCAGAGTTTAATTCATCAATATCAATTACATCAGCAGTCATTGACATCATTATGGTAAACAAGCCTCCTATTCCGAAGGAAAAAAATGGTAGTGCTATAATATATAACCATGGCTTACCTGGAACAAATAGAAACCATAGCATAATGTATCCTATAACTGAAATTCCTTGAGAAACCAAAAAAGCCTTTTTCTTTCCGATAACCTTAGACATCCAAGTAACTACTGGTATAACTATAAATGTGGTGCCCAAAGCCCCCAAAGCTCCAAATAGCGAAACCCAGATACCACTAGCCCCAGCATCTCCATTAAACAACTTATATACAATGACAAAAAAAGTAAGTGATGCCACAGTATTAAAAGCATTAAAAACTAAAAAAGTAGCAGCGCATAATTTTCTGAATTCCTTAATCTTAAATGCTTGAATAAAGCTGAGGAATATGTTTTTTAAGCTTCTTCCTATAGTTGCAAAATTTAACGGTTCATAGTCTTCATTTAGGGTAGATTTACTCTTTATGAATATTGCGGGAACCATGGCGCAGATGGCACATGGTATAGCAACCCATATTGCCAATTCTCTTACGGCAACTTCTGCAGATGGAAACCATTCTGGATCATACATAATTATCCAAAACAAAGGCGCTATTACCCAAGCCCATTGCCCAATCCATTGGGCCACTGCCATAATATTAGTACGCTCATGAAAATCATCACTCATTTCATACCCCATAGCTACATAGGGTACACTAAAAAACGTAAGACCTAAATAAAAGACAATAGACCACAAGAAGAAATACCAAAAATTAAATTGTAAAGAATTTTCTTTAAAAAGCTGCCACATGAATATGTAGGCAATGCCCATCATAATTGCTCCAATAAAAACATACTGTCTTCTACGGCCCCATTTTGATTTTGTATTATCTGAAATATAACCCATTATTGGGTCGGTAATAGCATCGAATATCCTTGGAAAAAAATAAACAAGAGACCACATCCAACCTGGAAAGCCCAAATCTTCAACTAAAACAACCATAAATATACCTAGAATAGCAGGAAACATTTGGTTAGCTAACATACCTACCCCAAAAGCTATTTTTTGTCCAAAGGGAACTTTATCTCTTGATGTAGTCTTAGTTATTGACATAATTTAATTTGAATGTGTTTTTATAATTTCTAAATATTCGTTTGATTTTGGGTTTCTTCGTTATACTTTTATTAAAAAGACACTACTATAAAGGTGTATCTTAACTGTAATAAGTCATTTGTAAACGCAAACTACTTTTGATAGTTCCAGCCATTCACTTGATTCATTATTAAAATTTTAAATTCTCATGCTTATCCCATAGACCCCAATATGCTCCAACATCACCTTCGTCTCCAGTTTTCCATGATTCATCAAAAGATGAAAAATAAAATAATGGAATATCATTTTCCTTAGTCCATCTAACGGTATCAATAAAATATTTCATGGCACTAGTATCACTTGCAATAGCACCATCTAAACCTCCTCCTTCGCTTGGCCAACCTGTTTCAGTGATAATAATCGGCTTACCTTGAGCCGCATCTACAACAGATCCAAACATAGCTTGCATATGCCCTAATGCATACTCTATTGGGCACCCTTCCCAATAAGGATATAAGTTTGCTAAAACAACATCAGTACTCTCAACTAAAATAGGATGTCTTGAAAATTCATAATAGGCATCTACATAGCCAACAGGAATATCTAACCCTGCTAATGCTTCCTTTACTCGATTAATATACCCGACTAGTTCATCTAAAGTCAAGTCGTTCCTATATAACACTTCATTTCCTACCGCAGCAACATCAACATTCCCATCTTTAGCTAGCTTTATTAAACCTTCTATTTCTCTTTCATTATCTTCTTTATCATCACTTAGCCATGCTCCAACTAAAGTTTTAAGACCATGCTTTTTTGCCATCATTGGTACATATTCATTTCCTTCAATACAAGAAAACGATCGGATAGCACCAACATAAGGTTTTAATATTTTTACACGTTGCTCAACCTGTTCCATACTTATATCATCCCCTGGTGATTGCCCATCCTTGTACATGCTAAAACATATACCATGAAAACCATCTTGAATGGTTTTATGCCATAACGCTTTTAACTCCTGTAACGAATAACCTGAAAGGTTTATACCTTTAGTTGCTTTTTGACTATATCTTGATTTATAATATGATTCTTCTCTATAAGACATTTTTATTTTCTAATTTTTTCAATAATTAAACATGCATCTAAAACACACCTCTACAATTTTCCTTTGTATATATTTTAATTCTATCTACTTCTTTAGATCCTGAAGGCAATTCTTCAAGCTTTAATCCTGGATAATCATCGGCTTCCTTCCATTTTGCTATAGTAGAACTAAAAAATGAAGAAGCTGTAGAGTCTGCTTCATAAATAATCAAATCGTAGGCTTCTCCTTTTTCCCCACCAAAACGAGTAACTACCTGCCATTTACCACCTCTTTTGTATGACGTATTAGTATGATCAGATTGTGGGTAATATCGATCATCAGTAGGGCGAATTAATACCCAAATATCATTTTTATTGGACTCTGGATAAACGCCCATTGTTAAAATTCTACAATCCACAGAATCTTTATCTATTGGAGAAACAACTTTTACCGAATTTACTGGTCCAGTAATCTTTAACTTATTTCCTGTCGAGACTTGTTCAATTTGGGTATTATAATTGATTAAATCTGACGAATAACTACCATAAATCATCATTAAAACACCAAGGATTCCTAAAAGTATCCCTAGTTTACTAGAACTAGATTTTTTAACAGCGAAAAGGGTAAATACGATGAGCAAAACCCCTATTATTAGTATTATTATTTTGGTTGACATTTTATTATTTTTTTAGTTATATAAATCTATATTAACAATGTAACATTGTTATAACACACCTCTTCTTTCTTCTAATTGCTCTTTAATTTCTTTTGCTCTATCTTCAGAAAGACTGTATTTCCACATTGCCCAAATTGCTAAACCTGCTGTGACAACTGGAAAAACAATATCAGCAATTCTAAGATTTAATATGGTTTCTTCTGATTGTGTTGCTAGTCCGCCATCAAATCCAATAAGTTGAAGCACTAAACCTCCAAAAACCAAGGCAAGACCTTGCCCTAATTTTACAACCCACCAATACAATGCTCCAAAAGTTCCTTCTTTACGAGGCATCCCGTTTACTAATTCGTCCAAATCACAAACATCTGCAGTCATACTCATCATAAGTGTAAATAAACTTCCAAGACCAAATGACATCAATGGTATAGGAATGAACATTAACCAAGGGTTCTCTGGCGTAAACGCCCACCATTTAAGGATATAACCAACAATTGAGAGTGCTGTTGAAATAATAAAAGCATTTTTCTTACCCCATTTATTGGCCATAGCAGATACAATTGGAATAACAAATAAAGCAGATACTAAAGCGCTTATTGAGCTAAACCATGCAGGCCAAGTTCCAGTTGCACCGTAATCTCCATTAAACAAGTAAAATACAATAATGAAGAAACTAAATGAGGCTACAATTTGAAATCCGTTAAATACCAAAAATGTTGCACCACACAGTTTCATAAAAGGTTTATTTTTTACGGCTTCGCCAATACTTGAAACTAAATCTTTTAGATTACTAAATATAGTCTTAAGTGTAAGTTTTTTTCTATCGCCCATATTTCCAGCGTCAATACCTCGACAAAATATAGCTGGTAATACTCCTAAAAGCAAACAGCCCAACCCTACATATAATGCTAATGTTCTAATACCAATTGCTTGACTTTCGAAGATATTTTCATTTGGTATCATTGGCCAAAACCACGGAACAATAACCCAAGCAATTAAACCAACCGTTTGAGAGAAGGCCATTAAACGCGTTCTTTCGTTATAATCAGTAGTCATTTCAAAACCAAGCCCTACTAATGGTGTGGCAAACATAGTATTACCTACTAAAAAAACTAGAGACATTATTAAAAAATACCAAAAGTTGAACGTGGCAGAGTTATTCTCATCCATTTGCCAAAGCAAAACAAAGAATATGGCACTTAAAATGGCTCCAACAAAAATATAGGGTCTTCTACGCCCATATTTAGAACTTGTATTATCAGATATAAAGCCCATTACAGGGTCGGTAATAGCATCAAAAATTCGAGGCAGCCCTCCCAATATTCCAGCCTGAAGAGGATCCATTCCAAAGACCGTAAGCAGAAAGAACATGAATACACCTAAAGCTCCAGGAAGCAAGTTTAAAACTAAATGACCAGCTCCAAAAGCTGCTTTTTGCCCAAAAGGCACTTTATTTGTTGCTGCTGTTTTTACGTTTGGCATAATTTTAATTTTTAGTTAGTTGGTTAATTCTGGTTTATGATTTAGGAATCACAATGGTTTGTATAGCTTGCGCATCTATTGAAAATTCTACCTTCTTTTTATTTAGTGATAGGCTTATGGATTTGGGGATTTGTAATTCATTAAAAAGTACAATAGCAATTGAGCCGTCTGGATTTTGAGCAGCAGTTGCCATTAATTTATCATCAGAATTTTGTAAACCAATAACTTTAGCTTCTGGTCTGATGTATTTGCTAAAATGAGCCATAGTATGGTAAAGAGGCGTGAAGTATACCTCATCAGTATCTGGGTTGACAATTACAGGAGCAATACACCAGTTTTTAAACCAGTTTGGACCTCCTTTTGTATCTAATACCATATTCCAATCTACCCATCCGTCTACCCAATTGTTCAAACAACCAATAATATCTCTAGCATAGCGGTTAACTGGCGCATATTTAGGATGTAAGTGCTTATCCTTTTCTGGCGCCCAATCCCAGCCCCAATCTGTAGCTTCTTTTTTCCAATACCATGCATCATCTTCCCATACAGGTATTTCTGCATCTACACAAGCTTCAGATTGAATTAAAAGCTTATTTGGTGCTTTGTTATGAGCGTATTGCAATTCTTCAGGAAACACCTCAAAAGTACTCGCATACCAGTGAATAGCTGTTCCATCAAAATACTTTGATGTTTCTTCATTTTTAAATTGAGAATCTACCCATTCTTTTAGGTGTTCTCTGTTTTGATCGTATCCCAAAATTTTCAGTTCTCCTTTTCCATCTGCTTCTAATTTTGGTCCTAAATAATTTTGAACAAAATTGGTCATTTCATCAGGTGTATAATGCATGCTTTCCCAATTGTTGCCATTTCCTAAAGGTTCATTTTCAACAGTAAAACCCCATATATCAATACCTTCAGCTTTATAAGCGTCTGCATATTTAGAGAAGAATAATGCCCAAGTATCATAATACTCTGGAAGTAATTTTCCACCCACCCATTTGTTATTATCTTTCATCCAAGGTGCCGCAGTCCATGGCGAACCAAAAATTTTAAATCCATCTTTAGAAGCTGCCATCGCTTCTTTTATAAATGGAATCAAATCGTCTTTGTCTTCTTCAATAGTGAAATGATCTAGATTCTTATCTCCTTCAACAGGAGCATATGAATAGTTACTTACTGAAAAATCACAAGAGTTCATATGCGTTCTTGTTAGAGAATAATGAGCGCCTTCTTCACTAAAATAAGCGTCGATAATTTTCTTGCGGTTTTCTTTACTTAACTTATTCAAAAGAAACGCTGAAGATTCGGTAAATGCACCACCAAAACCTGTAATGGTTTGGAGTTTTTGTTCAGGATTTAATGTTATAGTCACCAAACTATCTGCTTCTACGAAATTAGTAAGCTTAGTTAGTTTATTACCCTTTGCAGAAGTTTCATATACATCAATCTGTAAATCATTATTCGCTTGTTTATTCGTTTCTTTACAACTCATAACAACTAAAAAAAGGCAGATTATATTTATTTTTAAAAACTTCATTTTATACTTTTTTTAATGTGATTGCTTTGCTTCAGCCGCAGCCGGTGGAACTAATACATCTTTCATTAAAGCTTCTTTGTCCCCATTATAGGTTTTGGTTATAGGGTTTCCATTTCTTGTTAAACCTTTAAACGTGCCTTTATCCACTTCATCCCAAAGGGCATATTTTGCTTTACCATCTACTGTAAATAATCCAAAATGCTTTTCTGAGTTCCCAGAGTTATCTCCTCCTTTCCATGGTTCATCAAAACCTTCAAAGTAAAAACATGACATTCTTGCTTCGTTAGTCCAGTCTCTCATATGCTTATAATACAGTGCTTCCTTGTATTCATCGCATGCTCTTGAACCATCTGCGCCATATTGACCAGAAGAAAAACTTGCCCATCCTGTTTCGCCAATATGAATAGGTTTATTAACACCCAAACTTTCCATGTATTTTTTTACATTTCCTGATTGCATAATGGCATAGTCTTTTGCTCTTTGCATGGAGATTTCAACCTTTTCCATATCTGTTTTACCTTCAAGCCCATCTTGATTTAACCAAAACTCTGGCTGATAATGCGTGTCATGCATTGGGTAAGTGTGCACAGAAAGAAAATCTACTGCTTTAATTAATTTGTTTAAATCCTCAACATGGTATTCTTCGCCACCACCGCCCCAAGACGCAAAATTATCTGAACTCGTAACCCATAAATCTTTAGGTAGCTTTCCTTCTTTCTTTAAGTCTTGAAGGTAGTTTACCCATTTTAAGATGACCCAAGGCTCAACATAATAAGTTGCAGCCCATTTAACCATGGCTTCATTACCTACAGCAATTACTTTTACAATATCTGGGTATTGATTAGCAAGCGCCACTGCTTTTTCCATTTGTGGTTTGTTATCAGCACTTTCTTCATTATGGATAGGAGCTTGATCTGTCCAAGCATTTTTACAATCTATCCAAGCACCAAGCATCACGTACATTTCAAAGTTTGAGTCTTCTTTTTTTAATTCACTTATAACTTTTAAAAGATTTTCAGCTTGCGGTAGATGCACCTTATATGTTCTCAGCATTTTTATACCTAGAGCATGTAAGATTTTCATATCTTCCTTTAACTCATCTAATGTTGGTTCAATGCTATGATCTGCATGTCTGTAGCCGCCATAAGACATAGCTAAATATTCAGGGTTACCCAAAATATCTTTTGCTGTTAATTGTTTTTTCTCTACTACTTGACTCACATCGTTCTTTTTAGAATTATTACAAGACCACATGAAACAGGCTAAAAATATCAGTAAACAATTTCTCATAATCAGTAATTAAAAGTTACTTCCTCTCTTTTTATTGGTGGCACTAACACATCTTTCATTAGTGTTTCTTTATCTCCACCATATGTTTTAGTAATTGGCTTACCATCTCTTGTTAAACCTTTAAAAATACCGTTATCTACTAAATTCCAAAGTGCATACTTGGCTTCTCCTTTTAAATTAATTAGCCCAAAATGGTTTTCAGACCCTAAGTCATTTGCAGCATCTTTCCATTGCTCATCAAAGGCTTCAAAGTAGAAACATGAAATGTTATTTTTATTGCTCCATTCGCGTATTAACTCATAATATCTACCAGATTTATATTCATCGCATGCTCTAGAGCCATTTACACCGTAGTGACCATTAGACACTGTGGCCCATCCTGTTTCACCTATATGAACTGGCTTATCAACACCTAAACTTTTAATATAGTTTGTAACACTGTCGTGTTGTCTGATAGAAAACTCTAGTGCTCGTTGCATTGCAGACTCTATTTTTTCTGCATCTGTGAGTTCAACTTCGTCTTCTGGAACTAACCAAAAATTAGGATTATAATGCGAATTATGCATCGGATAAGTGTGCATTGAAATATAATCAACTGTCTTTATTAATTGTTCTAAATCTTCAGTATGATAACTTGCATCGCCACCACCCCAAGACGAGAAATCATCTGAACAGGTAACCCATAAATCTTTTGGCAAATCTCCTTTCTTTTTTAATTCTTGTAAATGGTTTACCCATTTTAATATTACATTTGGGCGCACAAAATAACTGGTAGCCCATCTCACCATAGCCTCATTGCCAACAGCAATAATCTTTACTATATCTGGATAAGCTTTTGCAAGCGCCACTGCTCTATCGATTTCTCCTGCATTTTGCTCGCTCTCTACTTCATGATTTGGCACCATACCTGTCCATGCATTTTGACAGTCTATCCAAGCTCCAAGCATAACATACATTTCAAAACTCGAATCCTCTGCTTTTAACTCACTTATGGCCTTTAATAGGTTGGGTGCTTGTTGTAATTGTACATTATAGGTTCTTAGTATTTTTATACCCATTGCAGATAAAATTTTCATATCTTCTTTTAACTCTGCAATAGTAGGTTGTATATCTCTGGTTTTTTGACGATAACCTCCGTAGGAAATAGCTAAATACTCTGGGTTTCCTAAAATATCAGCTGCTGTAATATCTTTTACTTTTCTCACGTTCTCAGATTCTTTTTTTGTACCGTTTACACAACCAAAGGCTAAAATTAAAATTGAAATTATACCTATTATGTTTTTATTGGTTTTCACGTGTAAACTTCTAATGGTTGGTTAAACTTATCTGCTTTTTGTTCTGTTATTTACTAAATTTTACTATAATTTGATTCACTTCACCCTGTCTTTCAAATATGGATTTTGAAGTTTTCAAATCAAGGCTTTTGTTATCAAATTCAACCTGTTCTCCTGTATTAAAAATAACTTTTAAACTCTCTTTTTCAGAGCGCTTATATATAATTGGTACTTGGCAATAGGTAAAACATAACGAGTTAGCTTCAAGTGCTATACTTTGTTTTTCCTTAGAAACATTAGCAAAACTAAATATTGATGGTTCTTTCAAAAACTCTTTAGTTTGCAATAACCCTGGTTTAAAAATAAGTTTACCGTTTTTAACAAATACACCTAGCTCTCCAAACCTACTTAATATATCTTCTTTTACTTGACCTGTCATTCCAGGCTGTTGTGCCCCTTTAGTTGCTGGTGTATGAGAGTAAGGATCTGTTGGAAAAGCACCATATAACTCTGGTGATTTATGAACTCCTATACCTGCATTAATTTCGTAATAATGGTCAAATAATTTACCTATTACCACTGCATCCTCATTACCGTTTATTGCTAACAGACAATTTTCTTGAACCGCTAACAATAACTTAGATACCATGTGCCAATAAATAGAACCCAAACCTTCGTATCCAAAAAATGTTCCCGAGCGTCCTGTAAACGATTTATGATCAAAAATCTCTTCAAAAGTTTCAAGTAAAAATGATGTATCATTTTCTACCAACGATTTGTAATCCTCACTTAAATTATTTAATGCAGCTAATAAACTATTCGCATTATTAAAACTTCCATTAAAATGATAATTGCCTAAAACATCTTTCTCAATAACTTGCCAATTGTTATTTGCAATTAATTGTTTTAATAAAATAGACTGTTCTACTTTTTCAACAGGAATATTGTTCTTTTTATCAAATCTAGGTAATTCCTTATCTGGGTAAAGTATATAACTGTATTGATCTCTTCTAAATAATGTACTATCTTTTAGTCCATTAAGTAATTCTAATGCTTCAGTTGGTGTTAAATAACCTGAGCTTAATGCAGCTACTTGACCTTCTAACATTACTGGTAGGTGAGATAAAGAAACTTCATCATCATTTTCAATAGTCATTAAATTATAAGCATGGTACATATTATCGTTCCGCTTATTCGCAACAATAGTATGTTCTAAATATGCCTTTGTAACATTGAAAAACTCTAAAAGACCTTCTTTACTAATAACATCTTTATTACCACTAAAGCTATTATTATATATAGTCTCTCTATATATACTTCCAGCTTTACCTAATCCATCTAAAACTGTTTTTCTGTCTTGATTAGAAATTTTATCATCTAAAATATTCTTATTGGCATCAAGCGTTATAAATACTTGTCTAAAAAAAGTATTAAGCTCATTAGAAATTTCAATATTATTTAATTCAGATTTCTCAACAATACCCTCAAAGAAATTTAAGAAGCGTTGCAAATAATTAAGAGTTATCATGGAAACACCATTACCTACTAAAGCGTTGTTTGCATCATTCCATTCTGGCCTCTGAGTATTTAACCAAATACCTCCTTCGGGAATAAAGTTTGATACTTTTGATAGTACCGTAGCTAATAATTTTTCAATCAAATTGACTCTATATATATCTGAGTTTTGGTCTTCTAATAAAGCTCCATCTGCACCAATTTTCTCTCTTTTCTCATTGATTTTATGATCCAAGTTGTAATCAAAATCAATAGTGTCCTTTGGATTCTTTAAAGTATCAGTATAACTTCTTATTTTATAAGGAACATTGGCATATACAAAAAGGTTTTCATTAAATCGTTTTTCTAAATCTCCTGGATAATGATCTTCTACAAATTCTAAGAATTTTAAAAGATATATGATTTGATGGTCTCCCCAATAGCCAATGTAAGACCAAGGATCGTTTTCTTCAATAACTTCCCAATCAAAACCATCTTTTGTAACACGGTATGGATTATAACCTTCAAATGTTGTAGCATTTAAAAACTTATGTATCATGCCTTCAATAAACTCAGGATAAGAGTGTGCTAAAGCTTCCCAGTTTTGGAAGATATCACGCCAATTCCCTTCGTAGTCAAGAATTTTTGAACCATCTTCGTTTCTTGTATTAATAGAAAACTTATTCCATGGTCTACTAGGATCTCCGTGTCGTCTACTAAATTTTAATGGTAAATATTCTAAACATAATCGTTTAAAATCATAGTTTTTACTTTTCTCGGCAAAACCTTTAATATCATTTAAGGAAAACATATTTGGTAAAGCACTTAATGTTCTTTCCTTTTCTTTGTAAACCTCTTTATTCGCCTTGGAAATATATTTTATAAAATCAGATTTCTCAATAGTATATGCATCATCAAAAATGCCTCCACGCATGATATTAAAAAGCGTGTTTGCAAAATGTCTTGTATTTGTTAATGGGTCTGCTGTAAGTTGTATACCATCTGAAGCTGTAGCTAAATCAATCAAATTTTTAGTACCCAAATCAATATTACTTTGTACTAAACCTGATAAATTATCCTCATTTTTAATGATTTCAGAAATTTTAACCACATCAGAAATCGATTGGTTAACATTAGCTGCAAACATCCAATTTCTTTCGCCTCCAGATTCTAATTCAATTTGAGTTGAAATAAAGTATGCTCCTTTTTCGGCTTTTACATTTATTTCTTCTTGAATAGGTAATCCCTTTCTAAAATCATCTAATTGAAATGATGATAATAAATAGGTTGGATTTGTTAACCCTGTAGACCAAACTGTGTTAGCTTTCAATGCTTCACTAGGTTCTGCTTTGTCTACAATAACTGAGCTTAATGCATATATACCTAAGCCCACTTCTTTTTGAAGCTCGCTCTTCTTATAGGCATCTACAAGATTGCTTCTAGTGTTTTGCAAATCAGAAGTAACGCTTGCTGGTAATATATTTTGCAGTCCATCTAAAACTCTTATATCTACTTTAAAATCATTATGATTTATTAAAGTTGATTTTTTTACAAAGCCAAATTTATTACTAGAATTCCACTCATATCTATATGTGATGTCTAGGTCTAGGTTGTTTTCTTCAAAGACAATTTTATTTCCGTGAATGTTTTTATACAGATTGGTTTGTGTTCTATATAGCCCCATTTGGCGTATAGAAAACGGTTCCCAAACATGTAACTTATTATTTACACTAACATGTAAAATGGTCTTACTTCCCGTAATTTCAGACATTTCAGTAATTTTATCATCTGTATAATATGGGAATAAAGATGATTCTGCATTTTTTCTACCAGCAGTTAAGCCTCCATTACTTGATATAAACATCCAGTGATTGGAATCACTAACAATACTCATAAAAAACGGACGCATTTTGTCACTATTAGAAATCTTGTAGAAAGTTTCATTATTAAAAGTGATTAATTCTCCTTTTATATTATCCATTGTATTTGAAACTTTAAGCTCGTCTTTAAAAACTGTACTATTCATTTAACTTTTAAGAGTCTAATTGAATTTATATTTAATAAAAAGGCTAGCTAGTATATCAAATTTGAGCTAGCCTCTTTATTTTTCCTTATTTTATCTAATCCTTATTCTAATCTTATATCATCAAAATAATATATCCCTTCAGCACTAGTTGTTTCACCATCTGTTCCATCTGGATTATCTGGCTTTATAACTAGCTGATTTAGCCCAGTATTATTTCCAGGTATCCCTGTAAATGTAATTTCAACTTCTGTCCAAGTATTAGCATTTACTATGGTTGCATATTGTGGTCCTGGATTACCAGAAGCCGGTGGTTGAGGGTCA
Source organism: Jejuia spongiicola (assembly GCF_023502325.1). NCBI lineage: Bacteria > Pseudomonadati > Bacteroidota > Flavobacteriia > Flavobacteriales > Flavobacteriaceae > Jejuia > Jejuia spongiicola. The sequence continues at coordinate 73,485 of NZ_JAMFLZ010000008.1, forward strand.
CTATTTACTTCAAATTTCATAACCGTATTAGCTACAGTAGAATAAACTTTAAACTTGAATGTTTTGGTCGCGTCAAAATTGCTAGGGAATGGGTTTTGGAAACCTGCCCATCTATTTGTTCCTGATGCTTTAACTACTTTCAATACATAGTCTGAAGTGTTTATTCCTGTTTTATCTGGATTATCATCCAATGCAGTTGAAATACTACCCACATCAGTAAATGTGCTTATGAAAGATTCGCAACTTTCAAAATTCACTGGGAATGCTGTTGCTGCAACTGCTGTACCTGAGCATCCGCCGCCAGTACCGCCTCCGCCGCCACCGCCACCGCCGGAACCAAGGTTTAATTTTAAATCATCAAAATAATATGTATTATTACTTGCTGTTGCTAAATCAAAGAAAATTACAAGTCTGTCATAAATACCACTATCTGCTGCATTAAAAGGAATTGTAAGTTCTTCCCATTCATTTGTTTTGGTGGTAGTTGTCGTAGATTCTCTATCTCCAGAAGTTGTAGCTCCACTTGAGGTTTTATCTTCTAACTTTAAAGTTACTTTATAACCAGATTGTGGAGAAAATACTTTTATCGTGAAATTAGAGCCATCAGTAAATGTAAATTTATCATCAAAATCTATTTGTAAATTATCCCAAGCTTGTACATTTGATTTTGTTACTTTACCTACTTTACATGAGGTATTAGCACCTGCAAAATCCGGATTATCTACATACTCATAAGTAACATTGTCTTGGAAAAATTTGTTTGATTCACTACCCTGAGCAGTCGTGGTACCTGGGTCGCTCATAAAAGTTAAATCGAAATCTGATGGGTTTATAGATTGCATTGTTTCAGCGACACAATTACCGCCTCCTCCACCAGAGCCTAGGTTTACTTTAAGATCATCAAAGTAATATGTATTATTATTTGCAGTTGATAAATCAAAGAATACTACAAGTCTATCATATTTCCCGCTATCTACTGCATCAAAAGGTATTGTAAGTACTTCCCACTCATTTGTTTTCGTTGTACTTGCTGTAGATTCTCTATCTCCAGAAGTTGTAGCTCCACTAGAAGTTTTATCCTCTAGTTTCAATGTTACTTTATAACCAGACACTGGAGAAAATACTTTTAAAGAAATATTCGAACCATCTGTAAACGTAAATTTATCATCAAAATCGATTTGCAAATTATCCCAAGCTTGCACATTTGATTTTGTTACTTTACCTACTTTACAAGATTTATTTGCATCAGTAGATGGGTCTGGATTATTAGCATATTCATAAGTAACATTGTCTTGAAAAAACTTACCAGATTCGCTACCTTGAGCAGCTGTAGTACCAGGGTCAGTTAAAAATGTTATATTAAGATCTGTTGGACTTAATGATTGTTCTGTTTCATCCTCACACGCTATAGCTGAAACATTAACAGTTCTTTCAACTTGTTCAGCTGCGTTACCTTGAGCATCAGATACATTATAAGTAATTACATAAGTCCCTTCTGTATTGATGTCAACTGTGTCTCCACCAACAACGATACTAGCAGTAAGATCGCCATCAACTTCATCAAGAGCTGTTGCTCCTGGATCAGTAAAGGCATCTCCTATGGTTAAATTTATGGTTGAGTCCCCTAATAAGGTAATTAACGGAGCATCTTGATCTAAAAATGTTATTGTGTCTTCAAAAGTGTCTGAAGCTCCAGCAACATTTTTTGCTTTTAATACTACAGTAAATGATCCTATTCCATATCTTTTTACAGGGTTTATTAATGTTGATGAAGTACCATCTCCTAAATTCCACTCGTGTTTCTGAGCGTTTTCAGAGGTATTTATAAATGTTACTGTTCTTGTATCGCTATCTATAGTATAAGTAAAGCCAGCAACAACTTTTGGTAAAACTACATCATCGTCTTCACAACCTATAAAAGCTACCGCTAATATAAGTACTGAAATTTGTTTAAATCTTCTTAATAATTGTTTCATTGTCTTTTTTTTAATTAGTTGTAACTATTTTTATATACTCGCACATAATCTACAAGCATGTTTTGTGGAAATACTGTTTCTGCGTTTGGAGAACCTGGTAAGGCGCCACCCACTGCTACATTTAATATAATGTAGAAAGGCCCGCGATTAAACACCCACTCTCCAGTTACGTCTTCTGGTGTTATTTGATTGTATAATACATCGTCTACATAGTAGTTAATATAATCTGGTCCCCATTCTATACCGAAAATGTGGAACCCAGTATCAAACCTATCTCCGTCTAATTCATAAGATTTAGTAACACCTTGAGCTCCCGAGTAACCTGGACCATGTACAGTACCAAAAACTTTTGTTGGGTGATTCCCTACATATTCCATAATATCAATCTCGCCTATTTGCGGCCAAACCTCTGACCCATTAGAATCGTCTCCTAATAACCAAAATGCTGGCCAAATCCCCTTACCATAAGGTAATTTAATACGTGCTTCGAAGCGTCCATAAGTTTGTTGAAATTTTCCTTTAGTTAACAGTCTTGCTGAAGTATAATTAGAACCATTAAACTGTTCCTCCTTTGCAGTAATAACTAGAACTCCGTTTTGTACCGTTACATTTTCTGTACGGTCTGTATAGTATTGTAATTCACCGTTTCCCCAACCGTTATCTCCAGTACCAATATTATAGTTCCATATAGCACTATTAGGCGCTCCGTCTGTATCAAATTCATCAGACATAACTAGTTCTGTGAATGTTGCTACGGTTTGTGTTTCGTCTGTTTCACAACTAGAAATAACAAAAGTCGTTATCAACAGAAAAGAAATAAACAGTAAAGCTTTATTGATTATTTTATATTTTATTGTTTTGTTCATCTTTTAGAGTTTTAATTTTAACTTATTCTGAATAGAAGTAAATGTTGTCTAAATAAAAATTAGTTAATGAAGAGCCATTAACGTTTTCATAAATTAGAAGGCCAATCTTACTTTTATCAGCCAAACTTATTGGAATCTCAAGTGTGCTCCATGTATTTGAAACAAAATCAGAGGCTTTAAAAAACGCTTGCTGTCTACCACTTTCTGTTCCTCCATCATCAAAACTTACAATTGAAATTAGAAAATCAAGATTTGAAGGGATGTCACCTGGTATAAACATATTAATGTGTAGGTTAGGCTTTCCTGTGGCATCAATAGTTGGGTTTTGAAACTGAGTTCCAACAAAATTAAAGTTAGTATAGTTTAGAATGTTATCTCCCTTTATTTCAAAGTCATCAGATCCTGTAGTTTGAAAAGGCTCCCAAAATCCATTAAAAAAGTCAACAGGAACATTATCGTATACATCACTAAATATAGAAATGACATTATTAGAATCTCGTGTAGGCGTTGGAGCAAAATTAAATTCTCCTAATACATCAACAATTAAAGATCCTTCTGCCTGAACACCTGCAGATGATGCTGTAATAACAGACCTACCAATGTTAAGAGATTCAAAAGTCCCTGTTTCATCAATAATCAAAACATTTGAATCTGAAGATGTCCAGTCAAAATAACTACGTGAAGCATTAACAGAAATGTTTTGTCCTGAACTTAAGTTAAATGTTACAGTTGGTGCATCTACCAGACCGCCAGTTTCAACAAAAGTTTGTGTTTCTACATCAGCTCCACCATATATTTTTGGTATTGGTTGGCCAATAGTTCCTAATTTTTCAAATTTTAAATCATCAATCCAAAAGGTATAACCAAGTCCGCCTGTATCTTGTGTTCCTGCTGAATACCAAAACATACCTCTTTCTTCAAATAATTTAGAAGCATCTGGAATAGGAATAACATATTTAACCCAATTAGTACTAAAACTTACATTTTCAATTTGAGCTTGATATTTATTTTCTAAAAAATCTTGGCCAAATCCTAGTTGACCAATTACTACGCCTTGAGAGGCTTTAGCCCAAAACGTTAAGGCATCATAACCTGTTAAATCACGACCAGCTCCATCTGTTCTAAATATGGCTCCAGCATAACTACCATCTGGGTCGTTTGCATTAGGCACATCAAAACGCATAGAGGATTGACTTTCGTAACCTTCGCTATCATCTACAGTCCAAGCTGTAGCTTTTGATCCCAAAAAAGGAAAGTAAAAGTTGGTACCTAGTCCAATAGGAGAGTCTGTAAAAATTTCTCCAGCTGAAGAATTTGTTGCGAACTCAACCTCGTCTGATAAGTCTCTTTCACAACTTACCGTGGCAATAAAAACTAATCCTATTAGTAATACAGCTGTTCTATATTTAAATTTAATATTTTTCATCTTTCTGTATTTTTTATTTTCCTATGTTGATATGTATATATGTTCTAATTTCCCATTCTTGTCCATCATCAAACCCAATTGTACTAATTGTTGGAACTGGCGGAAATGTATTTGGTGGCACCTGATTAGGTGCGTAACGCGGTGAATATTGATCAAGTGATCTCCATGTTCCTCGAATACCAATTTTAGTGTCTGGTAGTATAAACCAATCTGGCTTTCCTATAGTTGTAGATAAGTCTAACATTAATTGTACTGGGTATGTCAAGTTAAAATCTCGATGGTAATCGAAAGGTCCCCAATCATTAATTTTAAAGGCGTGTGTTAATTTTAACTTGTTATATATTAATCTTATATCTCCTCCAATACGCTTAATCATTCTATCATCACTACCATTAGATTGTCCATTACCCGCATAAAAATTGGCTATAATACCTAAATCTGGATGTGCTTTGGCAACAATTCGTGAATGTGCTTCCCAAAGATCTTGCGCAGGCGCAGAATTAGGAAATGCAAATGAATTACGATTATCTAAAAAACCAATAGCTGCATCCATTGCTGTTGGATGGTGCTTATATACAAAGCCTAAATTGAAAGCAAATTTTGCATCTTCTGCCCTGTCATTATCCCATTCATACATCCAGGTTCCTGGAGTTGGATCGTAACTTAACAATAACTCTCCAGCAGTAGTCTCTCTATTAGCTCTTACTGCAAATGGATCGTCTTGAATATTTCTTAATCTACCAGGTGCTTGCACATCATTTGGCATAGCTGCAACAATTGGCTTTTGCCATAAAAAGTTAGGTGCTATTTGAAAATTACCAACAGTTAATGCTATACCTGTTAAGAAGTTAGTTTGGTTACCACTTCCAGTATCTTTAAGCTTCCATCCGGTAAATGTTTGAGTTTGGTCATAACCTCCATTTGCAACTATACCTTGTATTGCGCCTTGAGCATACCAATTAAATTTCCCTTTTTGGTAAGTAATTTTCCCTTTGGCTCCCCAATTATCTTCCCAATTAACTTTATCATTATAGATAACATATTTAGGATTAGATGTAGGATTATTAGCGTCGTAATTAGGATTATCTTCAGCTACTTGAAATTCTCTACCGTTTAAAGGTTCACCTCCCCAAATACCTCCTAATTGAAGTTCAAAAGCTCCAAATTCTTTTTCTACTGATAGTGTAGCTCTTCGTGTTTTGGGTTGTGGTATTGCTATAGATGTTACTGCTTCTCCAACGTCGTCTATATCTTCGTGATAAATGGCACTAAAATTAAAATGACCAAGTTTAAAATTATACTTTAACAACACTGCCGGATTTGCTCCCCACCATAATTGAGGTCCAAATGCCGCTTTTAATCCTTTAAGACCTTTTTTACCATCTATTTCTATACCTGATATTTCTCCTTGATAAATATCAAGATTAGGACCGTAATTTGCCTCTGGGTATAATCCAAATATATCTCCTTCATAACCCCAGTGATAATGTCCTGTACGATAGAAACCTCTTAAATCAAATTCTTTAGCTTTCCACTCAAACTCTGCATTATACACTTGAACACGATTTGCATCGCCTAATGTAACCGCTCCATTATTACCGTTAATAGATATTGATCGCCCTCTATTTTCATAAAAGATTTCATCAATTGGGTTTTCAGCAACATTTCCTAAAATATTAAAGTTCACATTCGCCGTCATGTTAGATGTTGGCTTACCTTCTATTCCCACAAAATAAGACTGCATATGATCAAACCCTAATTGATTTGGATAGGTTAATTCGTCTGGGTCTGCAGTATCTGGAGTTGTTAGTAAGCTACCTCCTGTATTAAACGTGGTAAACTCTGCTCTTAAATTGCTTATTTTAATTTTTCCACCAGATTGTGCATCTAAAGCCGCCTTGTCACCACGCGCTTTTAACATGGCTTCCGTAATATTGATATTTTTAAAATAGTTATTAAGAAATTCCAAAGACATCCCCTCATCATAAGGATTAAGGGCGTGTGCATCCTTAAGTGTATAATATGAAGCACGAGGATACAAATCGTAAAGCCCTCTTGCACTTGTTGGCCCTTTAGCACAAATACCAAACCACTCCTCGTTCATATTATTTGAACCGTTTTTCGTATCGTGATAATATCCTCCATTACTCCATGAGGCACCAGTTTGATGTGTATCGGCATCTTTACGTTTGTCAAAACCTAATTTCCACCAACCGTCACTAAATTGGAATGTAAAACCTCCTATAGAATTTCCTACTTTCCCCAAACCTGAAGCATTTTCATAAATTTCTTTCCAGTTTGACAAATTATAATGTGCTTGCCAGTATTGATCTTCTTTTTCTTCTAGAGCGTTATAGGCATCTGCACCAAACTCTGTAAACATAAGAGGTATGCCAAGCTTGTCTTTAACCACTTGAAAGAAATCTCCAAATGATTCTCCTCTATAAGTATTAGCTCCATATACGTCAATATCTTTACATTCTTCTGCTATGATATCAATAAACAAAACATCTCCGTTACATATTGCAACTGGGTGATTTGGATCCATTGCTTTCATTTTGATGGCAACCTCATTCATTAGTTTGTACATTGGCCGACCACGTAGTTCGCCTACTGCATTAATTTTTTCTTCGCCATCAGGAAAATCTTCTGTTTCTGCTCCTTGCCAAAATAATCCGTAGTTATTTTCATTACCCATCATATACATCAAAATCCCAGGAACATCTTTGTATTCTTTGACCAAATTGATCATATCAGACACTAGTTGCTCTTGTGTTTTTTCATCTGAGTAAATTGTAACGGGAGTCCAAACACCATCTAATGTTAGGCCATAACGACCAAATGAATGGTTTAACAGAGTATAAATTCCATATTTTTCATATATATATGTTACCCATTTAGCAGGCACACCTACATATTGTCTTATAACATTAACATTCATATTCTTTAACAGACCCATTTCTGTATCAAGCCCTGCCTTTATGATATCATCTGGCTGCTCATAAAAATTGGCGTTAGTAACATCAGTACCTATTGGAACATAATCCCAATTCACACCATTAAGCATAAAGTCTTTGCCGTCGACAACCAGTTTCTGGCCTTCTTCACTACTAACAATCTCTACTTTATTTGCCTGGGCAAATGTTGAGACCGTAAATAAAAAGAGTAATAATCTTAGAAAATTGTTTTTCATAGTTTTATTTTTTTAAGTTGGTATAAACAAGTTTTATTATTTACAATGTTGTGGTAGAATTATGGGATGTTGCGTTGTTATAAAATTACCTTAATAAATTAAGAATTTCATAAAGAACGCCTCAACAAAAAACATACATAGTAAAAAAAACTTGCTTATTATTCTAAAATCCTAACAAAAACAGCTACTTGTTGCAGTATTATATTTTTTATTTTCAGAATATAAATTTTATAAAAATGCTTACTTGTTGTGGTAATGTATAGGTTAAAAAAACACGTGTTGTGTTTTTTTAACCTATAAAAACAATTTGATTAATCAATTTCTTGCAACCTAATCATTAGGATTATCAGTTTGATATTTACAATACCAAGCCAAATCTGGATTAGAACTATCAGTCATTCTTACAAACAATGTGTTTTCAGTTATTTCGATAATTTCTAGTGTGCTAACATTTACATACCAAGACATAAAACCGCCATCTGAAAAATTCATTGTTGTTCCCCTATAGTCACCATCTTCTGTTGCTGTTGAAGATGATGGGCTAAAACCAACATTTTTAATACCATCTAATGAAGGAGCCACAGTTAAACCATGACATGTATCTCCATCTACACCTATTGAAGCTGCAAAGTCTCCAGGCGTATATGCTATATCTGTTAGTTGCTCAAAAGTTACTCCGCCGTCAGCAGATTGTGTAAAAACAAACTCTGCATCATACATACACAATTTATCACCATGCCAAGCATCAGAAGTAAACCACTGAGAGAATGTATGCTCACCTCCTGATTGTACAGCATTTGGCCCTAAACCAATGTTACCAGGCTTATCTGCAGCCCAATACCAGGTTTTACTTAATCCAGCCCCGCCTGTTAAAAAATCTTTAGCTTCTTGATCTTCAAAAGAGCTAAAAACATCAATATTTATAGATGCAGTACTAGAAATACCTCCCCTTCCAGAAGCTATAACTGTAACTGAATACGTATTTGTTCCTGTTAAACTAAATCTGTGCGTAATAGATCCTGAAGGGGCCACTTTAACATCTGACCCATCCCCAAAATTAAATCTATATGTAATTGCTCCATTAGAGTTCACTGTAAAGTTTACTAATCCAGTTCCATCTCCGTTTGGATTAGTTGCATCTAAACCTACTATTTCTGCAGATATAGAAACATCCATAGGTGCTGTTATGTCTCCAAAACTAGCATCGTCATCTTGACAACTCACAAATACCATTGCCAATGACATAAATAAAACTATTACTAGTCCTTTATTGTTTATAAATTTTTTCATAATTCAATCTTATTTATTAATTAGTTAGAAGTTAAAGAAACATTATCAATATTTACTTGACCTATTTCTGCTCCCATATCAAATATTACACGTGCATCAGCAGCTCCAAAATCTGCTGCTTCAAGAGTTAGTGTATATGTTGTTCTTGTTGGTGTAATGCTAACTGATTCTGTGGCACTTGACCATGGTGGACCACTTAACCCTATACCAGAAACTATTGCCCTATTGGTATCTGACCAAGCATCAAAGGTTAGCGTATAAGTTAAGCCTTGAGTAATTTCAACTTTTTGACTCATATTTACATCCCAAGGATTTCCAGCTGTAGCAACATCTGCAGAATAATATGTGTTTCCTGAATCTGTAACCACAGATACAAGAGCATTATCATCTGTTCCAACAATCCAAGGTTCACTTCCTGCTTCAAAATCACCATTAGTTAATATACCATCATCAAACGGACCATCACCTAAAAATAAAGACACATTATCTATATTCACCATTCCTACTTCAGCTCCCATATCGAATATAACACGAGCATCTGGAGCTCCATAACCAGTTGCAACTAGAGTTAATGAATATGTTGTTTTAGTTGGTGTAATGTTAACAGATTCTGTCGTGCTCGACCATGGTGGACCACTTAAGCCTATGCCTGAAATTATTGACCTATTAGTATCTGACCAAGCATCAAAGACTAATGTGTAAGTTTCATCTTGAATGATATTAACTTTTTGACTCATATTAACATCCCAAGGGTTTCCTGCTGCAGTAACATTTGTAGAATAATATGTATTTCCTGAATCTGTAACGACAGCTACAGGAGCATTATCATCAGTACCTACAATCCAAGAATCTGCTCCAGATTCAAAATCGCCATTTGCTAATAAACCATCATTGAACGGGTCTGCACTTTGTAAATCAATATTATCTACATAAAATGTCCAGTCTGTACTTCCATCTCCAACGATACCAAAATCAAAAAACCATACTAATTTTTGATAGGTCTGCGATAAATCAATATCGCTAAAATCAATAAGTACTTCTTCCCAAGCACTATTACCTTGCAAAGTGACTTCTTTTTCTATATTAATATTAGCATCGTCAAGGTTTTCTATTTTGAAGGTTAATTTCCCTCCAGGTCGAGGAGACCAAACATCTAGTTTTATAATGTTTTTAGAGCTAAAATCTATAGGTGCAGAGGTAATAATAACATCTCCTGCCCAAATTTCTGGAGCTCCTTTAACAATCTTACCTACTTTAGCAGAAGCATTACCATCAGTATCTGGATTATCTACTACCTCAGCAGATGCGCCTCCAAAACCAATAAACTTACTAGAATCAAAAACCTCAAAATCGATAGGCATTTCTACAGGTGATGATACTGTAATAACTTCTGTTAACTCTGTAGTCTCAGAACCACCACTTAAAGCTACTACTTTTAAAGTGTAGTCGCCAACACCAGCGTATTCAAAACTTACAGTTTCTCCAACTTGCATTGGTGTTCCTTCTTCAGCTGGATTAGAAGTGTCAAAAAACACTAAAAAGGATGCTGCATAATCTGCAATTGCTGAAACATTTACAATAAATGGGTTAGAAGCATCTATTTGAGTTGTAATCTCTAAGTTCTCTGGCGCCCTAAAAGACACAACTAATTCTTTACTAATAGTTGTTTTTAATCCATTAAGTCCAACAGCCTCTACGTTAACCGAATATGTTCCTTCTAGATAAGAATGATCCAAACTTTCTCCTTGCTTTACACTTTCAGAACCCTCGGTTCCATCTCCAAAAGTAATATTATACATTACTGCTCCGTCTGAGTTTGGTGTAATTGAAACCAAACCACTATTGTCTTGAGATATTTTAAAAAGAGCCGATACATTTGTAGGCGCTTCAATTTTATCAACAAAACTTAAATCGTTATCATCTTCAGCACATCCTATAAAGAATACTAAAGTTAAACTCAATATATATTTTAATGCTTTCATATTTTATTTTTTAATTTTTAATATCCTGGGTTTTGTGCCCATCTATCTCCTGCCAACTGTATTTCTATTTGTGGTATAGGAAATACTTCATGTTTTCCAGCAGTAAAACCGTCAATTTCAGTAGCAGCCCTACCTGTTCTAACTAAATCGAAAAAACGGTGCCCTTCTCCTACCAACTCAACTCGACGTTCTTGGTAAATATCATTAGTTAAATTAGATCCTGTAGTTGTTACGTTAGGCAACATCGCTCTAGTACGTACGCGGTTTAAATATCCTTGTGCTCTGGTATCACTAATGCTACCTCTATTTAATGCTTCTGCAGCCATTAATAAGACATCAGCAAAACGTATTGACCTATAGTTATTAGGATTCGTTAAGTTAGCATCACCAGTATTTAAATCGCCTTGTCTAGATATGTACTTTCTATTAAAGTATCCTGTATGCTCATAACCTGTACCAAATGATGCTCCAGTATCTGTAGCCCAAGTATCTATATTTAGTATAGCAGTATCTAATCTAAGATCTCCAGCTTCAAATGCATCAACAACTTCTTGCACTGGTACATTAAAACTAAAGCCAGATTCAAATTCTGGTCCACTATAATTTCTTATTCCATTAAATCCAACTGCAACATTACCTTCACTACATTGTAAACATTCAAAACCAGCACCTTCTGTATCGATATACTGAACTTCAAAAACAGATTCTATATTGTTTTCGTTATCATTCTCAAATATTGGCAATATTGTTAAGCCTTGTACATTTCTGGTTTCTGTAACTAAATCGTAAGGTCCATTGTTAATTAAGTCCTCTAAAACTGTAGCAGCTTCTGTAAATTTATCTTGATACAGATAAGCTTTACCTAGCAACGCTTGTGCAGCTCCTTTAGTAACTCTTCCTACTTGTGACTGCGTATATGGTAAGTTAGCCGCAGCAAACATTAAATCTTGTTCTATTAAAGCATAAACTTCAGACTTAGGAGACCTTTCTATTACAAACTGGTCTCCAAACTCAATACGTTTATCAACTAAAAAAGGAATATCTCCAAACCACTTTACTAACTCAAAATTATAATAAGCTCTTAAAAAACGTGCTTGCCCTATAACATTGTTTTTGTTAGGAAAGTCAATATTATCTTGAAACTCTAAAATAAAATTGGCTCTATTTACTGCTCCATACATCCAATTCCAAATATCTCTTAAATTGGCATTGTTTGGTGTATGTATCATATCATCAATTTCTTGAAAACCGATAACATCTGTAGCGCTTTCTCCTCCACACAATGTGTTATCTGACGCTATTTCGCCTAACATTACATTTACATAGGTGTATTGTAACCCGTCATATGCTCCTGTTAAAGCCATTTGATAATCTTCTTCAGTGTTGAAGAAACTTTCTGAATTCGCATCTGGCGAATCAACATTTACAAAATCGTCGCTACAAGAAAAAATTAACGCGATAACTATAAATATACTTTTGATTTTTAAATTTTTCATAACGCTAATTAAAATTTTAAGTTAAGACCAAATAAAAATGTTTTTGGATTAGGATAAAACCCTTGATCTATTCCTCCTCCAATTGGACTACCTGATGAGGCTGTTGGATCGTAACCTCTGTATTCGGTTAATGTGAAAAGATTACTCGCCGATACATATAAGCGTAGCTTGTTTATTTTTGAGTCTTCTGATTTAGGATTAATAGTATAACCAAATTGTATGTTTTGTAATCGAACAAAAGACCCGTCTTCTACAAAATAATCTGAAAATAATCCGTTAGAATTTGCTCCAGATGTAACTCTTGGGTCTGTGTTTGATGTTCCTTCTCCTGTCCAACGGTTTAAGTAATTAACTGTTCTATTTGTTAAATTTTGATTACGCTCATAGTTACGAACAATTTCGTTTCCTAAAGAAGCAAATGCGTAAGCTGAAAAATCAAAATCTTTATAGTCAAAAGAGATATTAAGTCCCATGGTAGCGTCTGGAAGCGGATCTCCTATATATGTTTTATCATCATCGTCTATTTCTCCGTCATTATTAAGATCAACAAACCTTAAGTCTCCTGCTTGCACATTATTATCTATGACAGCAGAATTATCAACCTCTGCTTGGTTTTGAAAAACACCATCGGTTTTAAATCCTCTGAAATAACCTATTGGATATCCTGCCTCCATTCTTGAAGGTGGATCTTGACCTACACCAAAACTTCCTCCTGATAAAAACCCGCCATCTGAACTTACAGAAATTACTTCGTTATCAATAGTTGTAACATTATACTTTACGCTGAATTTAAAATTGTCACTTAAATTACCTGAATATCCAATTGCAAATTCTAAACCTTTATTTTCTACAACTCCTGCATTAATAGTAGGTGCACCAGAACCTGCTGCTCCTCCTCCAATGATTCCTGAAACTTGAGGGGTTACTAATAAGTCTTCTGTAGTCTTTTTAAAATAATCTGCCGTTATATCTAACTTATTATCTAAAAACTTCATATCAACACCTATATCCCAAGTTTTTTGTTTTTCCCATCGTATTTCTGGGTTGGCTATAACTCCTGGTGCTAATCCGTTTACCAGTTGATCGTTAAACACGTAAGTACCTTCTCCGTTTAATAACGATACAAATCTAAAATCTCCAATTCTATCGTTACCTAAAATACCATAAGACGCTCTAAACTTTAAGAAGTTTATCGTATTACTATCAGCAAGAAAATCTTCATCTGAAGCAATCCATCCTATAGAACCAGATGGAAAAATACCAAATTTATTAGCAGGTCCAAACTTAGAAGATCCATCTCGACGTACTACGGCTGATAATAAATATTTACCTTTATAATCGTACTGCAATCTTGCAAAGTATGATAATAATCTGGAATCGAATGTATCATTTCTTCCTCTAAGCTGAAACCTATCTTCTACACTACTTGCTTCTGCTATACTTGCATTAACAACTGAATTTCCTTTAATATCAAACCCTTTTTTTCCTGTAAACTCTCCTGTTGTTTTAAAAATAGAAGTACCTAATAACACATTAACTTTATGTACATCCTTAAATGTGTTTTCATAATTGATAAAAGCATCAAATGTATAGTCTCTAAAATAGTCAAGGTTTTCTATAACTTCACTTCTATCTATATTAAAGACCTTACCACTTCCATAATCAACAACTGGCTTAAATATTTTCGACCTCACTTCAGAATAATTAAACTGAATATTAGCCTGTGCTGTAAAATGCTCTAAAAAGTTGTATCCTAAGCCTGCATTTCCACTAAGCCTACTAACCTTGGTTCTATCATAAGCATTAGCGGTTTGAGCTATTGGGTTTATAACTTCGTTACCCAAGCCTTCAGCTATTGTAAACACACCCATTTCGTCTCTAACTGCTTTGGTTGGATCCATATTTAAAGCATTAAAGAGTACCGAACCTAGAGCTGATTCAATTAAGTTTTTCTTATTAGTACTTGTATAAGTCAATCCTGATGTAAGCTTAAAATTTTCTAAAAAATCTAAGTTATAACTCGCACGCTTTGTAAAACGTGTAAAGTTGGATTTGCTTCCACCTACAATACCATCTTGCGTTAAAAAGGAACTACTGAATGAGTAAGATGATTTTTCTGTTCCACCTTTAAAAGTAATACTATTGTTAAAAATTGGAGCTGATTGAAACACCTCGTCTTGCCAGTTTGTACCTACGCCTAAAGCTGCTATATCTGTAAAAACAGGATTACTTCCGCCTGCGGCAAATGCTTCATTTACTAATAAAGCATATTCTGTTGCGTTTAGTGCTGGTAACTCTCTTGTGGTTTGTTGAAAGCCTCCATAAGCATTATACTCAACGGTTAAAGGCATATCTCTACGCCCAGTTTTAGTTGTAATTAAAACCACACCGTTAGCAGCTCTAACTCCATAAATACCTGCCGTTGCATCTTTAAGTACATTTATACTTTCAATGTCACTTGGGTTAACAACACTTAAATCTTCAACAACATTACCATCTACCAATATTAAAGGTCTGCTGTCTCCATTTGTGGAAACCCCTCTAATACTAATAGTTGTTCCTCCTCCTGGAGAACCCGATTGCGATGTTATATTAACACCTGCAACTTGCCCTTGTAGAGCCTGCTCTACCCTTGTAGGTTTCAAAGCATCAATGGTCTCTGCACCAACAACTGATACTGCTCCAGTTATTTCTTTCTTGGTTTGTGTACCATAACCAATAACAACTACTTCATTTAGTTGGGCTACATCTGGTAGTAATTGAATTGCTAGATTATCACTATTAGCAATTACTACTTCTTGAGTTATATAACCTATATAACTAAAAATAAGTATTGAACCTGTTTGAATATCATCAATAGTAAAATTACCATCAAAATCAGTTACGGTTCCTTTACTGGTATTTTTGACCAATACATTAGCTCCCGGTATTGGGAAACCTGTATCGTCTTGAACATTTCCACTAACAGTTACATTTTGCGCACCTGAGTAAGTGATAAAAAGTAGTGTTAGAATTTTAAAGAGATTTTGTCTCATGTAGTTAGTTTTTTTAGTTTTCGTAAATCTAGTTTTGAAAATTGAAGAATCCATATTTTTTGCCCAAACAAAAAACATACATGTTAAACAAAATTTATTTTTTTTATGAAAACCTTACAAATTACAGTGATTTATTAGCAAATAAACAGTCTGCCTTATAAAGCAATAGAGTGATATTTTTCTTAAATGTTGTGGTGAAGTATAGGTAAAAGTACCATATGTATAGCGATTATATTTCTAAAATATAATCTGTTAAGCTAGATTCATGGGGCAAACCTATCTTTTTTCTTAATCGATAGCGTTTAACCTCTACACTTCTAGAAGATATATTAAGTAGTGGAGCTATTTCTTTTGATGACAAATTTAATCTTAGGTAAGCACACAATCTTAAATCATTGGATGTTAGAGACGAGTGTAATGTTTTTATCTTCTTAATAAAATCTTTATCAGCATTATTAAAAGCTTCTTCAAACACATTCCAGTCATCTTTATCATTAAGGTTTCTATCAATAATCCTTATAACTGATTTTATTTTATTGTCACTATCCGATATGTTTTTTAACTCTTTTTTTATGCTATTTAAAAACTCATTCTTTTTTATAAGATTCATAGTAGAAAGCCCTAATTCTCTATTTTTACTTTCAATATCTTGTCGAAGCTTATCATTATTGAATCGCATCAATTGTTGTTTGTTTTCAAGCTCTTTTAACTCTAAATCTCTTTTACTCTTCTGCATTAATCGCTCCCTCTGCTTTCTGTAATAACGTTTATATATATTATGCGTTATTAATGAAAGTATTAAGAATAAAACAATATATAAAACTATAAATGTATTTGAAAGGTACCATGGTCTTTCAATACTAAAACTATAAGTAGCAGTATTTTTAGAAAGAGTATTTCCTATTTTAGCCCTAACATTAAAAACATAATCTCCATAAGGTAGATTTTTAAAAAGAACATTTGATTTAGAAGACCAATTACTCCACTCAGGATAAATGCCTTCTAATTGATATTGGTACTCTGTATCTAAATATTTTTCAAACTCTACTACACTATAAGTGATTTCTACATTATTATCTTCATTTTTAAAAACACCTTCAGAGCTTTTATCAACTATTTGAACACTATCCCTTACATTACTTTTAATTATTGAATTAATAGAAATATCATATACTTTTTCTCCTAATCTATTTAAATCAAGAAGAATATATCCTGTTGATGTACCTATTAAATAGCTATTGTTTTGTATAGTTGATATATTTTCGTACCCCGTTAAACCTCTCGGTAGCTCAGTAGAGAAAGGTATTTTATTTACCTTAGCCTTTCTACTTAATTTGCTTGGAGAAATATAACTAAGGTTATGTTTTGAAAAATTCCAAATGGTATTATTATCATTATCAGAGATTAATTTTCCCGAAGTATAATTATTTAATGAATATAATTTACTTAATGTCGTATCTCTTAAAAATTGTTGGTTTTCAGAATTATACTTAAATACACCATTTTTGTATGCATAAAGTATATTGTTATTATATTTTACTATACTAGAATTCAATCCTTTATCAATAAGTGTATCTCTAACAATTTTTTCGGCTTTTGAATAATCATCATTTACATTAATTTTGTAAACCCCTTTAGATTCATGACTAACAAAAATTTGATTCTTATTATAAATCTCAAAAAACTTACTTGAAATATTAAAACCTTCTATATTGTTTTTAAACTGCCACTTGTTATTTATTTTTTCAATAACATTAAGACCATCATAGTTACCTTGTAGTAATGTATTTCTATCCTCGTCAATTGGAATTATATTCCAAGTTCCTTGAATGTCAACTATTAAATCAGCTTTATCTCTATTTATCGAAAATGTTCCAGCATCGTGTCCACAAAACAGTGTATCATCAACTTTAACTAAACACCATACTGGACCTTGAGTACCTTCAATAAATTTAAATTCTTCGCTTGAATCAATAGGTCTACAATATAACCCCTGATTTGATCCTAAATACAAATACCCATCATGAACCGTGGATGCATATACAGTACCTATTCTACCTTCTTTATCATTATAAATTCTAAAAGGTGATTTAATATTTATACAGTTTATACCATTATCTAAGGCTAGCCATATATTACTTTCAGCATCTTCAAAAATATAATGTATCGTATTATTACTTAGTCCATTAATAATGTCTATGTGATTACTAATTTCTCCCTCTGGAGTTAATTGCATTACTCCATTAGATCTAGTACCTAAAACAAAGCTCCCATCTCTTAATTGGGTACTTCTGTAAACACCACTTTGAGGTATTTTGTTAGCTAGAATATCCCATTTCTTTATTGAATTGTCATTCAAAATATAGAACCCATTATTTTCTGTTTCTATTAAAAGATTTCCTTTATGATTAAAAATATTAACCATAAGACTATTCTTTATTAGTGGAGACTCAGAAATTAGTTTAGGAGCTCCATTTTCGATCTTATATAATCCATCTTTAGTTTTTTGAAAGTATATACTTTCATTTACTTTAAATACTTTATAAATTGTAGTATCCGAATCAATAAAGGAATACGATTCATTACTCTTATCGTAAATATAAATTCTCTTTAACGATTGGAATAAAATATAATCATCAAGAGCAACAATATTCCAGAACTCCTCTCCTTCTAAAAAATCTATATTAAGTTTTTTTGAAAGCGAAGTATAATACAACTGTCCAAATTCATTTCTTTGCCAATAGCCAAATTCTTTACTACATCCAGTATAAATTAAATCATTTATAACACTTACAGATCTGATTATTGTTTCGTTTGGCGAGGAATACAAGTGCCAATCAGCACCATTAAACTCAAGCAAGCCTTCGTTATTAGCTACATAAATATGGTTATTTTTTGACTGAGCTATGCACCAATTTTGATTAGCTGCTCCATACATTTTTGGAGTATAAATTTCAATAGGGGGTATTTCTTGAGCTTTAACACATAAAGACATCAAAAAAAACAAGAGAAGACTAAACTTTATATACTGTTTCAACCTAAAACATGAATTGTTCAGTCACTAATATAGCACAAATCCTTTAATCTTTAGTGATTAAAATCATTTTGTATGGTTTTTGTATGGTTTTTGTATGGTTTTTTCATGATATAAAAAGAGGTTCAAAAAACTAATATTTAATCATATTGAGTCAATTATTATTAAACTTACATTCAAAAACTCTTGCTTTTTGAATATTGATTTTTCTTTATAAAAAAACCTTCGCAATAAAAATTGCGAAGGTTTTTTCAGTGTTCTTCTTTATACTATTTAAGAATATATATCCTAAGTTATTCTCTATAATACTTTTTTTAATTATAAGTAGAAGTTGAGACTTCAAAGGTTGAGTCTTTAGCAGCTAGATAGCGTTCAGCATCAAGTGCTGCCATACAACCTGTTCCTGCAGCCGTTACTGCTTGTCGATAAACATGATCCGCAGCATCTCCAGACACAAAAACACCTTCAATATTAGTCTTTGACGTTCCTGGGATTTCATTAATTATATACCCCGTTTCATCCAAATTCAAATAGTCCTTAAAAATATCTGTATTAGGTTTATGTCCAATGGCTACAAAAAAGCCTGTAGCTGGGATATCATGCTTCTCATTCGTTTTATTATTAAAAACTCGTACACCTGTTACTACTTGTCCATCTCCTAAAACCTCATCAGTTTCGGTGTTGAATAATATCTCAATGTTTTCCGTGTTTTTTACTCTTGCTTCCATAATTTTTGAGGCTCTAAATTCATCTCGCCTTACCAACATGGTAACTTTTGTGCATAATTTAGATAAATAGTGAGCTTCTTCGCATGCAGAGTCTCCAGCACCTACAATAACAACTTCTTGATTTCTATAGAAAAACCCATCACAAACTGCACATGCACTTACTCCACCTCCAAGTTTTAAATATTTTTGCTCAGATTCTAATCCTAAATATTTTGCTGAAGCCCCTGTTGAAATAATAACAGTATCACAATGAATTTCTTTTTCTCCATTTACCCATACTTTATGTACATCTCCAGAAAAGTCTACTTTTGTTACCCAGCCATTTCGAACCTCGGTTTCAAAGCGTTCAGCTTGTTTTTGTAATTGCATCATCATCTCTGGCCCAGTTACACCATCTGGATAGCCTGGAAAATTTTCAACTTCATTTGTAGTTGTTAGCTGTCCTCCTGGTTGAGTACCTTGATACAAAACAGGTGACATATTAGCTCGAGCTGCGTAAATTGCAGCGGTATATCCTGCTGGCCCTGAGCCAATAATTAAGCATTTTACTTTTTCTATTACTTCTGACATATTTTCAATATTTATACTAGCAAAAGTAGCTTTTTTGGCTTAATGCTTACACAGAAGTTATCAACAGTTTTTATTAAAAGATAAGATTAATTTATAAAAAAGATTCTATTAATAAATCAGTAATATATTTTCTAAACTAAAAGACCCTATAGTTTTTTAATTTTAATGTTTCGATACCATACTTTATCGCGATGATCCTGTAACCCAATGTGACCTGTATGATATTTTCCAAACCCTTTCCAATCTTTGAATTTAGATTTAGCAACCATCTTATCCCATTCTTCACCATGAACAGGAAATTCGACTATTACTTTTCCATTTAACGATGCACTTCCTGTATTTGAGTTATGATCTATCTTGATTACACATAGATTCCATTCGCCAGCTGGCTTACATACATCGTAAGCTGGTTGCACCATATCATATAAGGCTCCCGCTTGATGAAACTTTGGATTTGCTTTTGCATCTGGGTGTTTGTCATTATCTAAAACTTGAATTTCTGGTCCCGTTTGATAAGCTTCAGGATAGGCTTCATCTTCAAAAATTCCCCAAAAAATACCACTATTTCCTCCTTCGGAAACCTTCCATTCTAGAGATAAAATAAAATTAGTAAACTTCTCTTTAGTAATAATGTTTTTCCCGTCTTGTTCTCCAGGTGTAAATGCCATAGCCCCATCTTTTATAGACCATTCAGAATACAAACTATCAGATAAATATCCTCTCCAATTATCTAAAGAAGAACCGTCAAAAAGAGTAATCCATTCATCTGTTGTTTTTTCATCAAGAACTTTAACCTCATCCTTGTTTATAGGTGTATTGCTTTTTTCTTGTTTACAAGAAACTATTATTAACAATACAAGTAATATGTTAATTATTGATTTCATATATATTATTTTTAAATATTTCTTTTCTGTAAAAAATTGTTTAACTAATCAAATTCCCATTATCGTCCCATTTTGCAACATCAGTTCTATTTGAGTTGTTAACACATTTAGCCAACCATTCTTCTTCATATTTAAATCCGTGCTTTCTTAAAATATGCTCAGGCACCCCATCCCATACGTTTGGTGTATTCCCTTTATACCCCAATTCTTCTATTCCTTTTTTTGAAGTATAATAACCCGTAAGCGTTAAATTACGCATTCGAGTAAAAAAGGCTTCGCCTGATTTCAATTCTGGTTTGGTTTGTTCAGGATATGCTATTTGATTACAAATATCAAATTGTTCATCATTTGTACAAACAATGAATTCCTTATTATATTTTTTATTGCTGTAACTATCTAACCACATAATGCCTCCTCTTAAAGGAATTTGATGCACTTCTATATCTCTAGCTATAAAATCTACAAATTCTTTTACGTCAACATCTGAAGCAGAATTATATTTATCGCTTTTAGGAAGGATTATATCGCATAAAACGGCTATAGTTGAAAGTTCGTGCTCATTAAAAAAATTAGTTTCTAGTATTTCTTGATCTCTTAATTTCTCTTTTTCAGTTCGTCCATATGGAGGTAATTCAGGTATTTTAGGCAAATCGACTGATGGATCAGATGGAGCACAGCTATTTATTGCTATTCCAGTAGCAACCGAACCTAATAATATGGATTTTATACTATCACGCCTTTTCATCTCTCAATTATCTATATATTTTGTTTTTTTAATTCACTCACAATATAATCACAAGTTCGCCATGACAACGCTAGAATTGTCCATGTTGGGTTTTTGTCTGCTTGTGATACAAAAGGACCTGCGTCAACAATAAATACATTATCCGCATCATGCAATTGCTGAAACTTATTGGTCACTGATTTTTTGGGATCATCACCCATTCTTGTTGTCCCTACTTCATGAATAATTCTGCCAGGGGTTTCCAACCCATACTCCTGATCTTCAGTTGGCCTATCTCCTAACACATGCCCCCCCATACCATCAGTAATTTCTTCGAATGTATCATGCATATGCTTTGCTTGTAATTTTTCATGCTTACTCCACTTGTAATTAAACTTTAACACTGGAATACCCCATTCATCAACCACATTAGAATCTATTTCACAATAATTACTCTCCATGGCAATACTCTCTCCTCGGCCTGCTAGCCAAATTAAAGATCCATAAAGTTTTTTAATGTCTTTTCTTAACTCATCGCCATAACCTCCAACTTTACCTCCAATAAATTCATTCAACATATTAGTATTAAAGCCAAAACCATAGGCAGGCATACCCAAACCTCCTCCTACTTCAATATGATAACCTCTAGGGAAATTCAACTTTTTATGATTACCCCACCAAGGCGAATAGACATGCATTCCTCCAACACCATCTTCATTATATATCTCTCTATTCATTAATTGAGGAATAAAAGCTACTCTACTAGCGCCTGTTGAATCATGCAAATATTTACCTAATAATCCACTACTATTTCCCAAGCCATCTCTATGTACTTTGCTTTTAGAATTAAGTAAAATTCTAGCAGAACTACATGCTGAAGCTGCTAAAACAACAACTTTGGCATTTAATTTATATTCTTTTCTGTCTATTTTATTAATTAAAATAACTCCTGTGGCTTTACCAGAATCATTTGTAACTACTTCTCTAACCATTGAATCTGTATAAAGCTTTATTTGCCCTCCAGATTTTTGAGCTGGAAATATTAAACATGAACCTGAAGAAAAGTCAGCGTAAGCACTACATGATCTATTGCATTGTCCACAATAAAAACATACTCCCCTATTTTCATTAATTGGCTTAGTTAATATTGACATACGCGATGGGTACACAGGTACATTAGCTTTTCGAGCCCCTTTAATGTAATACATTTCGTGCAGCCTTGGTTTAGGTGCAGGTAAAAAGTATCCATCAGGGTCATTTGGCAAATTTTCATTACTTCCAAAAACACCTATAAGCTTATCTACTTTATCATAATATGGCTTAACGTCATCATAAGAAATTGGCCAATCATCACCTAGGCCATCTATACTTTTCCTTTTAAAGTCTAAAGGCCCAAATCTTAAAGAAATTCTTCCCCAATGGTTAGTTCTACCACCAAGCATTCTAGATCTAAACCAGTCAAATTTTGTTCCTTGTTTTTTGGTATAGGGTTCCCCTTCAATTTCCCAGCCACCATAAGCAGCATCAAAATCACCAAAAGGTCTAGTAGATCCAGCTCCTCGTCTTGGAGATTCATAAGGCCACCTTAGTTGTGTGCGTGTATTAGGATCAGCTGGATCAAAAAATGGTCCAGCTTCTATAACTGCTATATTTAAACCAGCCTCTGAAAGTATTTTAGTAGCCATTCCTCCTCCGGCTCCAGAGCCAACAATAATAACATCAAAAGTTTCTGGTGATTCTTTTATTTGCATCACTCTTTGATTGAATAATAATTAATTAAAGACCTAATATTTTTTTCAATTGTTCCTTATCTGTTTCGTTTCCTGCAAAATCATCAAAACTCCTTTCGGCTGCTTCAATAATATGCTTCTGTATAAAAGGAGCTCCTTCTCTTGCTCCTTGGTCAGAAGATTTTATACAACACTCCCATTCCATAACTGCCCAAACATTACAGTCGTATTTTGTTAGTTTTGAAAATATACTTTTAAAATCTACCTGCCCGTCTCCCAATGATCTAAAACGTCCTGCTCTATCTTTCCAATCAGCATATCCTCCATAAACACCTTGCTTACCTGTAGGGTTAAATTCGGCATCTTTTACATGAAATGCTTTAATATGTTCATGGTAAAAATCAATAAAAGCCAAATAATCTAATTGTTGTAATACAAAATGTGATGGATCATACAGAATATTAACTCGTTTATGATTTCCTGTTGCTTCTAAGAAGCGTTCAAAAGAAATTCCATCGTGTAAATCTTCACCAGGGTGAATCTCATAGCATACATCTACACCAATTTCATCAAAATGATTTAAAATAGGAATCCAGCGGTTAGCCAATTCCTTAAAACCCATTTCTACCAATCCATTAGGGCGTTGTGGCCATGGATACATGGTGTGCCACATTAAAGCTCCTGAAAATGTGGCATGAGAATTTAATCCTAACTTACTACTTGCCGTTCCAGACTTTTTTACAAAATCTATAGCCCATTCTGTTCTAGCCTTTGGGTTTTTTCTAACTGATTCTGGTGCAAAACCGTCAAACATCACATCATAAGCTGGATTTACTGCCACTAATTGACCTTGTAAATGAGTTGACAACTCCGTTATTTCTAAACCATACGATTCTACTTTGCCTTTTAACTCATCGCAATAAGTTTGACTTTCTGCCGCCTTATCAATATCAATTAAGCTAGATTCCCATGTAGGTATTTGTATTCCTTTATACCCTAAATTTGAAGCCCATTTACACATCCCTTCCAGAGAATTAAATGGAGCTTCACTTCCAGCAAATTGTGCTAAAAAAACAGCAGGTCCTTTTATTGTTTTCATCTATTATTTTATTTTTAATTGGGCTAGATCAACTTGCTAATTATCATAACAAACTTCATGTTTTTATTTTTCTATATATCTAGCCAAACATTACCTGATTTATGAGATTCAACACATTTTTCTATAAATTTCATACCTCGAACACCATCATTCATTGTTGGATACTCCCCACTATCATAGGCTTGCTTTCTAATTGCTTTTGCTACACCATAATAAATATTACCCATTGAATCAAATATACCTTCAGGGTGCCCTGGTGGTAATTTAGTTCCATCTAGTGAGACTTCACCATTATAAGCATGACCTGGCTTTAATACTTGTAAAGGTTTATCATCTGTTAAATAATACAGATAATTCGGATTTTCTTGCTTCCAGTTAAAACCTCCTTTTGTTCCGTAAATTTTTACTTCTAGTCCATTTTCTTCACCTGTAGCAATTTGGCTTGAACGTATAACTCCTTTTACATATTCTGAAAAACGTACAAGTATAGTTCCATCTACATCTAATTGATTGTCTTCGTATCTTGTATTAAGGTCTGCTAAAACAGATTTAACTTCTAATCCTGTTAAATATTCTGCCATATTAAAAGCATGCGTTCCAATATCTCCAACACAGCTACTTATTCCTGCTTTTTTAGGGTCTAAACGCCAAATTGTTTTTCGTAGTTCTTTATCTAATAGTATAGGGTTTATCCATCCTTGATAATACTGAACATCAACTTTATGTACTTCTCCTATTATACCAGATTGAATCATTTCGCGCATTTGACGAATCATAGGGTAGCCTGTATATGTGTATGTTACAGCAAAAATCGTATTAGATTTCTCAAGCGCGTTTTCTAAAATTTTAGCTTCAGCTAGTGTGGTAGTTAATGGTTTTTCACATATAACGTGGAATCCGTTCTCAATCAATTTTTTTGCCATAGGGAAATGCAAAAAATTTGGAGTAAGAACAGAAACCACTTCTATTCTTTCGGACTCTGGAAGTTTTAATTCTTCTTCAATAAACGTATCAAAATCAATATAAATACGGTTTTCTGACAATCCCAATTTTTGCGCAAAACTTAAATTATCTTCCCAATTGGGGTTAAACACACCTCCTATAATTTCATATTTATCGTACATTGACGAGGCTACTCTGTGTAATACACCTATAAGCGAATCTCCGCCACCGCCAAGTATTCCTAATTTAATTTTTTCTGACATTTTTCTTCTTTTATATTAGAGAACTATGCTGCTTTTCTTTTTTTCATGTAGATATTTAAGCCTAAAAATGCTACAATTAATATTGCTGGTAAAATAGACATTGTCCTTAAGGCTTCAGTAGCATTTGCATCGTCCATAAGTTTTCCCATAATTGGTAGCACTATTGAAACCGAAAACATACCAGCTCCGCCCATAATAGAAAGTCCTAAAGCGCCAGTTTCGGGTAAATATTCAGCAACAAAACCTAACATTGTTGGCCAGAAAAAAGTAACACCTACAGCAAAAACTGCAGCAGCAACAAACGTCATTCCTCCACTAGTAATAGTTAACAACCAAAGGCCAATAAAAGTAAATATAGCAGAATACAATAGCATACCCGAAGGGCTTAGTTTATGAACTACTTGACCAGCAGACAACCTACCTAAAGCCATTATTCCATTTATAAAAGCCAAGACTAATAACGGTGCAGCAACCGAAGTTTTTAATAACGACTCAATACGTTGAGTAGTACCTAATTCTGAAGCAGCGGTAAGAAACATACAAAGCATCATAAATAAGAACAATGGATTTAATATACTTTTAAACATTTTCTTATTACTAATACCTAGTTGCACACGTTCTGTTACAGGGAATTTTTGCCCAAAAAACATTATACCGTAAATTATTAACGGAATAAATAACGTAGCTACCATTACTTGCCACGGCAATCCCATAACATCCATTACCAACCACGCTATTAAAGACCCTATCACAATACCTCCTGGAAACCATACATGAAATCTATTAAGCATTTTAGTTTTACTATCTGGATACATTGATGCCACCAATGGGTTTAATGCTGCTTCTACCATTCCATTACCAATACCTACAAATAATGTAGCTATAAAAAGTGAGGTCATAGAATCTGCCATGATTGTCCATACAATTCCAATAGCATGTGTAAAAAAAGCAATCCAAGTAATTTTTTTAATTCCTAGAAAATCAACTAATGGTCCGCCAATTATCATCGCGATTGTAAATCCAAAAAAAGCAGGTGCAAAAGCGTACCCAAGTTGTTCTAAAGTTAATCCAATACCTTCTGGACCAAAAACAGTTTCTAACTTTGCTCTTATAGCAAAGGTCATAGATGTAGTAATTAAAGCAAGACAGCTTGCTAAAAAAAGCTTGTTTTTATTAATGTTTTCCATTATTATTTGGTTTAGTTAGTTTATTTTGAAAGTTGTTTTCCAACTTGTAATAGCAAATTTTTAGTAGCAACAATACCATCTTTTTCACTCAACCTACTTCCTTCGTATTCTATTCCTATATAACCCGAGTACCCTGCATCTTTTACAGTTTGTAGTATTCTTGTGTAATCAATTACTGTTTCATTCCCGTTTTCGTCAAAATCATACGACTTTGCACTTACAGCTTTGGCATAAGGCATTAATTCTTTAACTCCTTTATACTTATCATATTCCTCTTCACAGCCGCCATCTTTATATTTAATGCAAAAATTTCCAAAATCTGGTAACGTCCCGCAATTAGGCATATTTACTTTTGCCATAACACTTGCTAACCATTGACCATCTGAAGTATAGCCTCCATGATTTTCTACCAAGATATTAATGCCTTGAGTTTGCGCATATTCGGATAATTTTGTTAAACCAACAACTGCCTGATTCATAACTTCATCATAAGTCCCTTTTCCATGAGCATTAACTCTAATAGAATGACACCCTAATGCTTTTGCTGCATCTACCCATTTTTTATGGTTCTCTAATGCGGTATTTAAATGATTTTCATCATTACTTGCCAAATTACCTTCACCATCAATCATTATTAATAAATTTTTTACTCCATGCTTTTCACTTTCTGCTTTCAATTTTTTAACTACTTCATCTATACCTAATTCTTCAACTTCCTTTTTATACAAACCACTAACATATTCAACAGCCTCAAAACCTAAATTGTGAGCTTCTTTAGCAAAATCAAAAGGGCTTACATCTCCACTTCTAAATTTTTTATGCAAAGACCATTGTGCCAAAGAAATTTTAAAAAACATAGGTTGTTCGACTTTTTTAGTTACGGCTGTAGCAGATTTTTCTTTAGTTTCTTTACAAGCAAAGGAAACAAGTACCAACAATACAATAATTATTTTGGTGTTATTATAAATTGACTGTTTTATATTCATGATTAGTTATTATTTGGTTAAACAAATGAAATCTAGTTAACAACGTGAATATAAATATTAGAACTTAAAACAATGTGTATTTTTATTCAGTGAAAGAATTTAAACAATTTTTAATCTTTATATTTTACTAAGAAAACTGATAATTATCAATAGTATTTTTTAACCTATACTCATTTGGCGAACATTTTTCATGCTTCTTAAATACTGTTGCAAAATATTGACTTGTTGCAAAACCACACATGTATGCTACTTCTGCTATAGTTAAATCTCTATTTTCGAGAAGCATTTTTTTGGACATTTCTAAGCGTTTCATAACCAAATAACGCATTGGCGTTAAGTTAGTTAATCTTTTAAAATGATGTGTAAACCTTGTTAATCCTACACCTGCAGACTGAGACATTAACTCTATAGTCCAATTTTCAGTTAAATTATTTTCAAGCTCTTTAAGAAAGAATTTTACACTTCTTGAACTATCTGTAAGAGACTCATTCAATACAATATCATCAGTATTTAACAAATCAAGTATCAAAATTAACAAGTAGTTAATAAGGAGTCTTATTCTTGATGCATTACTTCCTTCCTTATCTGTATCTACAGCTTTATTGATTTGAAGAAAACAATCTCTTATTTTTTTATCTGTCTTTAAAATAGATTTTTCATTTTGTCTTAAAATTGTGGTAAGCCTAGACAGGTCATCAGGAGTTAAAGTAATCCAATCTGGCCAAACCCAATCTTGGTGGGGTCTACGAACTCCTAAATCTATAATTACCCAATAAAATTTTCCCATACCTATATTGGGATTTCCTACTTTATGCGCTTCCCAAGGCCTAGTAATGGTTAAGTAATTTGGTTCTAAAACCATTTCTTTATTCTCTTGAGAATAAGGCATCGTTCCAGATTCTAAAAAATGAAACTCAATACCCTCATTTCTATGCCAATCTAACCCCCAATCTTGTGGTTCATTAGCATCCCAATAACCTATACTATTAAGCCCTAATGTATTTTTATCCAAGCGATCTCCAGGATATGTATGTCTTGCTAATGCTTTAAATTTTAACTTTTTTCGATTAATAGCATCAACTAATGGTAAACATGTGTCTGCATGATACACTATTCCATTAGCCTCATATGGCTGTATTTTTTGTATGTTTATTTTCACTGAAATAATTTGAACATTGATATAGCGCAAATTAATTAATTTTCCATGTATTTTAGAATTTAATTATCATTTTCTTCGTTTTAGCTGATTTGATTATTAAGTTTACTTTAGATTTACCTTATAATTTATATATCAAATAATTCTTCAAATAGTTTTTTAATGAAAAAGACAGAAGTAGCAGAAAACCTAAAAACTTATGACGCAATCGTTATAGGAACAGGTATTAGTGGTGGTTGGGCAGCCAAAGAACTTTGCGAAAAAGGATTAAAAACCTTGGTTCTAGAGCGTGGTAGAATGGTAACACATATTAAAGATTACCCAACAATGAATAAAGATCCATGGGATTTTGAACTCAGAGGTAGTGTATCGGTTGAAGAAAAAAACAAACAGTTAAAGCAAAGTCGTACTGGATATACTACAGCACAACAAAGTAAGCATTGGTTTGTAGACGATTTAAAACACCCATACAATGAAACCAAACGTTTTGATTGGATGCGTGGTTATCATGTTGGTGGTCGGTCTTTAATGTGGGGCAGACAAAGCTACAGGTTAAGTGATTTAGATTTTGAAGCCAATAAAAAAGATGGTCATGGAGTAGATTGGCCTATACGTTATAAAGATATAGCACCTTGGTATGATAAAGTTGAAAAATATATTGGAGTAAGCGGAGAAAAATTAGGGCTTTCCCAACTTCCAGATGGTGTGTTTGAACCTCCAATGGAATTAAATTGTGTAGAAGAACATTTAAAAGAAAAGCTTTCAGAGAATTATTCTGATAGACTTTTAACGATTGGTAGAACAGCACATATTACAGGTGATAAAAGTCGTGAAGGAAGAAGTAATTGCCAGTTTAGAAATAGATGCATACGTGGTTGTCCTTTTGGTGCTTATTTTAGTAGTAACTCTTCTACATTACCAGCTGCAGAACGAACTGGCAACATGACTTTAAGAGCAAATTCAATAGTGCATGAAATTATTTATGATGATACTTTAAAAAAGGCAACAGGTGTTAAAGTAATAGATGCTGAAACTAAAGAGAGTTTAGTATTTAATGCTGAAATTATTTTTTGCTGTGCGTCAGCTATTGCATCAGCATCTATTTTGATGCAGTCAAAATCTAAAAGATTTCCTAATGGCTTAGGTAATGACTCTGGAGAATTAGGGCATAATATTATGGACCATCATTTAGGTGCTGGAGCGTCTGGAAAATTAGATGGTTTTAAAGATAAGTATTACAAAGGACGAAGACCAAACGGTATTTATATTCCACGATTTAGAAACCTAGGTAATAAGGAAACTGAGAAAAAGGAGTTTATAAGAGGTTATGGTTATCAAGGAGGTGCAGGAAGAGGAGACATTTCTGATCATATTGCTGAATTAGGATATGGTGCTGAATTAAAAGAAAAAATATTAGAACCAGGTGGTTGGAGAATGGGATTAGGTGGTTTTGGAGAGTGCTTACCAAACCATGATAACAAAATGACTCTTGATTATGATAAATTAGATGAATGGGGATTACCTACTGTAACTTTTGATGCCGAATGGAAAGAAAACGAGTTAAAGATGCGTGAAGATATAATTCAACAAGCATCAGAAATGCTTAAAAAAGCAGGTTTTAAAGACATCAAAACATTCGACAATCGTTATGCTCCAGGAATTGGAATTCATGAAATGGGTACAGCTAGAATGGGCAAAGACCCTAAGACTTCTGTTTTAAATAAACATAATCAAATACATGCAGTGCCTAATGTTTATGTTACTGATGGAGCATGCATGACTTCTTCAGGCTGTCAAAACCCATCATTAACTTATATGGCGTTAACGGCAAGAGCTGCAAATCATGCTGCTGAACAATTCAAAAAAAATAACAGCTAATAATTATGAACAGAAGAAATGCATTAAAAGGTTTGGGTTTATCTATTGGTTATACTATTGCAACACCAACAATTATTAGTATGCTGCAAAGTTGTAAAACTGAAGCTGACTTATGGACGCCTATTTTTTTTACTATGGATGAAGGTATTATATTAAAAAATTTGATAGACCTTATTTTACCAAAAACTCAAAATACACCAGGAGCTTTAGATGTTAATGTTCCTGAATTTTTAGATTTATACATATCTAAAACATATGATGAGTTAAAACAGAAAAAATACAAAGAAGGTTTAACTGCAATAATAAAAGCTTTACCAATAACAGAAAAAGGTGTTAGCGATTTAGAAACCGAAAATTACGACGCTTTATTGGCTAAATATTTAAAAATAAGTAAAGAACAACAATTAGTGTATAGAGATTATAATGATGAAAAAGATCCTGAAAATGAGGATGCAATAATTTTTCAAGCATTAGACAATATAAGGAATTCTTCTATTTGGGCATTTCGAACAAGTGAACAAATAGGTGAAAATGTATTAGCCTACGACCCTATTCCTGGATCCCAAAAAGGTTGTATTCCTCTAAACGAAGCTACAGGAGGAAAGGCTTGGTCTCTTTAAAATCTTATAGATCATGAATAAAAAACACATCATTTTAGTTTTGAGTATATTCTTTTTATTCAATTGTAAAAATGAAGGAAAGAAAGAAAACATCGAATTACCAAAAAAAGATAACTGGGTAAAACTATTTAATGGAAAAGATTTAAAAGATTGGACTATTAAAATTAAAAATCAACCTCTAGGTGAGAATTACAAAAACACCTTTATAGTAGAAAACGGTGTGATGAAAGTTAATTATAATGAATACAATGATACTTTTAATGAATCTTACGGTCATATTTACTATAACAAAGAATTTTCGAATTATAAATTCAGGATGCAATACAGGTTTACAGGCAATCAATTAAAAGATGGTGCTGGTTGGGCAACAAGAAATAGTGGTGTTATGGTTCATTGTGAGAATCCAAAAAACATAGGCTTAAACCAAAGTTTTCCAGTATCTATTGAGGTTCAACTTTTGGGCGGATTAGAATCAGGCGAACGACCAACAGGTAATTTATGTACACCTGGTACACATGTTGAAATGAATGATGAATTATTCACACCGCATTGCATCAATTCTAAGTCAAAAACCTATAATGGAGATCAGTGGGTTAATTTAGAAATTGAAGTTAGAAACGATTCTATTATTAAACACTTTATCAATGGAGAAAATGTACTCTCTTATACTAAACCTCAAATAGGCGGCTCCATAGACCACAATCAAGAATATTGGAAAAAGAGAGAAGGAACCCCGTTAAAAAAGGGATATATCTCTTTACAAAGTGAAAGCCACCCAGTAGAATTTAGAAATATAGAAATACTAGAGCTTTAAAATGAAATTAAAATATTCTATAAAATTAGTAGTTGGTTTATTAATAATAATTCAAAACCAACAATTAAATGCTCAGGACTTTAATAACTATTTGCAAGAATTAGACGGAGAGAGTATTACCATAGAAATGATAGCTGTAAAAGGAGGTGGTTTTTTAATGGGAGCCAACTCAAATGATTCTAAACGTAGTGATGATGAGAAACCAAATCATAAAGTAGAAGTTGATGATTTTTGGATGGGTAAATATGAAATTACTTGGGAACAATATGACACCTTTGTATTTGGTGAATTTGGTCCTGAACAGTTTAAAAGTAAAGAGAAATTAAATGATTTAGGGATTGATGCTGTTTCTGGAGCTACGCCTCCATATGTTGACATGAGCTTTAATATGGGAAAAGAAAGTCATCCTGCTGTAAATATGACGCAATATGCAGCTATTATGTATTGCAAATGGTTGACTTCAAAAACAGGAGTGTTTTACCGATTACCTACTGAAGCAGAATGGGAATATGTTTGTAAAAAAGGAAAAACAGATCAAGGTACAGACCTTAAAAAAGTAGCTTGGTTTGATGAAAATACAAATGAAAAATATGAAAAAACAGGGTTAAAAGAGGCAAATGGTTTAGGAATACATGATTTATTAGGTAATGTGTCTGAATGGGTTATGGATCAATATGATGCAGATTATTATCAATCATCTCCACAAAGAAACCCTTGGAATAAACCATCAGAATTATATCCTAGAGTTGTACGTGGAGGGTCATGGAAAGACACAAAAGATAAGTTGTGTTGTTCGGCACGAGGTCAATCGAAACAAAAATGGAAAAGAAGAGATCCTCAAATTCCGAAAAGTAATTGGTGGCATACTAATGCCCCATTTGTTGGTTTTCGTGTAGTACGTCCAAAAATTCAACCATCAAAAGAAGAAATAAAAAAGTATTGGCTATCAGTAATTGAAGATTACGGATTAAATTAAAAAAATTAAAACCATGGAACAAAAAAAGAATAACTTAACAAGACGCAGTTTTGTAAAAGGGTCGTCATTAGCAGCTGGAGGAATTATTCTAACACCTTCATTACTTACCGCTACTCCTATATTTAATAAAGTTAAAAAATTAAAGCTAGCCGTTGTAGGATGTGGTGGAAGAGGTACCGGAGCTGTAAGTCAAGCATTAAAAGCAGACGAAAATGTAGAATTAGTTGCCATGGCTGATGCTTTTGAGGATAGGTTAGAGAAAGCCTATACCAGTTTAACAAAAATGTTCCAAACAGGAAAGCTTAACGTAAAAGCATCCCACAAGTTTGTTGGTTTTGGTTCTTACAAAAAAGCCATTGATGCTGCTGATGTTGTTATTTTAACAACACCTCCTGGGTTTAGGCCTAAACATTTTGAATATGCTATTTCTCAAGGGAAGCATGTATTTATGGAAAAACCTGTAGCAACAGACGTTGCAGGAATTAAAAAAGTTTTAGAAGCCGCTAAAGCTGCTAAAGCTAAAAATTTAAATGTAGTTGTTGGTTTGCAAAGGCATTATCAAGCAAGTTATATCGAAACATACAATCGTATTAAAAAAGGAGATATCGGTCAAATTGTATCAGGTCAAGTATACTGGAATGGTTCAGGTGTTTGGGTAAGACCAAGAAAAGCTAATCAAACCGAAATGGAATATCAAATGAGAAACTGGTACTATTTTAATTGGATTTGTGGAGACCATATTTTAGAACAACACATTCATAATATTGATGTAGCCAACTGGTTTATTGGCGGGTATCCAATAAAGGCTACTGGAACTGGTGGTAGAGAAGTACGTAAAGGAAAAGATCATGGCCATATATTTGACCACCATGTTGTAGAATTTGAATATGAAAACGGTGCAATTATTTCTAGTCAATGCAGGCATCAACCAGGAACAAAACATAGAGTAGACGAATCTTTTCAAGGCACTTTAGGCACATCATATAACCATGGAGGGAGTACTGCCGTGTTAAAAAAATATGATGGAACAAAAATCTATAATCATAACAGTGAAGATGATATTAATCCATATCAACAAGAACATAACCGATTATTTAAATCTATACGAAACGGAGAAGTTATAAACGATGCGGAATTTGGGGCAAAAAGTACTATGACAGCTATTATGGGTAGAATGGCAACCTACTCTGGAAAAGAAATAACTTGGGATAAAGCCATGGCACTTGATCATAAATTAGTTCCAGATGAGGACACGCTTACTTTTGATTCTGTTCCGCCAATAGTTCCAGATGAAAACGGAAATTATCCTGTTCCAGTCCCAGGAAAAACTAATTTTATATAGAAATGAAGAGAAGATTATTCATAAAAAAAACTACTGCTACTGCATCCTTACTAGGAATTGGCATAACAGGTATTAATGCTATGAATATTTTACATCCTAATAAAACAACAAACCTTTCCAATATGTTCAAATTAAATTATGCTCCACATTTAGGTATGTTTAAAAATCATGCAGGAAACGATCCAATTGATCAATTAAACTTTATGGCAGATCAAGGGTTTACTGCGTTTGAAGACAACGGCATGAAGGGTCGGGCTCTTGAAACTCAAGAAAAAATGGCAAAAACCATGTCTGATAGAAATATGACCATGGGTGTATTTGTAGCTCACAAAATTTATTGGAAAGAGCCAAATTTAGCAAGTGGAGATATTGATAAACGAAAGGAATTTTTAAACGAAATTAAAGAATCTGTAGAAGTTGCAAAACGTGTTAATGCCAAATGGATGACTGTTGTTCCTGGTCATGTAGATTTAAGGCAAAACATACATTATCAAACAGCTCATGTTATAGAAACATTAAAGCAGGCATCAGCTATTTTAGAGCCTCATAATTTAACTATGGTATTAGAGCCTTTAAATTTTAGAAATCACCCTGGATTATTTTTAAGTGAATCACCCCAAGCTTATCAAATATGTAAAGCAGTAAATTCTCCATCATGTAAAATTTTATTTGATATATACCATCAACAAATTCAAGAAGGAAATTTAATTCCAAATATTGATAACTGTTGGGATGAAATTGCTTATTTTCAAATCGGCGATAACCCTGGTCGTAATGAACCAACCACTGGAGAAATAAATTACAAAAATGTATTCAAACATATTCATTCAAAAGGATTTAAAGGTGTTTTAGGTATGGAGCATGGTAACTCAATAAGTGGAAAAGAAGGCGAATTATCAGTTATTAACGCATACAAAGAATCAGATAGTTTCTAAAAACCCTTTATTTTAATCATTGATAAATGAAAAAAAAACATAAAATGAACAACAGAAGGTCATTTATTAAGACGACTGCTTTAACCTCATTAGGAATTTCAATTATCCCAAGGCATGTTATGGGTCAAGGGTTCATTCCACCTAGCGACAAACTAAATATTGCCGTTATAGGTGGTGGTGGAAAAGGATATTCTGATGCTATAAACGCTTGGAATAATGGCGCATCAAACATAGCTGCTATTTGTGATGTAGATTGGAATCAGTCAAAAAGACTGATGGAAAAATTCCCAAATGCAAAACGATTTAAAGATTATAAAAAACTTTTTGATGAAATAAAAAATATTGATGCAGTAACAGTTTCCACACCAGATCATACGCATGCAGTAATAGCTATGGCTGCCATAAAATCAAACAAACATGTTTATGTACAAAAACCATTAACGCATAGTATCTATGAGGCTAGAATGCTTACAAAAGCAGCTAACGAATATAAAGTGGTAACGCAGATGGGGAATCAAGGTGCATCAGGAAATGGTGTTAAACAAATGATTAAATGGTTTGATGAAGGCAAAATTGGTGCAGTTAGTAAAGTACATGTTTGGACCAACAGACCCGTTTGGCCTCAAGGTATAAATACCCCAACAGACAAACCTGCTTTAATTGATGGACTAGACTGGAATAATTGGGTTGGTCCTGCAAAAATGGTTGATTATCATCCATTATATCACCCATTTAAGTGGCGTGGTTGGTGGAATTTTGGAACGGGAGCTTTAGGCGATATGGGCTGTCATTTAATTGACCCACCATTTAGAGTATTGGGGCTTGGATATCCAACAGAAGTAGAAAGTAGCGTTGGAGCCGTTTTTAAGAAAGACTGGTCTCCAGAATATTTACCAGAATCTTGTCCGCCTTCATCAAGAACACAATTAAAATTTCCTGCATCAGCAAAAAATGCATCGGAAATCACATTAACTTGGTCAGATGGTGGTTTAAGACCTTTCCATCCTGATTTAATTCCAGCTGACCATCCTATTGGCGATCATGATAGCGCAAATGGAGTTATAATGATTGGAGACAAAGGAATTATGACTTGTGGAACATATGGAGTTGCACCAAAAGTATACCTAAACAATGGTGATCTTTTAACATTTGAAGATACAGAAAAAAGTATACTTCCTGAAAGTGGACATAATGCCTCTTGGGTAGAAGCTTGTAAAGATGGCTTTGGTAAAGAAAAGCATAAAGCCCTTACATCATCGTTCGATTTTGCAGGACCACTAACCGAAAGTGTTTTAATGGGTAACCTTGCCATTAGAAGTTATAATCTTAGAAAGCCAAAAGGAAACAGATTTGAATACCCTGGAAGAAAAAAATTATTATGGGATGGTGAAAATATGGAAATCACAAATTTTGATGAAGCAAATCAATTTGTAAAAAGGACATATAGAGACGGTTGGAAATTATAACTCGTAAACTTTCTAAATGA
The DNA here is from genome assembly GCF_023502325.1 of Jejuia spongiicola. Lineage (NCBI taxonomy): Bacteria > Pseudomonadati > Bacteroidota > Flavobacteriia > Flavobacteriales > Flavobacteriaceae > Jejuia > Jejuia spongiicola. The sequence goes on from NZ_JAMFLZ010000008.1 coordinate 110,103, forward strand.
ATCATATTAATCCATTAAGTAAACAGAAAAAAATCACGAATATAATACTATGCATTCTGTTTATCATTTTTGCAATATTACAATTAAATGACCCAGATGGCATTTTATGGTTTGCAATATATTTTATTGTGGCAATTATATGCATATACAACAACTTTAAACCTATCCCTAGATTATTTTTAGTTGTAACTATAGTTGTTTTACTAGCTTATGCCATATTCCATTTTTCATTATTCATTGATTATTTAAAAACAGAAAACAAGGAAGAAATTTTTGGTGAGATGGTTTATGAAAAACCATATTTAGAAGGCACTAGAGAATTCATTGGCCTTTTAATAGCTGCTTTTGGTGTTATATATCAATTAAAGATTAGAAAAAATTAACCTATTCTTATCAAAAATTTAAGTTACTTTTCCTAAATAAAAATTAAACCCTTTATACTTTTCAAAATTAGAATATGAATAAAATTATAATGCTTTTCCTTTTTACAATAACGAGTATGTTTTGTAATACCATTTTTTCTCAAAATAATATTAGTGGAGAAGTAAAAGATAGACAAGGAAATCCTTTAGAAGGCGCAAACATTATTTTAACTCCAACTGGAAATAGTGCTACAACTAATTCTGATGGGGTTTTCAAAATAGATAATATCTCCTCTGGAAACTATGTAATAAACATCTCGTATTTAGGATATAAAACTATAGAGAAAACTGTTGAAATAACTAATAAAAATATAACACTTTCTTTTGTTTTAGAAGACGATTTGTTAAACCTACAAACTGTTGTAGTTACTGGAACTTTTGACCCTAGAATCCAATTAGAATCAAGCACTTCTGTAAGTATACTGAATTCAAAATCAATTCAACAAAACTATCCTCAAGGAACTGCTAGCTTACTTCAAAATATCCCAGGCACATTTACTGATGCATCTGCTGGCGAAGTTTATACAAAAGTCTATACACGAGGTATTTCGGCTTCTGCAGAAGATGATACAGGGTGGTATTATGTATCTCTTCAAGAAGATGGACTTCCTGTTAGTCTTGTTCAACATTCATATTATAGTCCAGATCTTTTTCATCGTGTAGATTTAACCACTCAAAAAGTAGAAGCATTAAGAGGAGGAAGTGCATCTATTACTGCCCTTAATGCACCTGGTGGTGTTTACAACTTTATTTCGCACGGTGTTAGAAATAAATTTGGAGGGGATATACAATTAACAACTGGTATGCAAGGTGAAGAAAATTATATTTACAAAATTGATGCTAATATTGGTGGCCCTCTAGGAAATAACTGGTTTTTTAATGCTGGTGGACATTACAGACATGATGATGGTGCAAGAGATACAGATTTCCCATTTAGTAAAGGTGGTCAGTTAAAATTTAATGTCATAAAAAAGAATGCACGAGGCTATCTAAAGTTTTATGGTAAAGTTTTAAATGACAAAACTAATAGATATACTGGTGTTGCTGCTGTAAACTGGAACAATCCTACACCTGCTTTTGGGCAAGACTTTGAGTCAACTTCTCTTTTAATGCCTAGCTTTAATGCTAGCATTCCAGATGGAAGAAATTTGAATAAGAAAAATGCTTTTAACCCATCTCAGGGTGTTTACGCTAAAGATTTTTCATTAGGTTTTGATTTTTTTCAAAATATAGGTAATAATTGGTCCTTAAAAAACAATATGAAATTTTCTGTAAAAGATGCCAATTGGCAAACTTCAATTAGTAATGCATTTGTTTCATTAAATAACCCACTAGCCTATTTTATTAGTGGCGCAAGTTTTCCTATTGGTCAAATTGTTTTTAGAGACGCACAATCTGGTTCAGAGCTTGCTCGACTTAATAACGCAGGAATTTTAGCAGGACAGCCCATTGAATATTTAGGCGAAGGCACATTACCTAATGATGCCATTATGGGAACTTCTGCATGGTATAAAGACAATAAAGCTGATGAATATATGCATCAATTTATTTTACAAAAAGAATTAGAAAATCATGACATTTCAACTGGTTTTGATTTTGGTTTTTCAAACACCTCCCTATTTACCCAAGGTAGTTTTGCTTTTGTAACTTACGAACCAAACCCAAGAATGCTTCATGTCACACTTGAAAATCCTGGAGCCCCTGTAATTGAACTTTCCGATTCTAATGGTATTAGTAATTATGGCGGCTTATTTTTTGTAAACTCTAGAGCAAAGGTAACTCAAGCATCAACTTTTATTAATGATAGATGGAAAGTTTCTGATGATGTACATATAGATTTAGGGATACGATACGAAACTATTAAACACAAAGGAAGTAAAGATCGTTTTGCCCCGTTTACTCAAGGCGGAGGCTTAGATGGAAATAATAATACAGCTTACGATAATGGTATTTTATCTCCAACAGGTGAAAAAGATAATTTCAATTACAATTATAACTACTTATCTTTTTCAGGAGGTGTTAATTATAAATTTGATGACGATGGCGCTTTATTTGCTAGGTTTTCTCAAGGGAACAAAGCACCAGAATTAAATTATTATTTCAACAATTTCTCCAATGTACCCATTAATAAAAAAGGAGAAGTACAAAAAATAAATCAAGCAGAAATAGGTATTAAATATAACCTTAAAAACTTCTCTTTTACAAGTACAATGTTTTGGAGCCAACTTAAAGATATTGGTATTGCTAATTTTGAGTTTGATTCAAGCGATAATAGCATTTTCTATACACCAATCCAGTTTAATACATCAAGAACAATAGGTTTGGAATGGGAAAGTATTTATTCACCAATTCAAAATTTTATCTTTCGTTTTAACGGAATCATTCAAGATCCCAAAGCCACTAAATGGAAAGTTTATGACGCTGCGGGTTCGGTTGACACAAGCGATGATAGTATTTTAGACTATTCAGGAAATGTATTACCATTTAACCCTAAATTAATGTTCAATCTTAGCAATGAATATGAAAAAGATAAGGTTTCAGCATTTATTAAATGGCAGTTTATGGGCAAACGCGATGGCAATGTATCTAATGGATTTAAGCTTCCTGCTTATAGTATTTTTAATGCAGGTGCTGGATACCAAATAAGCAAACACTTATCAGCAGATATATTAGTAACCAATCTTTTTAACTCGGAAGGATTAGCCAATTTTTTTGGCGCGAATAGTTTTGGTGCGAATGCAAACGGAGCAACCCCAGATTTTATTGCAGCCAATCCAGATGCTAGTTTTGTAGTTTTTCCTGTTTTACGCAGAAGAGCTTTATTAAAATTAAATTATAGTTTTTAGTATATTTTAAAAACAAGTAACATATATAAAACTTTTAAAGCCTGTTGAGTTTTTTCTTTTCAGGCTTTAATATTTGAAAATGACTCGTGCGAAATCGTTTTCCCGTTAATAACTTTTTGATTTACAAGCTCTTTTTAGTAAATCACCCCTGTTTTTGCATAAGTTTTTAAATTAGATTTGTATACCTTGATATCATAAAGTTTGGTATAAAAAGAAAAAACTTAAAATAAGCTTAAGTATGAAACCTAAAACAACCATGAAAAGCATTGCTGAAGAGCTTGGTGTTTCTGTTTCTACGGTTTCAAAAGCATTAAAAGACAATCCGAGAATAAGCAAAGAAACTCGAAAAAAAATACAAGCCTTTTCTAAATTATTAAATTACCAACCCGATGCACGCGCTATAAATCTGCGTAAAAATGTTTCTAAAGTTATTGGTGTTGTTATTCCTGAAATAACAAATCATTTCTTTACAACAGTTATTAAAGGCATTGATTATATGACAAAGAAACGTGGTTATCAAGTAATGATTTGTTTGTCTAATGAATCCTATATAGAAGAAGTCAAGAACATAAAACTTCTAACTTCAGGCAGTGTAGATGGGTTATTAATTTCCATTTCTTCAGGCACACAAAAAAAAGGTCATTACGATCATTTATTCAATATAAAAAACAATCATCTACCTATGGTTTTATTTGATAGAACCGAAGATTTTATTGGCTGCGATATGGTAAAAGCTGATGATATAGGTGGAGCTTATAATGCTACAAAAACATTAATTAAATCTGGCTGTAAGCGAATTGCATTAATTAATTTTAAACCATACATCAATATAGGAAAAGAGCGTAAAATGGGTTATTGTATGGCGCTAGACGAGTATGGTATTAAAGAGAATCGTTCATTAATTTTTGAAGTCGATGAAGAAAAAGATCTTTTTAAACAAATTGAAAAGATTTTCAATTTAAATCCGCTTCCAGATGCCATTTTTGCAGTTAAAGAAGATTTTGCAGCCATAGCAATAAAGTTGGCTTTAAAAAAAGGATTAAAAATACCAGAAGATATTTCATTAATAAGCTTTGTAAATGGTTTAATTTCTGAATATTCATCTCCTTCTATAACGGCTGTTATTCAACACGGCTACAATATGGGAAAAATGGCAGCAGAATTATTAATTGATAGAATTGAAAACAAAACTACGAAAAAACCTTATGAAACTAAAGTTATTGCAACACGCTTAAAGCATCGCGATTCAACAAAAAAATAAACTAATTTAACTATGTATTTACTAGGATTAGATATTGGTTCTTCATCTATCAAAGCAAGTTTGTTACAAGCTTCTGATGGTGTTGTATTAGCTCAAAATTTCGAACCTAAAGACGAAATGAATATTATTGCACATCACAATGGTTGGGCAGAACAAGATCCAGAACTCTGGTGGAACTATGTGAAATTAATAATTCCAAAATTAATAGAAAACACTCAAATAGATAAATCACTTATAACCGCAATAGGTATTTCTTATCAAATGCATGGTCTTGTTTTAGTTGATAAAAACAAACAAGTTCTTAGACCGTCTATTATTTGGTGCGATAGTCGTGCATCAGAAATTGGTAAAGAAGCTTTTAATGTTTTAGGACAAGATTATTGCTTAGAAAATTTTTTAAATTCTCCTGGAAACTTTACCGCATCAAAACTAAAATGGGTTAAAGACAATGAGCCTGAAATTTTTGAACGTATATACAAAATAATGCTTCCAGGAGACTTTATTGCAATGAAATTAACAAATAAAATCACTACAACCGTAAGTGGTTTATCTGAAGGTGTTTTTTGGAATTTTAAAGAACATAAAATATCACTGACACTTTTAAAACATTATGGTTTTGATAGCACTTTAATTCCAGAAATTCATGAAACTTTTAGTTCACATGGAACAATTACAAACGAAATTGCAAATCAATTAGGGCTTCCCGCTGGTATTCCAGTTTCATACAAATCGGGAGATCAGCCCAATAATGCCTTATCATTAAATGTTTTAAAGCCTGGTGAAATTGCAGCAACAGCAGGAACATCTGGTGTTATTTATGGTGTTTTTGATGAAGTAAAGCCTGATTTACTTTCCCGTGTTAATGTATTTTCTCATGTTAATTATAAAATTGAGCAACCACGATACGGCGTGTTAGCTTGTATTAATGGTACAGGAATATTAAATGCATGGCTTCGGAAAAATATAACCAATGGATTAAGCTACTCTGAAATAAATGAAATAGCTGCAACTGTGGATGTAGGGTCAAATGGGTTACAGGTATTTCCTTTTGGAAATGGTGCAGAACGAATTTTAGGAGATGTAAATATAGGCTGTACATGGAAACATCTTAATTTTAACATTCACAAAAAAGCTCATTTATTACGAGCCGCACAAGAAGGCATTGTTTTTTCTTTTCAATATGGAATTGATATAATGAAATCCATGGGGCTAAAGTTAAATGTTATAAAAGCAGGAAATAGTAATATGTTTCAAAGTAACATTTTTAAAGAAACTTTGGCTACTCTATCTGGAGCACAAATCGACATCTATAATACTGATGGTGCTATTGGAGCAGCTATAGGTAGCGGTATTAGCTCTGGGGTTTACAAGTCTTCAGACGAAGCTTTTAGCCGTTTTAAAAAACTTGAGACAATCCAACCAAATAAAGAAATGCAATCTAAATTAGAAGACGCTTATCAAAATTGGAAAAAAGAATTACAAAACATAAAATAATCGATAACCTAAAAATCATATAAAAGTGAGCACATACTTTCCAAAAATTAATAAAATTAAATTTGAAGGAAGACATTCTAAAAACCCTCTTTCTTTCAAATGGTACGATGAAAACCAGGTCATTAATGGCAAAACAATGAAAGCCCATTTAAAGTTTGCTGTTTCTTATTGGCATACCTTCTGCGGTGAAGGTGGAGACCCATTTGGTCCAGGAACAAAAATATTTCCTTGGGCAGCTGCAAATAATGATCCTTTAACCGCAGCAAAGCATAAAATGGATGCAGCATTTGAGTTTATTGACAAACTTAGTATTCCTTTTTATTGCTTCCATGACACCGATTTAGTAGGAGATGGAAGTGTTTTTGAAATTGAAAAACGCTTACACAAAATATTGCCTTATGCTCAAAACAAACAAACAGAATATGGTATTAAATTACTTTGGGGTACAGCAAATGTATTTTCTAATCCTCGTTACATGAATGGTGCCGCAACTAATCCAGATTTTAATGTACTAACCAAGGCAGCGGTTCAAGTAAAAAACGCTATTGATGCCACTATAGCCCTTGATGGTTCTGGCTATGTATTTTGGGGAGGAAGAGAAGGTTATATGTCGTTGCTTAATACCAATATGAAAAAAGAAATAGAGCATTTAGCTATGTTCTTAACCAAGTCAAGAGATTATGCAAGGGCTCAAGGATTTAAAGGCACATTTTTTATAGAACCTAAACCCATGGAGCCTACCAAACATCAATATGATTTTGATGCAGCTACGGTATTAGGCTTTCTAAACAAATTTGATTTGAATAACGATTTTAAATTAAATTTAGAAGTTAACCATGCAACATTAGCAGGGCATTCTTTCGCACATGAATTACAAGTAGCATCAGATGCTAATATGTTAGGAAGTATTGATGCTAATAAAGGTGATTATCAAAATGGTTGGGATACTGATGAATTTCCTACCAATATTTATGAAGTAACAGAAGCTATGATGATAATATTACAAAACAATGGCTTTGAACATGGTGGTATTAATTTTGATGCAAAAACAAGACGAAATTCTACAGATATGGAAGATTTATTTATCGCTCATATTAGTGGTATGGACACATTTGCTAGAGCACTTGTAACTGCAGAAAAAATACTATCAGATTCTGTTTATCTGGATATGAAGAAAAAAAGGTACGATTCGTTTAATTCTGGACCGGGTAAAGATTTTGAACAAGGTAAACTAAGCTTACTAGATCTCAATCAGTTAGCTTCAAAACATGGGGAGCCAGAATTAAAAAGCGGCAAACAAGAATTATTAGAGCAACTAATAAACAGCTATATATAACAAGAAGTATTAAATTAAACTTAACTTTTTTAAAATGAAACCTAAACTAATAAAACCCTTTTTAATTCTCATCATAACTATTATGTTGGCATCATGTAGTACAAAAGAAAAAAGAATACTTGTGTTTAGTAAAACAGAAGGTTTCAGACACGGTTCTATAGAGGCCGGAGTAGCTGCATTAAAAAAGCTAGGAGAAGAAAATGAGCTTCAAGTCATTGCCACTGAAGATTCTAATTATTTTGTAGAAGATTCATTAAAACAATTTTCCGCAGTCGTTTTCTTAAATACAACAGGTAATATTTTAAATTACGAACAGCAAGCCGATTTTGAGCGCTATATACAAGCAGGTGGTGGTTTTGTGGGTATACACGCTGCTACAGACACCGAATACGATTGGCCTTGGTATAACAAGCTTGTAGGGGCTTATTTTGAAGGTCATCCAAGAATACAAGAGGCAACTCTTAATGTTATAGACAAAAATCATAAATCGACCAAGAATCTTGAAGATACATGGGTAAAGGAAGATGAATGGTACAATTTTAAAGACATCAACCCAGACATTAATGTGCTAATCACCATTGACGAAACCACTTATGAAGGCGGAACCAATGGCGAAAACCACCCTATTTCTTGGTACCATAATTTTGATGGAGGTTGTGCTTTTTACACCGAAATGGGACATACCGATGATACTTATACAAACCCTTTATTTTTAAATCATTTATTAGGAGGTATTACATATGCTATTGGCAATAATAATCTAGATTATAGAAAAGCAACGTCAGACCGTGTACCTCCTGAAAATCGTTTTGTCAAACAAGTCCTCGACTTTAACCTTAATGAACCTATGGAGTTAGATGAGCTACCGGGAGAAGGTATTTTATTCATTGAGCGCCGTGGAGCATTAAAACTATTTGATTTTAAAACAGAACAGACCGAAACCATTGCTCAGATTGATCTTTTTTATGGAAATGAAGACGGATTACTTGGTTTAGCAGTAGACCCAAACTACAAAAAGAATCATTGGATTTATTTGTTTTATTCGGCACCTGGAGACGAACCTCTGCAATACATCTCTCGATTTGATTTAATAGATAAAACTTTAAACCTTGATTCTGAAAAAATACTCCTCAAAATTCCTACTATAAGAGAATGTTGCCATAGTGGAGGTGCATTAGAATTTGGTCCAGATGGAAACCTATTCATTACTTCTGGAGATAATACAAATCCTTTCGAATCCTCTGGCTATGCTCCTATTGATGAGCGCCCAGAAAGAGCGCTATGGGATGCTCAAAAATCGGCTGCGAACACTAATGATTTTAGAGGAAAAATATTGAGAATTAAGCCTGAAGACGATGGTACGTATTCCATACCTAAGGGAAATCTTTTTCCTGAAGGCACACCAAACACTAAACCTGAAATTTACGTTATGGGTTGTAGAAACCCATTCAGACCATCTATTGATAGTGAAACTGGCTATCTTTATTGGGGAGACGTTGGTCCAGATGCAGGTGTAGGCAATCCAAATAGAGGTCCAAAAGGTATGGGCGAATTTGACCAAGCGAGAAAAGCAGGGTTTTGGGGGTGGCCTTATACTAGAGGAAACAATCAAGTATATAACGATTATAATTTTACAACTCAAGAATCGGGAGCAAAATTTAACCCTAATCACTTAGTCAATGATTCTCCAAACAATACGGGATTAAAAGAACTCCCTGAAGCACAAGAATCATTAATCTGGTATTCCTATGATAAATCAGAAGAATTTCCATGGTTAGGGGTTGGTGGCGTAAACCCTATGGCAGGACCTGTTTTTCACGCTTCAAATCATCCCAAGGGGAATGAATATATGTTTCCTAAATATTTTGAAGGAAAACTTATTGTATATGAATGGATGAGAGATTGGATTTATGTGGTTACACTTGACAAAAAACATAATTATAAAAAAGCAGAACCGTTTATGCCTAACACCGAATTTTCGCATCCTATGGATATGATTTTTGGTCAGGATGGTAACCTATATGTTTTAGAATATGGTCAAAAATGGAATTCTCAAAACCTAGATGCTCGCTTAAACAGAATATCATTTATAAAAGGAAACAGAAAGCCTATAGCAAAAATCACTAATGATAAAAAGGTAGGTGCAACACCGCTGACTGTTCAATTCTCAGCATCAGAATCTTTAGATTACGATAACGACAAACTAACTTATAAGTGGTCTTTTACTAATGATGAAGTACAATCAACAGAGTTAAACCCTTCATTTACTTTTAATGAATCTGGGACTTATACCGTAAGCTTAACAGTAACAGATAAAAAAGGAAAAACAGATACTGCAGAAACGAAACTTTTGGTAGGTAATGATCCTCCAGAACTAATCATCCAAATAGACCCTGAAAACACGTCTTTTTGGGATTACAAAAAAGTAAATTATTCCGTAACAGTTAAAGACAAGCAAGATGGTAGCACTACAGATGGCTCTATAGATGCTAATAAAATAAAGGTGACTTTAGATTATATTCCTGAAGGAAACGATTTAATAAAAGCGACTTTAGGGCATCAACAAAACACAGTACCAGAAGGCAGGAAACTTATAGATGGAAGCGATTGTAAAGCCTGTCATGCCGATAAAGAAAAGGTAAACGGGCCTAGCTATATCGAGATTGCAGAAAAATACACATCCGATGATGTTGGCTATTTAATAAGTAAAGTTATAAAAGGAGGAGCTGGTGTATGGGGAGAAACCATGATGTCTGCTCATCCACAATTAAACCAAAATGAAGTTGATAAAATGGTTAAATACATTTTATCACTAAAACCAGATCATGCTGCAGCTAAAAAGCAACTGCCAATAAAGGGCACAATAACGTTTGATAAGCATATAGGGAGTAAAAATGAAGGCATGTATGTTTTAATGGCTTCTTATCTTGATAATGGTAACGAAGATCAACCAGAGTCTAATCTATCTACCAGGGAGCAAATTATTTTTAAAGCACCTAAAATTGAAGCTGAAGATGCTATTGAAAAAAGTAATGGCTTAGGAGGTTGGAGTGCTGATGGGCAAAACCTTGTAGGTTCTATTCTTCACAATTCCTATTTAAAATTCGACACACTGCCTTTAAAAGGCTTAGAAAGTATAAAATTATCTGTGTTTTTTGCTGGTAACTATGCTTATGAAGGTGATGTTGAAATTAGAGAAGGCTCGCCTAACGGAAATCTTATTGGTAAAACACACTTAAAGTATTTCAACAAAGATAAAGGTATTATGAAGTATTACAAAATACCTGTAAAACCTAAAACAGATAAGGCTTCATTATTCCTTGTATTTAAAAATGAGAAAGATAAAGAGCAATACATAGCAAACGCGAATTGGATATTGTTGAATTATAAACACAAGTAGTTATTATAAATAATGTGCGGAAGTCTTAAGATTTAGTGAAGACCCTAAAAAAAGTATGTTTGTTTCTACTTTATCTAAGATTAAACTAATATAATTCAAAAACGAAATAAAATTATGCTTATTATTGTTTACGTCTTTTATGTTGAATTATAATTTTATGAGTTTTAAAACAGGTTTTATATTGATATTAATAGCTAATCATTATTTGTCTTTTGGTCAAAAAACTTATAATTATCCAAATGCTATAAAAGAATCTACAGAAGACGTTTATTTTGATTCATCTATTGGAGACCCATACCAATGGATGGAAAATAGCAATAGCCCTAAACTCTTGGATTGGCTTGAAATTCAGAGTAAGCTGACTAAAAAAATAAAAAATAAGCACTTAAGTACATTAGCTTTAAGAAATCAAATCGGAACAATGTACAATTATGTTGAAAGGGAACAGTTAGAAGGATACATTGAAAAGGAAAAAGTTGACAAGAGTAAATATGAATTTAAATATAAAACTCGTAGCTCAAACCGTTTCCCTGACTTATTATATAGGGTAAGAGGAGAAGGTAATTATAAAATGTTAGTTGATGTTAAAAAGTTAAGAAAGGATAAAAATGATCATATATCTATTGAAGGAAGATATATAAATGAGGATGATGATTTAATTGCTATTAAGATTTCTCATAACGGAAGTGATTGGCACGAACTATATTTTTTTAACTTAAAAAATGGTCAAAAAATACATAATTCTTTAAAATATTTAAGAGCTGGCAGTAGCGTTATTTGGAAAAAAAGAAGTATCTATTATGATCGATACGATGAACCAAAACAAGGGCGAGAGCTTTTAGACAAAGCAAAAGGACAAAAATTGTATTACCATAAGATAGAGTCTCCTCAGAGTGAAGACACTTTATTATATATAAATTCTGACAATACTGGGGTCAACAGTTTTCGCTTTGTCAAAAATAATGAGCTACTTTTTTTATATAACTCCTTTAAAAGGGGGAAAAACACCTATATGGCATTATCTATTGGTGATGTAAATTCTGGATATTTAGAATTAAAACCATTTCTGATTTATCCTAGTCAAGATAATATAAGAGTTAAAATTAATGAAGTTTTTGGAGACAAGGTTGTTTTAAAAACAAATTGGGGAGCTTCAAATGGAAGGGTCCTAATAGTTGATTTAAATAAACCAAATCAACCAAAAGAATTAGTACCTGAATATGATATTATACTAAAAGAAGTTAATCGTCTGGGAAAAGATAAAATAGCCTGTGTTTATCGAGACAATAATAGGAGTTTAATTTTAATCTATAGTTTGAATGGAGAATTACTCAAAAAGATAGATTTTCCTGAAGGAAAAAAAGTAAACTATTTCTATGAAGAAAATGAAAACGTAAAGTATACTGATTTTAGTGTTTCATCTTTTTTTCACCCTGATTTATGGTATCAATTATCTTTAGACGACCTTACGTTTAAACCAAGTGCAGTAATTTCAGTTCCATATGATGCTGAATCTTTAGAAACAAGATATGTGAAATATATGTCTAAAGATAGTATTGAAATACCTATGTATATTACGTGTTTGAAGAATACAAAGTTAGATGGTAATAATCCAACCTTATTATATGGTTATGGAGGTTACGGACATACTGTTGAGCCTTCTTTCAATGAGTCATTAACACTTTGGTTGCTTCATGGCGGAGTTTTAGCTGTTCCAAATGTAAGAGGTGGAGGGGCCGAAGGTTCAAACTGGAGTGAGGAAGGTAGAAGATTAAAAAAGCAGAATGCTATTGATGATTTTATAGGTGCTGCAGAGTATCTTATTAACGAGAACTATACAAATAATGAAAAATTGGGTTCAAATGGAAAATCTCATGGTGGTTTATTGGTAAGTGCAGCAGCGATACAAAGACCAGATTTATTTAAAGCCGTTGTAGCTGAGGCAGGGCCTTATGATATGTTACGATTAGGAAAATATACAGTAGGTTCAGTTGCTACGAATATTAATGAGTTTGGTGATATTTCAGATTTAACTGATTTTAAAAATTTAAGATCATATTCTCCACTACATAATATAGAAAGAGGAGTTAGTTATCCTAATACTCTATTAATAACTGGAGATCAAGATGACAGAGTACCTCCTTTTCATACATATAAGTTTTTGGCCACTCTTCAAGAAAAAGCAAATCCAAAATCATTGTACTTAATGTATCTTATACCAGGAGCAGGACATGGTGGGGCATTGACTTCTAATGATTGGGTAGATAAAACATTATACAAATATGCATTTTTATATGAACAATTGTTTTAGAATAATTTAGATTTAGTTAAGACTATATATCTATGCTTCTTAAAATAGTTTTATTTATTTGAAATAAAGCGCAATAATGTAATAACATTAAACCTCCCGAATTATTGTTCTTTTAAAATTTCGTTATTTGTAATGAATAAAACTCTAAAATTCGCCATTAGCCCTTCTCCATTTTTAGACAAATCTTACTTTTCTACTCTTGTTTAAACTAATAAAAAAAAATTAAACCATCACTTCAAAGAATTAATCCAAGCTGCTATTTTAAGAGCCTCTGCTTTTGGGACTTGAGGCATTGGCGCCATAGGTGTTGCATACTCTGGCCAGTTTTTAGGCTGCGGATTATAAATAAGTTTCACTATTTCCTCATCGGTATAATTACGTTTTGCAATTAATTTAAAAGAAGGGCCAACAAGTCTTTTTTCTTTATGATGGCATGCCACACAGGTATTATTAGTTAAAAGAGGTTGCACTTGAGCATCTGTTAAAACAGTCTTCTTTTTCTTAGCTACTGTAGTTTTACTAACTCTAGTTTTTTTAACCACTTTCTTTTTAATACGAGATGACCGTTTTGTTGAAAGTTGAGATAATTCTAATTTGTCGCCTTCAGCTATATTATTTAAAGTATAGTAGAATGTTGGGTGTAAAGTTAACTGGCCCGATTCTTTTTCCTTAACGCCAGATAAGGTTATTTCGTGCACATAAAACGGTCTTAAATTATCTGTAACAATACGAACCTTATAACCATCATCACTTACATTAACGCCTTTTAAATTAATAGTTTCCAAGTTTGCCTGTGGGCTTCCATAAGCAGCATGGTATTTATAGATATAACTTTTGCCTTTATAAGAGTCTAAATCTTCTGCCGAACTTTTATCAACAGGTTTTGTGAATTCAATCTCAAAACCATCAGGCATTGATTTTACTGTTTTCATTTCAAAAGGAACGCGACCTGTCCATGTTAGGTATTCCAAACCAGAATTTGTAGTTCCGGCTGACCCCCATCCTCTATTGGTTTCCCCAACAAAAAGGTTTCCACTTTGGTCAAAATCCATACGCATTACCCCAGACTGAAAGCCCGATCTAAAATCGAAAGCAACACCTTGATATTCTCCTTTTACTTTTTCAAGAACCACACGCATTATTTTACTTTGCCCCATATCGCCAACCAATATTTGTCCACTAAATGGTCCAAATTTACCTTCAGTCTCATCTACTTTCACTTCCGAGTTTGAGATCCCTAAAATACCGTGAGGTAAAACTACAGCTGGTAATTGCATTTCTGGAAAAGATTCTTTTGCTTCATAAACAAAATCTGGATCTTTTTCATCTATAATATTTTCGGGCTTTACGTAGCGTCCATTCTTTTTAATTTGACGCTTATCTATCTTATTATAAAATTCCGCTTCCGTAAGCTTTATAGGAGAGTCTTTATGCCCACTCCATTTAAGTCCTGCTGGATGTGCAGTAACCACGCCTTTAGGCAAGTGCCATAAGCCTCCAGAGCCTACCCAATCTCCTTGATTATCGGTATAGAACAATTCTCCATCAATAAGACCATAACCGGCAGGAGAACGCATTCCTGTTGCCCAAGGTTCCATACGTCCATCCTCATAAATTTTCATCGTCCATCCTCGCCATGGTACACGACTTTCTCCTCGCCACCATTCTTCATTTCCAAAAGCGACATTTGCTGTTACAAAAAAGGCATTGTCTGGTGCCAATATTGGACCAAAAGAATATTCGTGATAGTGTGTTGATAATGGCCATGCGTAAATGGTTTGATAAACATCTGCAATTCTATCTCCATCTGTATCTACAAGTTTAGTAAGCTCTCCTCGCTGTGCTGTATATAATGCTCCATCGCGATAAGCTAACCCTAATGGTTCGTGTAACCCAGATGCAAATTTTATAAACTTAGATGATGTGCCATTCCCCATAGTTGGGTTTTCAATAATCCAAACATCTCCACGTCTGGTACAAACGGCTATACTTCCATCTGGAAGCGACAATACACCTCCTCCTTCAACTTTAATACCCTCAGGAGTTGGAACTTTAGTTATACGATAATAATCTTCTTCTTTAGGAGCGTTTTGAGCTATTACAATTTGAGTAAAACCAATCACAATCAGTAATACTACAATTTTAATACTATTTGTTTTATTATGAATTATTTTGTTCATCATGTCTACCAAATTATTTCATATTTAATTTTACTACCATCAACAGGAATTATCAATTCTGTTTCTCCGTTAGCTTCTCGTACTACTGGTGTTTGGCCTGTTAATACTTTTACATAATACTGTTGTTCTTCTACAAGATAAGAGCCGTCAGTCATTTTTTTCACTTTGCCAGAAGCCAATTTGCAATACCAGTTTGTTAATCCAGATTTTGAAAATTGAATATCATTGACAACATAATTATTATTACTATCTGATGTTATCCTGTTTTCAATATCAACATCTTTATATCGATATTTAAACACAGGTAACCCAGAAGTTTTATCAATTGTATAACCTTTAGAAACGAAATCCGGTGCTAATCCTGTATCTGGAAATGCCTCAACCAAACTTGAAAGCTGAGCTATGGGTTGATTTAAAAAGATCCATTGAACGGCTCCTTTTGGTCTAAACGATCCATCACCTCGGCTGTGCCACATGGGCGTTGCGTCTACAAAATCACCTCGCCAAACACCAACAAGGTTTCCTGCACCTAAATCGTAAATATAATTTACCCCTTCTGGTGTGCCAATACCTATGGTGTGTGATAATCGTTTTCCATCACCATTAAAACTTACAAAAGCTCTTAATAAACGTGGTTTAGAATCTGGCTGAACAAAAATTGGAGATACCGTATTTATATTTGGCGGATAAGAATCATAGGTATGAAAATCTTTCGAATTTGTTGATTTGCTTTTAATAGATAGCCCTAATCGTGGCGCTCTCCAACCAGCAGATTTTATATTAATGAGAATAAATTTATGCTCTCCTTTTGTTAATTTCACATCTCCTTTCAATAGTCCTTGTCCGCTCGAAGAATTGTCTTCTACAACCTTTTTATTATCAACAATTAATTTAACGCCTCCTGTATAACCAACACTAATAGTATAATCGTCTTCATCTTCAACATTTAAAGTTCCTATATACATAATACCATATTCATCTTCTTCACCAGCACTTAGAACATCAATTTTATTAGCCTTTCCTGATGACACTTTAGCGCGATCATTCAACTCGTCTAACCCCTTAAAAGCACCCTTATAAGTAACGTATGAAAGCGATGCTAGTGTTACAGAAGATTCTTTTAGCAATTGGTATTTAAAATTCCGAATTGCAACTGGTCCATGATTTCCTTGAATTAACAAAGGACCTTTAGCGACTTCATTCTTTTCAATTGGACCTCCAGTATAAGTAGAAACCTCAACATTACTATGAATTCGAACACCATTTAAATCTACTGAAATAAATTTAGCGTTCGAAATCTTATCTCCCGCTTCATTAAAGCGCGGTGCTTGAAAATGAACTTTATATTTTTGCCATAACCCAGGTGCTTTTGATGCATTGCTGGTTGGAGGAATGCCTCTAAATATTTTATCTTCATCTTTTTCCCAGTTATTATGAAATCCACCCATATCAGATCCTAAGGGAATTTTAACACCCCAACTATCTTTTAGCTGTAGCTCATATCTGCCCTGAAAGTAAAGTCCAGAATTAGAGCCCTTTGGCAGCATAATTTCTAATTCTAATAATAAATCTCCATGCTCCCAATTGGTAACTAAGGCATCACTTTTTTCTTTATCATTAATATTTAAAAGAATTCCTGTTCCTGGAGTTGATTTAATTGCTTTAGGCTGCTCGACCACATTCCTTTTTCTCTTCCTTCTTTTCTTTTTCTTTTTTGAATCGTGCTCTTCTACTGATTTGTGATGGACATCAATATGCCTATTTACTATTACATCACCAACAATTTGCCAGTTTCCTGCCTGTTCTTTGAAATCATTTAAATTGTCAAGTTTGATTTGTTCTTGAGCAGATAGATTAAATCCAAAAAGAACAGCAATTAATAAAAGTCTGATTTTCATCTGTATATATTTTAGTATAATTTAACCTAAAGATGAATTACTAATTTCATTTTTTGTTAAAACATCTAATTTAGATATTTATATCTACATTATTGTTCAGTATTATTCACTGAAATAAATTATACTAAAATATAAGTCACTTAAAGTCATATTAATTAAATAAAAAAAGTCTGAGGTTTTAAAACCTCAGACTTTACTATTATATTATGGTAAAGACTACTACTAACTATTCTACAATAAACTTTCCTTTCATGATAGCATAATGTCCCGGAAAACTGCATAAAAAATCGTATTCCCCAGGTGCAGGTGCATCAAACTCTATAACAGCAGTTTCGCCTGCTCCAATTAATTTAGTATGCGCTATAACATCTTGAGTGTCATTAGGTATATAATCATTACTAGCAAAGGTTGCAGCTTTATTTCCAAATGCAGAAATGCTAACACCCTTTTTTAACAACACAAAATTATGCCCCATAATTTTCTTGTCTAATTTACCAATATGCCTAAGTGTCAATTTAACTTTCTTTCCAGCTTTAACTTTAATCTCAGCCCTATTAAACTGCATTAAATCATTGGATGTTATAACTACTTCGCTTAAATCTTCCTCAACAGCTTTTTTTGCTTTACTTGTTTTATTTTCATATGAAAATCCTTCTTTCTTTTTTTCCTCTTTCCCTCCACAACCAATAAACATTGCACAGGAAAAAATGAATACTAATACATACTTTACTGTTTTCATTTTTAGTGTTTTAATTTGAAAATGTTCACATAATCAGATATTGACTCCCTGATAATAAAGTCAAATATAGTCATATAACCCAATATTATTGTTCAGTATTATTCACTGAAAAAAATTATACGCAACAAAAAGATAATTAACAATGATAAGCTTAAATCAAACAAGTAGTAGTTAAATCGAGTTTACTTTGACTTATTCCAGTATTTTTCAATCTCTTCAAGAGATTTTCCTTTGGTTTCAGGGATGTACTTGTATGTGAGAACTACAATAATTATAATAAATACAATAAATATAAAATAAGGTAAAGAACCGTTCCAAATGACGCCATTATTAACATTACTATCCATTACTATGGGAAAAGATTGTGAAACCACATAATTTGCTGCCCATTGTGCCGCTACAGCTATAGACATGGCTACACTACGTATTTTATTTGGAAACATTTCTGAAAGTAAAACCCATACAACGGGCCCCATAGAAAGAGCGAATGAAGCTATAAAAATTAACACTCCCAATAGTGATATTATCCCTACCGATTGCTGTTGTAAAGTAATACCTAACAATAAGAACCCAACTATCATTCCTATAGCTCCAATATATATTAATGGTTTTCTTCCAAATTTATCTACTGTAAACATCGCAACGAAAGTAAAAATAAGATTAACAAATGCCAGAAGTATTTGTTGTGCTAAAACATCCTCTTTGCCAAAGCCCAATGCCTTTTCAAAAATATCTGCACCGTAGTATAACACTGCATTTATTCCTGTAAACTGTTGTAATACAGATAATGTGGTACCAATAACAATAATTCCTATAACTATTTTCGAAAAATAGTTTACTTTAACTCCATCATTACTTGCTTTAAGGGAATCTTTTATTTCATTAATTTCTTTATTTGCTTTCTCTGAACCATGTATCTTGATTAATATTGTTAGAGCTTCTTCATCTTTTCCTTTAATAGCCAACCATCGCGGGCTTTTAGGTACAAAAAATAGTAGTATTAAAAACAAACAACTAGGTATTAATTCTGACCAAAACATACGTTTCCACCCAAAGGCGATGTTCTGAGTTTCGGTTAAACTATTTCCAATAAAATAAGTAGCCAAAAACACTACAAAAAAACCGATAACTATTGCTAACTGATAATAAGTAACCATTTTTCCTCTTATATTGCTTGGTGCGATTTCAGCAATGTACATAGGTGCATTCATAGACGCTATACCAATACCAATACCTCCAATAATTCTAAAAAACACCAAAAGAGAAACTGACTCAGGGAATATAGAAGGCAAACCAGAACCATAAGCTGAAATTGAAAATAAAACAGCAGACATTATTAAGGAATATTTTCTGCCAAATTTTATACTTACTGGTCCTGCAATAATAGCACCAACAAGGCACCCTAACAGAGCACTTCCTACTACCCAGCCTTTCATAGCTGAGTCCAAATCAAAATGTTTGCTTAAATAAAATTGTGCTCCATTTATAACTCCAGTATCATAGCCAAATAATAGTCCTCCTAATGCTGTTACTGCTGTTATTAGTAATAAAAAAGTTTTGTTATTCATGATTCCTACTTTAGCTTATTATTATCATTTATATAGAGTACTTAATCTGTTTTTTGAAGGCTCAAAATCATCAAAATAAAGTTCGATTCACAGTTTTAATACATCTACGATTTACTCATTATTTAATATGATTAATGTGTGTACGATTTTATGGGTTTCCCCCTTAATCGTTCAAAATTCTTATAAGATTTTTTAATTGACTCTGGGTTAGCTCGTTCAAACTCTTTTTCGGTTATATGGTATTCTTTTTGCAATTCAGCTAACTTAATCCGCAGCTGTTTTTCAATAACATCATAGCTCACTTCATTTATTAAATTATGGGTTTCGTTAGGGTCTTTATCTAAATCATATAATTCCCATTCGTCAATATCATCATATACATGAATTAATTTATAACGATTTGTACGCACTCCATACATTTTTTTTACCATATGAAATGCTGGGAAATCATAATAATGGTAATAAATAGCGTCTCTAAAATCTGCATCTTCAATAACTTCTGTTACTAGAGGCTTTAAAGATTTGCCTTGCATATCCTTTGGAATATCAACTTGCGCAAAGTCTAAAAAAGTTTCTGCAAAATCAAGATTTTGAGTTAATGCAGTTACTTCTGTTCCAGGTTTAATAACCTTTGGATATTTCATTAACATAGGCATCGCCAAAGATTCTTCGTACATAAAGCGCTTATCAAACCAACCTTTCTCACCTAGATAAAAACCTTGATCTGTTGTATAAACCACTATCGTATTCTTTTCTAAACCATTAGTTTTTAAATAATCGAGAATTTTTCCAACACCTTCGTCAACAGCTACGATGGTTGCTAAATAATCTTGTAAATAGCGTTGTAGTTTCCATAAATCCAAGTCTTTTCCTGATAAATTAGCTTCATGAAAAGCATCATTTTTTTTCTGATATGCTTTATCCCAAACTATCCGCTGCTCGGGTGTCATCCTTTTAAAATCTGTAACCCAAGGGTTATGTCCTAACTCTGGAGTACCCTTCCTTTTTGTTATTTTCAAATCATGCCCTTCATACATATCGACATAAATCGTCTGTGATTGTTCTATGGAAGCAGTAGAACCTTCATGATTTGCAAAATAAGTGTCAGGCACAGGAAAAGTAACATCATCATATTTATTTACATGTCGTAAAGCTGGCATCCAATTTCTATGAGGTGCTTTATGCTGAACCATCATCATAAAAGGTTGTTCTTCATCTTTAATTTTATCAAGATATTGTAAGGCATCTTCTGTAATAATATCAGTGGCATAGCCCTCTACCATGGTCGTATCAACCATTTGAGTTTGTTTGTTTATCGAAATAAAGTTAGGGTTGTAATAATTCCCTTGGTCTTGAAGAATGTTCCAATAATCAAAGCCTTGAGGCTTACCGTGCAAATGCCATTTACCAAACATTGCTGTTGTGTAACCTGCTTTTTGTAATAACTTAGGATAGGTTTGTTGATTACCGTCAAAACGATTTCCATTCATTCTAAAACCGTTTACATGGCTATGCTTTCCTGTTAAAATTACAGCACGACTAGGACCGCAAATAGAGTTTGTACAAAAGTTGTTTCTAAATATAACCCCTTCTTTGGCTATTCTATCAATATTAGGCGTTGGAGCTAATTGGCTAATGGGATGACCATAGGCACTTATGGCTTGAGTGGCATGATCATCAGCCATTATAAAAATAATATTTGGTCTTTCTGGAATTTCTACAGTAATCTCTTTTTTTTCTGATTTACAAGATTGAAAAGCTATTGTTACTAAAAGTATATAGATTACTTTCCTCATGGTTTCTTAGTTACAATTCTTTTAGTTTGAATTGTTTGTTTAAGATGAATTGTTTTATTGAAAAAGTGAAACACAGTATCTAATTGTTCAAATGGTATTTGACATAATTCATGTCTGCCTCCAATAACTTTATAAAAGTAGTATGAAGCTCCTATCTCATATAATTTATCTGCAATAACCTCAGAACCATCTAAGAGGAAATATCCCAATCTATCTTCTGAACAGTAATGATGCGGTGCATGCCCTATAGGGACAAGGTTATCATCTGTGCCATGGAATAAAACAGTTGGTATTGCATTATTTTTATTAATGTAATTAGCGTTTACCAAAGCTCCTGCTAATGAAAATACGCCCGCAAAGGATACATTATTATACTTTGAAATATCGTCAACAAAAAACGCTTTTAAATACACTGCATTTAAAACGCCCTCTGCCCCTGCGCTACTACCTCCTGCTATAATTTTAGTTGGATCTATTTGTAGTGTTTCTTTATTATCAATAATGTACTTTGCAGCATCTAGATAGTCTATAGCAGCTTGTCTAAAAATGTCTTGCTTTAAAGTTTTCGGGCAATCACAACCCGAACCCGTTTTAGAGTTTTTTAATAATAATCTATAAGAAATTGAAATTCCGATGTAATCATGATTTGCTAAATAATTCATCAATTTTACCTCATCTGGATTATCGCGTTTTCCTCCAGAAAAACCACCGCCATGCATCCATAAAACAACAGGCAAATTATCATTATCTTTTATGTTTTCTGGTGTATAAACATCCAGTTTTAAAGTATCCAAACCTTTAATAGCATAAGTATATGTTGTTTTATTTTGCGAAAACGCAAGTAGACTCAAACAAAAAGTAAATATTAAAATTTTATACTTCATCATTTTTTAAGCTATAAATGTTAATAGATTCCTGCAGCATTTTATGATTATTAGTTATTACCATTAATTATTCTAAAATAAAACTATGCTCAAAATCAAAATCAGATGTCCCTTTAATTGCTATATCAAATGCTCCAGGTTCTACAGTGAACACTTTATTATTATAAAATTTTAAATCTTTAGCCGTTATACTGAAGCTTACTGTTTTACTTTCACCTTGCTTTAGAAATATTTTTTCGAACCCCTTTAATTCCTTAACAGGTCTTGTAATACTACCAACCTTATCATGAACATACAGTTGTACTATTTCATGACCATCATAATCACCAGAATTTTTTATTGTGACGGAAGCTGTAAGTGTATCAGAAAATCCAATTTTATTATTTGACAACTCAAAATTCGAGTACTCGAATTTGGTATAACTTAGCCCATGACCGAAGGGAAATAAAGGTGTATTTGGCACGTCTATATAATTAGACTTATAGTCTTCTTTAGGGTTGTCTAGAGGAATAGGGCGTCCCGTATTCTTCATATTATAATAAATAGGTACTTGCCCTAAATTTCTAGGAAAAGTAACTGGCAATTTTCCTGATGGGTTGTATTTTCCGAATAAAACATCGGCTATTCCATTTCCTCCCATAGTTCCAGGGAACCAAGTTTCTAATATTGCATCAACCAGAATATGCTCTTCTGATAAGTCTAGCGGGCGGCCATTCATTAAAACTAAAACTATTTGCTTGGTAGGCACAGCTTTTCTGATAGCTTTGATTAAATCCGTTTGACGCCCTGGTAGTTTTATATTAGTTCTACTGGCTGCTTCACCACTCATATCGTAATCTTCACCCATGACCATTACAATTTTATCTGCTTTTTTAGCTAAGTTAATAGCCTTCTGAAATCCACTTTCATCATCTCCTTCAATTTCACAGCCCTTGGTATACATGATTTTTGAAGCCTCTAAAAACTCCTGAAAACCTTGGTATACACTTATTGCTTTTCCTTTTCTATCACCAGCTGCCGCCCAATTACCAATAATATTTTCTTTGTCTTTCACTAATGGCCCTATAAGCGCAATAGTTTGCTTTTCGTTTAAAGGAAGGCTCTTAACTTCATTTTTTAGTAGCACAGAAGACATCGCTGCGGATTGTCGTGCAGCTTCTAAAAACTCTGGTTTGTAAATCACCTCTTTTTCACGTTGCTCATCACAATACCTATATGGATCATCAAACAATCCTAATTTGAATTTGGTTAATAATATTCTTCGACAAGCGTCATCAATTAGTGCCATATTTACTTTTTTCTCATTCACTAGCTCTTCTAAATACTTTCTATTTGCGCTACTCATCATATCCATATCAATACCAGCGTCAATGGATAATTTGGTTGCATGCTTTTCATTTTTCGCAAAACCATGAGGTACTAATTCGTTTATGGCAGTATAATCAGTAACAACAAACCCATTAAAACCCCATTCGCCTCTCAAAATGTCTCTAAAAATAAATTTATTGCCTGTGGCTGGTACACCATTAAGTTCATTAAAAGCTGTCATAAAGGTTTCAACTCCAGCTTCTATAGTAGCCTCAAATGGCGGTAAATAAACATTCCTGAGCTCATCTTCACCCATGTTCACTGTGTGATAATCACGACCAGCTTGAGCAGCTCCATAGCCTACAAAATGTTTTGCGCATGCTAAAATGGTATTATGCTTTGATAAATCATCACCCTGAAATCCTTTTACATAAGCTTTTGCAATTTCACTTCCTAAAAACACATCTTCGCCTGCACCCTCAGAAATACGCCCCCAACGAGGGTCTCTTCCAATATCGACCATTGGTGCAAATGTCCAATGAATTCCTTCAGCTGAGGCTTCTTCGGCTGCAATGCGAGATCCCTTTTCAATATCTTGTAAATCCCAACTAGCTGCCAGGCCTAAATTAATTGGGAAAATGGTTTTAAAACCATGAATAACATCATAACCAAATAACAAAGGAATACCTAAACGTGTTTCTTCAACTGCCATTTTTTGTAAATCTCTGGTCCCTTTTACTGAATACACATTTAGCATAGCTCCAACATTACCCTCTTTAATATATTTTTTGTTATTAGAACTAACTGTAGGACCAGTAACAGACCAACCTCCGCTATACATCACCGTTTGACCAATTTTTTCTTGCAACGTCATTAGACTCATTACAGAATCTACTTTGGTATCATAAGGTGATATTTCCGATTGTTTTTGTTGATTTTTTTTTGCGTTAGAATTACAGCTGAAAGCAGTAATAATTAATAAAAATATATTGAGTTTGGTTAGTGTTTTAATCATTTTTAATGTTTTGTATTTGAAAATAGGCTAGACAATAATTCTGGCTCTACGAATGCATAATTCCTACTATTATGTTTGCGTTTTATAAATTAGGCATTAATGTTTTAATAAATGAATTAATACTAAGGCTCTGTTGTTTTTCATGCATGAACATATTTCGCACATGGCTAATTGATAGTATTAATTTTAATATATACACTGGCTTAAACTTTATTTAATAATTAAACCCTAACTTATCTAACCCATTTTTAACGTCTTCATTCTGCATAAATAAATTCCATAATAAGCCTGTTCTATGATTTTCTATCATAACTATTTGAGGCCCTTGATCTATAGCTAAATAGGCTTCGGCAACCCAAAAACTATTATGTGGACTAAAAGCATCATAAAATCCTGCTGGCCCTAAAAGTTTATCTTTATTTTGATACATGTAATGCATCACTTTTAAAGATTCATTAGGTGTATAAGGTATAGAGCTTACAGCTGCGGTAGGGGAAACAACACCTTTATCGTTTGTTGGGCTATGGGCAGAATACCCTATTGAACCATCTTCATTCCTTGAATAACTAGCTGTTAAACCCCAACAGTCTTCACCATAATCTATATAGTTTTTAGGGTTAGTTATGCAATATTGACGGTTAATTTTAGTATGATTAACTGCAAGATTCCAATAATTCCCATATTGGTCTGTTAGGTTTTTAGGGTTTAATCCTAAAAAGGAATAGTGACTAAAAAACAAAGGACCTCCAAAGTTTGAACCACCAGCGTGTTTTAAGACTAATGGAAAATTGTATTGCGAACTGGACGAGACAATGCTACCGCTATTTGCCCAACCTTTTTCGTAAACTGCTTTGGTGATACTATAATCTGGTGAAGCTGCACCCAAAATATACGTGATTAATGTTTCATTATAACCTGTTAGTTTTAAGTTAATATCAAAATCAAAGTTTGGGCTCCAATGCCAATATAAAGCATCCTGACTTTGTGTATACCAGTTCCATTCAACACCTTTCCATAACTCGTCTGCTTTTTGAGCTAATGCTTTTTCTGCATCAGATCCGTTTTTGAAATATTCTTTAATACAGATTAAGCCTTGAACCAAAAATGCAGTTTCCACTAAATCACCCCCATTGTCTTTTGTACTAAAAGGAATTACACTTCCAGAATTCCCGTCAATCCAATGCGACCATGCACCATGGAAACGATCAGCATTTTCTAAAAACGCGAGTATTTTATTTAATCTTGAAATACCTTGTTCTCTTGTCACAAAATCACGCTCTATTGCAACCAAAATACTCATTAAGCCAAAACCAGTTCCGCCAGATGTAACCACATTTTGATTTAATGTTGGATTATCTGGGTGATACCGCTCTTTTGCTGCCCCTGAATTAGTATGAGCAAAATCCCAAAAGTACTTAAACGTTTCTTTTTGAGTTAAATCCATCATCTCATCGTCTGTCAATCTTTCAATTACAGGATCATCATTACCATTTGGGTCGTAAGGCTCTTGATACCCAGGTCCGTTGTCTTTAGAGCATGAAAAAATCATGAAACCAAAAAGAACTATGTAAAATTGTCTTATCATTAATTATTTTTTAGAATATGTAAAACCCAATTTATCAAGTCCAGATTGAACGTCTTTATTTTTCATAAATAGATTCCATAGCATACCTGAACGGTAATTTTCTATCATTACTGGAATTGGTCCTTGATCTATAGCCAAATACCGAGGTGTAAACCAATTATCTTGAAAACTGAATGCATCATATGGTCCATAAGTTCCAATTAAAGAATCATGATCTTTATATAGTTTCTTCAACATTTTCATACTTTCCTTTGGTGTATAAGGAAAAGAAGATAAGGCAGCCGTTGGTGCAACAACGCCTAAATCTTTATCTGGTCGATGTCCTTTATAACCTTTTACAGAATAACTAGATGTTAAACCCCAAATACTATCTCCATAACCCTTATAATTATTTGGGTTCTTAACAGCATGCTTATGATGAATTTTTGCTTGATTTTGAACTAATTTCCAATAGTCAGCATACTTATCTGATAAATTACTTGGATTTAAACCAACATAAGAATAATGAGCCCAAAACATAGGCCCTATAGGGGATTTATCATGTTCATAATAATCAAGAATAACATCTTCGCCATAATATTTTTCAGAAGAAACAATATCACCGTTTCTTGCCCATCCTTTATGATAAACTGAGGCATCAATTGGATGTGTTGGTGATGCTGCTGCTAAAACATACATGATTAAACATTCGTTATAGCCTCCAACGGGAAAGTTCATTTCCCATTTATATTCTGGGGACCAATGCCAATACAATACATCTTCTCCTTTTGTGTACCAATCCCATTCTACCTCATGCCAGAGTTTTTCTATTTTTGATACTAGCTTTTGTTCTTCTTGATTTCCATCTTTAAAATATTCAGAAACAGCTAATAGACCTTGTACCAAAAATGCAGTTTCCACTAAATCACCCCCATTATCCTTTTTGCTAAAAGGCGTCATTTTACCTGTTTGTCCATTTAACCAATGTGGCCATACACCATGAAATCGGTCTGCTTTTTCTAGGAAATCAATCATTTTCGAAAAACGTTTAAATGCTTGATCTCTTGTAATAAAGTTTCGTTTTACTCCAACCAATATTGCCATCATACCAAAACCTGTACCTCCAATGGTAACTGTATGCTTTGGTGATGTAGGGTATATATTATCCATATGCAAACGCTCAGGTGCTAGTCCAGAATTTGGCTCTGCTCCATCCCAAAAATAATTAAAGGTTTGCTTTTGAATTAAATCTAATAGATGCTCATCATTTAATATTTCAGAATTGGAGATTGTTTTGTTTTTATTGACTTCTTTTGAATTGTCTTTACAATTGAACACAACTGTCAATAAAACAATTAAAAGGATGATATTATTTTTCATAAAATTGATATGGGTTAGCAAATTAGTTTTAGCTGCATTATATAATACAGCTAAAACTTCAACCAAAAAAATTAACAAATTGACTAACTAAATTATACTATTAATTGCCCATTATATCTTGTATTTCAGACTGAGACAATGCTTTATTAAACAAATGCAAATCATCCAGAAAACTAGAATCGGACTTATGATTCCAACCTGTGAAACGTGGTGCTCCGGACATGATAGATAAAATATCGCAATCTGTCCAATCAACTCCAGTTATATCACTTTCCTTAGCAACTTCTCCATTTATATAGACTATTGCTTTTGAACCTGAAATGGTGAATGCTAAATGCACCCATTCATTTGCAGTGGGATCAACATCAGCAGCCGCACCTCCATCAACCCAAGTATCAGAAGTACCATTACCAACATTTAATTTAAAACGTTGCATGCCTCCTGCATTTTCTCTAAAGAACCTAAATCCTGAAGACCTATTATTTTGAACATCAGGAAAACCAGCATTTGCCGTATCTTGAGGGCCTATAACTAATACACCTGCCCTATCTGGTGTAGCATTTACTTTATGCCACATAGTAGCACTAAACTCGTTTGCTAGCAACCCTGTAGTTGGAAATGATAAATATGAATCGCCTGCTCCTGCATAAGCATTACTGCCTAACTTACTTTCGCCCGCATAACTTGGCGTTCCAACTACAGTTGCATCTGCTCCAGATACTAAATTTTTATATGTATCATCAAAAGGTACGTACATAGTTTCCCCATCTGCAGGAGTATACGGATTAGTTACTCCAATGATATTTTGAATTTCGCCTTGAGATAAAGCTGTATTAAAGAAACGAAGTTCATCCATAAAACTGTTGTCAGACTTATGATTCCATCCTGTAAAACGAGGTGCTCCAGACATTATTGATAGTATATCGCAGCCCATCCAATCTACTGGACTAGATAAAGTGCTTTCTTTAGCTAACTGTCCATTAATATAAACACGTGCTTCTGTTGCAGATATTGTAAACGCTAGGTTTACCCATTCATCTTTAGCAGGATCAACATCGGCAGCTGTACCGCCATCAACCCAAGTATTACCGGCACCTGTTCCTACATTTAGTTTAAAACGTTGCATACCACCAGCGTTTTCTCTAAAGAGCCTAAACCCACTATTTCTATTGTTTTGATTATCTGGATTTGCTAAATCTGGTGGCCCAATTACCAATACACCTGCACGGTCTGGCGAAGCATTTAATTTATACCAAAAAACTGCTGATATTTCATTTCCTAATTGCAAATTATTTGTAGGAACTGTTAAATATGAATCTTCAGCTCCTGCATATGCATTATTACTTGCTAAGCCTTGTCCTGCAAAACCTGGAGTTCCAACTTCTGTTGCTCTGGTAACGGTTATGAATTCTGTGAAATCACTTTCAAAATCCATATAAAGTGTTTCATTGGCAAAAATGGGAATATAAGGCGGTTCTTTTTCAAAATTAGCAGTAGCTGTTGTACTTTGGCCATTAATATCTGTAGCTTCTACTTTGAGTTCATGTTGTCCGGTAGTTACATTATCAAAAGCAACTTCTGCTAGAACACGTCTATAATCTTTAAAGTCTGACATTGTTGCAATTTGATTGTTGTCAATCAAAACAGTAATATTATCAACTTCAATATCATCTGTAACTTCAAATTCAATTGTAATAGCTACTACTGGATCATTTACTTTAATTTTTGTGCCTTCTACTGGATACTTTAAAGTAACCTGAGGAGCTCCTACATCTGCTCCAGGATCTACTTCTGTAATTGGATCAATACCATCATTACAAGAAGAAAGTACAAGTAAGAATGAAAGTAATCCAAAAAAGATTTTATATATATTTTTCATTTTATAGTTTTTTTATTAGTTATTGATATCTGCCAAAACTGGAAATTGATCTACTTGACTTTGCGGGTAAGGTAAATATGCTTTATCTGGCGAAAAAGTTCTTCCGTCATAACTTAATTCGTTATAGCGCTCTAATCTTAACATATCGTAATAGCGCTTACCCCATTCCATTCCTAATTCAGCAAACTTCTCGTTAACAATATCATCTAATGTTACTGATGCTACAGGAGCTAATCCTGCTCTATCTCTTACAAGGTTTACAGCTTGTGTTGCTGTTAAACTTCCTCCTGATCCACCTTGCGATAATGCCTCAGCATACATCAATAATATTTCGGCATAACGTATTACCATATAGTTTTTATTACTTCCATAAGCCGTTCTACCTGTAATTAACTGATTTGATGGCAAATAATGTTTTCCACTAGCAAATAATGCTCTAGCATAATCATTTATTCTATCTCCATCTCTTGTCGTATTTGAAATCCAAGCTGGTAATGTTGCGTAAGCTGGATCTAATTGTATCTCTGCAATACCACGATCTGTAAACAACACACTTGTCTCTAAGCGTACTGTTTCGCCACGATCTAGCATAAATTTTATAAACTTTAAACTAGGCTCATAGAATCCCCAACCGCTTGAAGAACCATCAACAGCTGGTGTCCAGTTTTGTGGGCCATAAGGAGCATATAAGTGTCCTTCTCGAGGTTCCCCTGCACCTTGACCGAAATCAGAATATTGTAAATCTAAAATAGATTCATCACTCAATTTTCCTGGTGTTTTAAATAATTCATAAAAATTGGAAAACAGACTAAACTTCCCAGAGTTAATGATTTGACCAGTTGCATCAGCAACTGCCGAATAGTTTTTTAATTCTTGATTAGCTAAAGCTTTTATTGCCAAAGCTGTGTAACGCGTTACACCACCTGGTAAATCGGTACGTTCATTTGGGCGCATATCCGGCAAAAAAGATATAGCTTCATCCATTTGATCCGAAATGTGTTGCATCACCTGTGCTTTTGTAGGCACTTCAGTGACATCCAATAAGGCTCCTGTATCTGATGATTCAGGAATAAATACATTTCCCCATACACGTGAAATATCAAAAAGCATCATTGCTCTTAGCACTTTTGCTTCAGCAATATATTGATCTCCTAAAGCCATGCCTTCTGTATCAGCAAATTCTTGATAACGTGCAATTTGCTCCATTCCCGTATGAGCAGATATTATATCTACATACACGTTTTCCCAAAGGGAATTATACATCCAATAATCCTTATTGTAATTGAACAAATCGGTTTCTGTAAAATCCTGTTGATCTCCTAAACCTCCAGAATTCACATCGTCTCCTCTTACTGATATTAACAAAGGTTGTTCCCACCCTCTACTTTGGTAAGCTTCATAAACTCCAATAATAGAAAGTATCATATCTTCAGTTTTGGTAAAATCTGTACCAGCTGCAAAATTATTATTTCGCTGTGGTTCATCTAATTTATCTGAGCATCCTGTAAGTATAAAAATAGCTGCTAAGGATGCTAAGAATATGTTTTTAAATAATTTCATATCTCTTTTTTTTTAAAATTTCACATTTACACCAGCAGTATATACCGCAGGTATTGGATATGTTTGATTATCCACGCCATTACTAACTTCTGGATTAAATCCATTATAATTAAATACCGTTAATGGTTTTTCTGCAGTTAGGTATACTCTAATTGTTGGTATTTTATCAGATTTAGAGTTTTTATTAACTGTATACCCTAATGTTATATTTTGAATTCTGAAGAAATCTCCATCTTCTATAAAATAACTATTTAATCGTTGATTCCATCCTTTTCGAATAGCTGCTGCCGATGGGTAACTGTTTGAAGTACCTTCTCCATGCCATCTATTTATAGCAAAATCTCTATCAACGTTTGTATCATTAGTGAAAATAACTTCTCCTCTTTTACGGTTTAAAATTTTATTTCCTCCTTGACCTAGAGCAC
This sequence comes from Jejuia spongiicola, assembly GCF_023502325.1. Classification (NCBI taxonomy): domain Bacteria; kingdom Pseudomonadati; phylum Bacteroidota; class Flavobacteriia; order Flavobacteriales; family Flavobacteriaceae; genus Jejuia; species Jejuia spongiicola. The sequence continues at coordinate 141,369 of NZ_JAMFLZ010000008.1, forward strand.
TGATTGATAAATCAAATGCTTTGTAGTTAAATCCTAAGTTAACTCCAAATTGGTAAGTTGGTAAAAATGACCCTAAAACAACACGGTCGTCGTCGTCAATTGTATTTGGATCCCCCCCATTTTCTTTATACTTAAAATCTCCTGGAACTAAATTGTTTGCTACAGCTACTGGATCTGCTTGTATTTCAGCATCATTTTGATAAACTCCAATAACCTCTCTTCCATAAAAAGCAAACAATGGTTCTCCTATAATTGAGCGCTGTCTGAATTCTGCCGAACCTGCATCTAAAAAACCTGTTTCATTATTTAAATCTAATACTTCGTTTTTTAAAGTAGAAAAATTGGCACCAATACTGTAGCTAAAATCATTTGACACTCTTTTAGTCCAATCTAAAGCTACTTCAAAACCAGAGTTTCTTATTTCTCCAACGTTTTGACGAGTAACCCCAGGTATTAGTGGTCGCTCTACAGGAATTACAGCATCTTTTGTATCTCTAACATAATAATCTGCTTCAACAGATAAATTATTATCAAATAATCTCGCTGTTAACCCAACATTAATTTCTTCTGTAACTTCCCATTTAAGTGCTGTAAAATCACTGGATGTGTTTAATCCACTAAAACGAATATCTCCCAATGCTGTTTCAACTACTTGAGATGTTATTGAGCCTTCACTTGATGGTACTTTATCATTACCTAATTCACCCCAACTAGCACGTAGTTTTAAAAAATCGAAAACGCCATTATTTTGCATGAACTCTTCTCCAGTTACTACCCAACCAACTCCTACTGTTGGGAAATAACCCCATTTTTCTTGATATTTATTGGTGCCATCTGCACGGAATGTTCCATATAAAAGATATTTACCATCAAAATTGTATGCCACTCTTGTAAAGTAAGACAGTCCAAACTCGCGTCTTCCTCCATCAGCTGGGTCTTCAAAAGCAGTAGCTTGATCTAAATAAAAAGCTTCTTCGTTTGATGGAAAACCAGAACCTTGTGCGCGCAATAATTCTGAAGATTCATCTCTAAAAGACGTACCTAGAAGTACTGTTAAATCATGCTTTCCAAATAGATTTTTATACGTTAATGTATTATCCCATATTTGATTAGAATTGGTAATATTTTGTTTTGTTATAGTTGAAATAGGGCGTTCATAATCATTTTCGCTACTGGTATCAAAAGGCAAACGTACATTACGCCCTTCGATAGTTTCTAAATTGTGGTTGTAGGCTGTTTTAAACTTCAGCTTGTCTGTAATACTAATTTCAGCATAAACATTAGCTAAAACATTTCTAATCTTCAACCTGTTTTCGCTAAAGTTTAGCAAATGAAGTGGATTTTGATCTCCTCTATAACCTAAATCTGTAGCACTAGCATAATTTGTTGGTGCAAATTCGGCATTGTTTGGATCGAAAACTGGCATTATTGGAACAGCAAAATATGCTACTCTCCAAGCAGAGCCTTCTGGGTCATAACGTGTTGCATTGCTTAATACCATATTAGTACCAACCTTTAACCAATCTGTTGCTTCAAAATCTAGCTTTGTTCTAATGTTGAATCGTTCATACTCATTCTTCATATCCAAAATACCTTCTTGACCAAAATAGTTAGCTCCCACAGCATAAGTGGCTTTTTCACCACCTCCAGTAATTCCAATACTATGGCTTGTAATTAAAGCTTGCCTTGTAATTTGATCGTACCAATCTGTATTTACATCAGGAATATTTGGGTTAACTCTACTTCTTCCGTAGCGTTGCATAGCATTCAATATAAATTGTGCATCTGGTGCAGAACCAGACTCTAGCGCTATGGTTGTAAACTGTTCTGCATTTGCAAGCTTTAAAACATTTTGTGCTATTTGTACACCAGAATAGCCATCATATGTAATTTGTGTTTTTTGATTTAATTTTCCTGAGTTTGTTTGGATTAGTATAACTCCATTAGCAGCTCTAACACCATAAATGGCAGCCGCAGAAGCATCTTTTAAAACAGAAACTGATGCTATATCAGCTGAGTTTAAAAAATCAATATTATCGAAAAACATACCATCAACAACATATAATGGTCCTGATGCTCCTGAATTATAAGACCCAATACCTCTAACTCTTACCGTTGGAGACTGTCCAGGGCTTCCAGAATTTACAATTTGCAAACCAGCAACTTTTCCTTGAAGTGCCTGCATAGCTTGTGCTACTGGTGCTTGAGTAATCTCTTCAGATTTAATAGTAGTAATAGAACCTGTTAAGTCAGCTTTCTTTTGAGACCCATAACCAACAACAACTACCTCATCTAACGAAGCAATATCAGGTTCGAGAGATATATTAAGAATAGTTTGATTATCAATTTGTACTGAGACTGTTTTAAAACCTAGCGAGCTAAACTCTAAGGTTTCTCCTTTAGTAACAGTAATAGAATAATTACCGTCAAAATCAGTACTTACACCTCTGCTTGTTCCTCTTACTATTACATTCACGCCTGGTACAACTATATTATCTTCGGCACTAATTACTGAACCGCTTATTAATATGTCTTGTGCAAATGCATGAACTGAAAATAGAAAAATTAACAATAAAGCAAATTTTGTTTTCATATAGTTTTATTTAGAATGTTAGTTTGTACTAAATTATTAACTCTATGAATGTATATCAAAAATTGTCTTACACATAAATTACGTCATGTAGCAAAAAAATAAAGAAATCAATGATTGACGTATGTTATGGCGAGAAAAACTAACACAAAACATTAGAATTATCTAAAAAATGACGTAGTTATGACGTAGTGAAAAGAGATTATACCAACTGATTTTTTAACACTTTTATTCAAAATTCCTTAAGTAATCACCCAAAGACTTATCATTTCCTAAATTTAATTTACGTTTTAACCTATATCTATGAGTTTCTAAGCCTCTAATTGAGACATTCATTAGTGGTGCAATTTCTTTAGTCAATAAATTCATTTTGATGTAAGCACATATTTTCAAATCTTTATGTGTCAGCTGTGGATGTTTGCTTTTTAACTGATTAAAAAACTCTTCATGCACTTGGTTGAAATTATATTCAAATATCTCCCATTCATCTTCATGACCTATAGAGTTATCAATTTTCCTAAGCAAGCGTTTATACATTAACGGGTTTTCAAAACTATTTTTATGTTTCATTAACTCGCCCTTAATATCTAACATAGACTCATTTTTTTTCACAAGAGCCATTGCTGTATTAGCTAGCTGTTTACTTTTTAATTTCACTTCGCTTTTCAAAGATTCATTTTTTAGCTGTACAATTTTTTTATCATTCTCAATAGCCTTTTCTTTAAGCAATACTTCTTGTTCCCTTACAAGTTTATTTTGCAATGCTTGTTGTTCCTTATTAATCTTTCGCTTGTGTAATCTATAAATTAATAAACCACTAAGTAATGCTACTAAAACATAAAATAAGCTATTTTGATACCATGGCGGTGATATGTAAATTTGAATTACGTGCTTGGGGGATGAATTACCTAAAATATTTGCTGTTCTAAAATGTATTTTATGATATCCGCTGCTTAAACTAGAAAGTTCAAGCTTTTCATTCTCCATACGATACCATTTGAGAGTATCTGAATTAGATATAGCGTACTCAAAAAAATGATTATTAGACATTGGAGATGAAATAGATATGCTTATATTTTTATTATAAGGAAGCTCATACTCAATTGAGTCTCCTAAATTTATCAGTTCCTTTTCTACTTCAATATTTTCAATAGCAGGTTTTAGTAAAATATCACTAGTAGTGTTTATGTTTTTGTTAATAAGCATAAAACCGTCATAAAGATTTAAAGTAAATGTAGAATCGTTTAACTGAGAAACACTTTCTGCATCTACAACTAATCTTTTCTGAATAAGATCATTAGGAAAATTTATATTATTATCTCCTTCCATTTTATAAACAAACCTAATTTTATCTTTTGCATTTTTTGTAACTAGTACATCAGAATCTGATTCAGAAATGATGTCTGCATCTACACCAAAAGCATTATTCAATATATCATGAGGCACTATACTATCTAAAAGGGCTTCATATTTTTGCCATCCTTTATTTGTTTTAAAACAAATGTCGTTTTTAATTTTATGAACTTTTACATTAAAATCTGACCACAGCCCCTTACTTTTATAATCTTTAAATGAAGCCTCATTGTATGTTTCATCAAACTTAACGCGAAATAAACCTCTATATGCGTGTGCTACCCAAGCTGTATATTGGTCTTCAAATACCATATACTTTATAGGAACAGTTTCTTCTCCTAAGTGCTGAACTTTCCATGTATTACCAATTAAATCATATCTAACCAACCCTCCATATGTGCCCTGCAAGAAAGTGTTATTTTGTTCTGGCACTTTCTTAATAACCCAACCTCCAGTAAAAGCAGACACTTTTTCTTTAAATTTTTTATTTTCAACCAAATAAGTCCCATTGTTATGTCCGCAAAATAACTGCCCATTAATTTCCTTTAAATTCCAAACCTGTCCTTGCGATCCTTCAATAAATTTAAGAGTATTGTTATTAGCAGTATCTAAATAAAACAAACCTGTATTACTCCCTATATACAAAGTCCCTTTATAGTTTATAATATCGTATACAGCACCTAACTTTCCCGAACTGTCATTATATAATATGTGGCTATAATTAAAATCCATAAGGGCTATTCCATTATCTAACCCAACCCATAGCTTATTATTCTTACCAAGTTCTTGACTTAATACGGTATTATTTAACAATCCGTTCTCTTTATTGATATGATATACTATATCACCAGAATTATTTGTAATATAAATACCATTCTTTATAGTACCAAAAACCATATTATTATTTTGAAGTACTAAAAAATCGTTGAGTTGTTGCTCTTTCATTACACTAGAAATCTCAGAATACCAAGGTTCTAATTTTCCATTATAGTATAAATAGCATCCATTTAAGGCAGTAGCAATTAGCAATCTATTATTATACTTTATAATAGAAATGACTTTTACATCATATAATTTATCATTTACGATAAAAGGAACCAAATCATCTCCTTCTAAACTAAAAATTCCATTTCTTACCGTAGATACATACACATTGTCTTCAACAACACTACAAGATAAAATGGTTGAGCCTGGTTTTACTTCAATCCTTTTTACTTCACCTTCTTTATAAGCATAGAGATTTGAAAAAGATCTAAAAAAGATAGCATCATTACGATGAAATATTTGCCAAAACTCTTCATCTTTTGACTCTTCTTTGTCTTTAAAGTTTCCTAAGGATGTATAAATTAATTTTCCTTTGTTATTTTTTTTCCAAAAACCAAACTCTTTATAAGAACCTGTATATATTTTATTTTTATAAGCTAAAACCGAGCGTATAATAGTTTTGTTTGGTAATTGATAAAAGTTCCATTTCATCCCATCAAATTCAACCAAACCTTTATCATTAGCAACATAGAGTTTCCCATTTTCTGCCAAAGACACGCCCCAATTTTGATTGCCAGCATTATATTCAGTTAATGCATAATTTTGAAAAAATGGAGTATATTGAGCATTTAGCTTACTATAAATGAAGAAAATAAAAATTAATACTAAAGTGTTTTTAAAACTCATTAACATATATAATTATTAACATAAAAAAAGGAATCTTAGACTCAGACAAATCTAATCAATTTTAAAATAACGAATAGAAATCAAAAATCTAATCAATAAAAATAAAAAACAACAAAGCCTTATAAATTGTACAATTTATAAGGCCTTAAATTTTTACTATTAATTTATACTACTCAGTATCATAGAAAGAGGTAAACTATGTTGAAAGCAACTTTAAGAAAACTTACTTTACTACTATAAATTCACTTCTTCTATTTTCTTGGTGGATTGATTCTGTACATTTTACACCATTAGAGCAGCCATTAATCAATTGACTTTCCCCATAGCCTTTACCTGTTAATCTAGAAGGATTTATACCGTTTTTGACTAGGTATTTAATGGTTGATTTTGCTCTACGATTAGACAGTGTCATATTATAAGTATCGTTGGCGCGACTATCTGTATGTGAACGTACATCAATTTTAATTAATGGATTTTTTTGCATGACCTCAACAATTTTTTGCAATTCTACAGCTGCATCAGGACGGATGTTATGCTTATCTAAATCAAAATAAATAGGGTTTAATAATAACCCAATATCTGTTCCTGCAGCAATTTCTATTTTTCTAGGATCTAATAAAATATCTGTACTTATAGCCCCCTCTTTTGAAGTGTCTACAAATTCTTCTCCTGTTAAATATCCATTCTTCTCAGCACGAATAAATTTCACTTTGTCACAATCCATTTCATCAAACATATACTTTCCTGTAGGTACAATTTCTTGTACAACTATATCATTATTCTTATCAATTAAAGACACTAAAGCATTTTCCAAAATATCTCCTGTTTTTTTATCACGTACAAAACCATTAAGATTAACAATACATGGTGCTTTATAGTTTTCATTTTCTTTAAACGAATAGACATCATCGCTTTGAGTCCCACTTCTGTTTGTAGAAAAATAACCAGTTTTGGAATCGGAATTTATAACAAAAGCAAAATCGTCCATAGTGCTATTTATAGGCTTGCCAATATTGTCAACCTTTCCATAAACACCATTTTCATCTGGAGTAGATTTATAAATGTCTAAACCTCCTAAATTAAATTGATGCCCATTGGATGAAAAGAAAAAACTTCCATTATCAGCAATAAAAGGGAACATTTCATTTCCTACGGTATTAAAACCAATCATATTAAAAGGTGTTCCATAACCGCCATCATCAAACAATTCTACTTCGTAAATGTCTGTTCCCCCTTGGTTTCCATTTGATTGCATGTCGCTTACGAAATACAACTTACTTTCATCTATACTTAATGCGGGATGTCCTACTGAATAATCATCGTTATTAAATGGTAATTCTATCACATTCGTCCATTTACCATCTATCCTTTCTGCTTTGTATAGCTTAAGCCTAATTGTTTTGTTAGCATCTTTTCCTAATTTATTATTAGTATAATTATTTCTAGTAAAGTACATGGTGTTACCGTCTTTAGTAATAACAACAGATCCCTCATTGTACTTTGTGTTTATTTCTCCTGATACTACTTTTAATTCTGAGTCGTTTACAAGAAATATATCAGATGTTGGCTCTTTATTCCAAGGTGTTTCTTTGGAAGATGTACTTGCTGAAGCTACATAAAGTTTATCTTTTGTGTAAAACGCTGGATAATCTGAATATTTAGTATTAAATCCTACTGTATCAATTACATATTGGTTTGAGTTTTTCTCAATAGTACTTAAATACTCTCCAGAGTTTATATAATTTAGACCTTGGCTTTTATAGAAATTCGTTAAAATTTTGTCAGCATCACTGTAATTCCCAATAGCTTTAAGTGTTTGTCCGTATCTAAAATTATACTCTGGAGATGTATTTAAGTTTAAAGCAAATAATTTATCATACCATTTTACTGCTTCTACATAATTTGCATTAAAATAGTAGGCGTCTGCCAATCTCTTATATAAATCTTCGTTTTCATATCCTTTATTTGCTACATTTTCATAAATTTCTAAAGCATCTATATAAGCTAAGCTTTCAAACTTTTTATCAGCCTTCTTTACTTGACCCTTTTGTGCAAATGCAACACATGCTAATAGAAGTATACTGTAAGTAAATATATGTTTTATGTATTTTTTCATATCTATTTGTGTTTTAAAAGAATCTAGGAGTTATTAATCGCCTTGTTCGTTTACCTAATTCAAAGCGCAAGAATATTTCATGCGATCCAGAATTATAGTTTGTTAGTTCTTGAATACTATAATCGTATGCGTATCCTATCATCATTCCTTCTGATAATTGGAAACCGACCAAAGCACTTACCGCAGCATCCAACCTATATGCAGCACCTAAAGTAAATTTCTCATTGAACAAGAAATTTGCAGAAAAATCTAATGCAACTGGTGCTCCAGATACATACTTACCTAAAACGGATGGCTTAAATTTTGTGTTCTTACCTAGCTGAAAAACATAACCAGCTATAGCATATATATTTGCTCTTTCTGATGCGTTAGAAACTGTAGTATCATCATAATGTGATGTTTCTAGTATATTTGGAACAGAAAGCCCTACATACCAGTTTCTATCATTGTGCAAGTACAATCCAAGTCCAAAAAGAGGTTTTAATCTGTTTTCAATATTAAACTGTTGTAAAGCATCACTTGGGTCAAAAATATTGAGCAGAGAGTAATCTACATTTAACAAATTAATTCCTGCTTTAATTCCGAAAGCTAATTTTACATCATTATCAAAATTTAAAGTATACGAGAAGTCTGCAGAAATTGAACTTTCATCAGCTGGTCCAGCTTTATCTTTATAAAAGTTTAACCCTAAGCCAACACGCTCAGTAAGACCAACAGGCGTATTTAAACTTAGGTTAAGTGTTTCTGGAGCTCCATCCAACCCTACCCATTGATTACGATAAAGGCTCGTAATCCCGAATGTACCTCTAGATCCGGCGTAGGCAGGGTTTACGGTTTGTGTATTGTACATGTATTGTGTATACTGAGAGTCTTGCTGAGCTTGTATTTTTGTAGAAAAAAGCCCAAGAAGTATAACACATGACACCAACCAATTTATGGAGCAAATATTCCTTTTATTATATTGTTTTTTTGTCTGTTTCATTTTATTCTGTAGTTAAATACAGGTAACCTGCTTTTTTTATGCGTTCTGAGTCTCCATTAGCATTTGAATAGGAATAGGTAAATATGTAATAATAGGTTCCAGTAGGGAGTTGATTTTCTCTATTAATAGTCATACGACCATCAGAAAAACCTTTAAATACATTCCCATAAGTATCATAATCATTAGTTTCAAATACTTTTACACCCCAGCGATTAAATATTTTTACATTAGTATTCTCAACATTTTCAATACCATCAATAATGAAGTAATCGTTTTTTCCATCATCATTAGGAGTCACACCGTTATAAATAACAATATCTCCTCCCGGTAGAACTAACTCGCTATCTATTCGAGCTAGTGTAAAAATGCCATAATTTCCTAATTGTAATGGTGTGGTTACTGTTCTATTTGCAGTATCAACAATTCCTCCTTCATTTACCCAAATTTGCTGTGCATCATCCCAACGAACAATCCGAATTTCTTCTTGAGGATTAGATACTATCGGTGTGGGTGTTGTACCATTTTCGTCCCAAGTAAGGGTTAAAAGCACATCTGAATTACCAGTATCTCTAGTAATTGTCCAAAATTCTGCATTATCTAATAACGTAATAACACCAGCCGCATTTGCTGTTGGAGTTTCTCCGTTAATGGTTTGGCCAATTGGGTTTTCAAAAAAGTATTTTGCTGTAAAAGTATCAGTTATGTTGGCCGGAGCACTTATAGCTGCATATCGAAAAAATTGTTGATCACCGATAGGGTAAGTAAAACTATCGTTTCCATTTTTTTGAACTAATCCATCTACATGACTCCCGTCGTAAGTTCCAACATGTGTGGCCCCATCTTCAAATATAAATAGACCTCCATGGGTGTCATCTTGTACAATACCTTCATCAAAATTTGCTTCATTGTCAACACTTATTTCGCTACTTAATTCTAAAGAAGCTGTATTACTTGACGCATTATTAAACAAAACGTCATAGAAGTAACTAATGTTTCCGCCACTTAATTGTTGTACGGCCGTACCCTCGAAGCGGGTAAGCCCTTCTTCACCATTGGTAAAATCTACAACACCATCATTATTAAAGTGTGCATAGATAAAGGCTTCGCCGTCATTGATAATACTGGCACCGTTCTTATTATCTAAATCACTCACCGTAGAAAACTGTGTGTTTGGGCTAATGCTAAGCTCTCCTGTATTTACAGTTTGTGCTAGGAGTATGCCCGGAACTAAAAGTGTTCCGAGCATAACTATCTGTGTGTATATATTTATTGTTTTCATTTCTTATCTACTCATTGCTGAGTTTTTTTGTTAAATCCCTCGACGATCAAGTAAATAAGCAATCATGTTATGTAACCATCGTTCTTCTGGGGTGTCAATAGCACCAGATACATAAGGCGCTGTATTTGTAAAGTAATTCCCAGGGCCAAAAACGAGAGCTCTACCGCCAGCGCCCATGGTCCAAATTCCTGGGCCATTGGTTCCAGCTGCTGTTGAAATATCTCGATTACCTAATACAACGGCTCCTGATGGTAATGTTCCAGTAAAAACATTGTAAGTGTTTGGGGTGGGTGAGGGATCTGCTAAGGTGAAATTTGTGCCTGTACCAAAAACACCATTGTTTAGAGCGTTAGCATTAGTGACAATATCTACTTTGTCCCCACCAGGTTGACCTGTAAAACCACCAATTCCTCCAAAGACATTAATAAGTGCATCAGGAGTAATACCCGGTAAAGCATAAGCCATTACTACACCTCCCAAGTCTACATAATCCTTAAGCAATTGTGATTCTGCTGAAGTAGGTGGGAAAACTCCTGTTGAGATTACATCATAGTTTGCCAATAAACTTGCCGCGGTTTCCGTAGAAAGGTTCGCTATTTCAGTAAATGTAATATCTTCTGTGAGTGTTTGGTATGTTCCTGATGGACCATAGTTTGAAGCGTTATTCATTTGAGCTACAAAATTGCTGTAGTTAGATCCTTCTCCGAAAGATGATAAACCAAACCATCCCCATCGAATAGTACTTGCGTTCACTTGTAAAGTGAACGAACAGCTTTGTCCGCCAAAATTAAACGCGAAATTCGCTATCCCCGGGTTTGATGGTGTTCCCGTAATGTTAAGAACAACGTTTCCTGCCCCAGTATTCAGAGTACCTGCCTGTAAAGTAGCAGTAAAACCAGTAACTCCTGTCGAGTTAATTGCTGTGCCTGTTCCATAAGACGAGCCATTGCCTCCTGTGTAAGGTACTGTTACTGTACCTGTATAGCTAAAGCCTTGTGTAGCGGCACCAGAAGAAACAGCAGTTCCACAGTTTAATGCTGTTACTACTGGGTTTGATGCATCTACTGTTAGTGAGTAGGTACACGTCTCTCCACCAAAGTTGATGGCAAAGTTTGCTGTTCCCGATGTTGTTGGAGTTCCTGTAACATTAAGTGTTAAGTTTCCAGCACCATTAGCAAGAGTACCTGCCTGCAAGGTAGCGGTTAGTCCCGACACCCCTGTTGAGTTGATTGATGATCCTGCACCGTAGGCTGCGCCGTTACCACCTGTGTATGGGATTGTTGCTGTTCCAGTATAAGCTGTATTTTCTGTAGCTGTTGCTGGTGAAGCAGTTCCTGCTGCACAGTTCAAGTTTGCTACTGTGGCATTTAATACATCAACTGTAAGCGAGAAGGTACACGTCTCTCCACCAAAGTTAATGGCAAAGTTTGCTGTTCCCGATGCTGTTGGTGTTCCAGTAACATTAAATGTTAAGT
>NZ_JAMFLZ010000009.1:0-138511 GCF_023502325.1 Jejuia spongiicola
TAACAATAACTAATGATGGATGTACTGCTGCTGATGTACTGAACTTAACAGTAACGGCTATGCCTGTATGGTACTTAGATGCTGATGGTGACAATTATGCAGAGTCAACAATGACCCAATGTGCATCACCAGGGGCTGGATATACAACTACTGTATTGCCTATAACGGATTGTGATGATACTAATTTCAATATCAATCCAGGAGTTACTGAAATACCAGGTAATGGTATTGATGATGATTGTAATGCTGCAACACCAGATGGTGCTTTAGATATTGAAGATGATTTTAATCTTAATAACCTACTTATAACACCGAATCCTTTTAGTAGCATTCTTAATATTAAGCTACCGCTTAGTTATAATAACGATGAGTTTAATATCAAAATATTTGATTTAAATGGAAGACTTGTTTTTAGTAAACAATACTCAAGTATTAACGGAACAATAAATGTTACGAACTTAAACAGGCTAGAACAAGCGCCATACTTATTAAAAGTTATTAATAAAGAAACTGGAAGAAGTGTAGTTAAAAGACTAATAAAGTATTAATCAAACACATATTCAATATAACTGTAAAAGGGTTGATTCGCTAAAATCAACCCTTTTTTATGTCTATGTCTATCAATAACTTAACATCTATAAAAAAAGCAATAAAAATATTACAATAACAAAATATTTAAAACACTGACAATCAATAGTTTAAATATTTTGTTGTGCATTTCATCGATTAATTTTGCATTTCATGGAGTTATAGTGTATGTTTGGGCTTTAAAATAATTAGTCCCAAGCTAAAATTTAACCTCTTATGAAAAAAATTACTTTTTTATTAAGGTCTAGTATACTTATATTAGGTATACTACTCTCAACTAATGGCTTCTCTCAAGTCACGATTAATTCTGAAGATTTTGAATCTGGCACAACTTTTCCTGTTCTTTTTACTGGTCCACCAGCAACGCAATGGAATGACGGAGGTGGAGATTGTGCCATTAACGCAGGATCTTTTCTATCAGGTATTAATACCTTAAGAATAAGAGACAATAGTACCTCCTCATTCTCGGACACTAACAATATAGACTTAACACCCTATACTTCTGTAGACATTACCTTCGATTTTGTTTCAGAAGCATACTCGGGCTACGACTTTTTTTTAGAATTCTCTGGAGATGGTGGTAGTACATGGCATGCTACTCCAATTTTACATTATATTGAAGGAGTGAATTTTACAGACGCTATTACATATACAAATCAAACTGTAAGTATAACCGATGGTGTTACATATACATTCACAACTACTTCTAGGTTTAGATTTAGAGCTGATGCAAACTCTAATGCTGAGCGTGTACACCTTGATGAAATTTTGATTGAAGGCAACTTACCTGCTTCGCCAGAAATAAACATTCAAGGTGCAGGAAACAATATTGTACATGATGCTCCACTAACAAATACACCATCTGTAACTAACGATACCGACTTTGGAAGTCACGATATAACTGTAGGTTCTAATGTAAATGTTTTCACTATTCAAAATACAGGTTCCGCACCACTTAACTTAACTGGCGGGAGCCCATATGTTGTAATTACTGGTGATACTGGAGATTTTACATTATCATTAGGTCCAGCAATACCAACAACACCTGTAGCAGCTTCTGGAAGTACTACGTTTACAATAACTTTTAATCCAACAGTAACAGGTTTACGAACTGCACAAGTATCTATTGCAAATGATGATTCAGATGAAGCACCTTATACTTTTAATATACAAGGTACAGGTACAACTACAACTCAAGAAATAGATATTACAGGAAATAGTAATAGTATACCGCATGATGCTCCATTAACTAATATTCCATCAGTTACAAATGATACTGATTTTGGGAATGTTAACATAACAGGGAGTACAAATGCCAACACATTTACCATTAACAACTTAGGTACAGTTAATAGCTTAAATTTAACCGGAGGACCTTTAGTAAGTATTGGAGGTACTGATGCTGCAGACTTTACAGTAACCACTGCTCCATCTACTCCTATTACTGCAAGCAGTAATACCACTTTTATAATAACTTTTGACCCTACAACAGTAGGAACAAAAAACGCAACAGTAACTATAGCTAATAACGACCCAACTGGAGGAGAAAACCCATACACTTTTAACATTCGAGGTACTGGCGTTCTTGTTCAAGCTCCTGGTGGAGTCGATACAAATTTAGAGCTATGGCTAAAAGGTAATGCTGGTTTAAGTTATACATCAGGTCAACTTGTTACTACATGGCAAGATCAAACTAGTAATGGCTATGATGCAACAGCTCCAGTAGTTGGTGTGGAACCTACATATCGAGATGATCCTGCTTATAACATTAACTTTAACCCAATTGTAGACTTCAATAACGATTCATCAGCATTTAGTTTAGATGGAGATTTTTCTTTTGATGATACCACAACAGAATTTTTACAAGGTACTGGCGGATACTATTCTCAAGATGTATTTGTCGTATTACTACCAAATGTAACTGTAAATGATACATTTGGAAGTATGGATGTTTTTTGTGGGGATGAAGATTTAGCTACAAATGAAACTGATGCAACAGGTATTGGCTTAGGTGCTTACTCTGTTCGTTTCACTGGGGAAATTATATCATATGCGCATGGTACCACTAGTGGAGGATTAGGTTATGGTGTTGCAGAAACCAGCACTGGAAACACTTATAGCAATGCAGGTATTATTAATGTTAGAAATAATAGTGGTGCTACCCAGCAAGAATTGTATTATAATGCAACTGACATTGAAACTGTACAAAATGATGTACCTGATTTTGCTAATGTTAACAATTCAAGGTATTGGATTGGACGTAGTGAAGGTTGGGAAGCAACTACAGATGCTAGAATAGCAGAAGTTATTACATATTCGTCTCGTAAAAGTGATGTAGATGCTACTGATGCACGAAATAGAATTCAATCGTACTTGGCCATTAAATATGGTATCACTTTAGCTCCAGATGCTACAGCGGGAACAAACTTTGAAGCTACAACACAAGATTATGTAGATAGTGATGGAACTGTAATTTGGGATGAGTCTGCTAATGCAGGATACAACCATGATATAGCAGGTATTGGTCGTGATGATAAATCAGAATTAAATCAAAAACAATCTAGTAGTATTAATAATGCTGCTGATGGAACTGGACCTACTGAGGGTATATTAACTATAGGTTTATCAGATATTTATGATACAAATAATTTAAATCCAAGCACATTTGCAAACGATAAAGAGTTTTTAGTATGGGGAAATAATGGTGCTTCAATTGATACAGGCTCAGCTGCAACCACTACTTTTACAGTTAGTGTTGATATGAGTATTGGAATTGGAGATGTCTCGTTAACTACTCCAGTTTCTTTTCAAGCAATAAATCGTACTTGGAAAGTTGTAGAGAACGGAGGGGATATACCTTCTTGTAAAGTAAAAATACCTCAAAGTGCAATTAGATATATTACCCCTCCAGGAAGTTACTTAATGTTTATTTCTGATACACCAACTTTTGACCCAACGTCAGACTATAGAGTTATGTATTCAGATGGTTCTGGTAATCTATTAACTGATTACAATTTTAACGCTACTAAATATGTGACTTTTGGTTATGCTGAACAAGTTATTAGAGAACGCTCTGTTCATTTTGAAGGATATAACCCTATGACTATGCGAGGTGACTATATAGATGTTGAAGATCACTTAGATTTAAACACTAGTACATTTACTATTTCTGCATGGATTAAACGTGATACAGGAACTATAAATGCTTCAATAGTTTCAAAAAGAGATGCAGCCAATACTGAAGGTTACGATTTTAGAATTAATGGCTCAGGAGAATTGGAATTCAATCTTAATGGTGGTCTTCCAGAAATTACATCTTCAGTTGCTATACCTGAAAATGAATGGCATCAAGTTGCTGTAATTTATGATAATGGTACAGCAACCTTATACATTGATGGCGTACCAGACACTACTACAATTGCAACATCATTAGCAGCTCCAGTACCTACATCACGAAAATTCTTAATTGCTGCGGCTGATGGTTATGATCCAGATACAACTGATTATTTTATAGGAAACATTGATGAAGTAAGAGTATGGGATATTGCGCTTTCTGTAGATCAGTTACGCTATATAATGAACCAAGAAATTATAGATGCTTCAATAGTACCTACACCAACATTAATTGAAGGTGATATAATTCCAACCACAATTACAAATAATGAAATTGCTCCTATAGGTTTGGGTGATTTAGCAGGTTATTACCCTATGTCTGTATATACGTATACAAACACAAACGATATGTCTGGAAATAATCATCAAGGTGCTTTAAGAAATTTAGATACTGTTGACTGGCAAACTGCTCCTCTACCTTACGAATCTCAAGCAGCGGGTTCTTGGGATGCTGATGCAACTTGGTTAAATAATACAGTACAAACATTACCTAATGCCTTTTCTGTTATTGATGGCTCAATACCTATTGACTGGAACATTGTTGAAATTAACAACGATGTCTATTTAGGAGCAACACCAACTGGTGTTAGAACTAGAGATTGCTCAACACAAGCCTTAATAATAAATAGTGGCGATTTACAAGTTAATGGAAATACAGCATCAAATGATGGCATAGGTTTAACTGTAACCCATTATTTAAAAATTGATGGAACTATTGATTTAGAAGGCGAGTCTCAATTAATTCAAACTACTGATAGTGATTTCGATACAACAAGTGCTGGTACTTTAGAAAGAGACCAACAAGGTAATTCAAATACTTATATATATAATTATTGGTCTTCTCCTGTATCAACTACTAGTAATGCAGATTATACAACCAATGACGTATTTACCAATGTTAGCTTTTTAACATCTGGTTATAATGGAAATACATCTCCTGCTAATGCTGACTATTGGATTTGGAAATATGCAAATAACGCTGCCAATCAATACTCACAATGGGAACACGTAAGAAGTAGTGGTTCTATTTCGGCTGGTGAAGGATTCACAATGAAAGGTCCAGGTACAGTTACCCCAGATCAAAATTACATATTATCTGGTCAACCAAATAATGGAGATATATCTTTAACATTAAGTGACGACAATGAATATTTAGTAGGTAACCCTTACCCTTCTGCTATAGATGCTGATGCATTTCTTAGAGATCATATTAGTGTAAATAATGGTGGTAATCATCCAAATACAACAGAAAATGTTATTAACGGAACACTCTATTTCTGGGATCATTTTTCAAATAATACGCATGCTTTAGCTGAATATGAAGGAGGTTATGCCACTTATACATTAATGGGAGGTGCAGTAGCCATTTCTAATGATGCATTGATTAATGCTTCTGGGCAAACAGGAACCTTAACACCTCAACAATATATTCCTGTTGGTCAAGGATTTTTTGTGTCTGCCATATTAGATACTGATTTAAATAATGATGGCAGTAGTCCAGATCCTAATGATCCAGGCATTGTTTTACCTATTAATGGGGGTACAATTACCTTCAAAAATAGTCATAGAGTATTCCAAAAAGAAAATGTAAGCTCATCTCAATTCTTGAAATCTAACGTAAAAGGAAAATCTTCTACTGCAAGCACTGCAAAAAAGAAAGTAGATTCAAGACAAAAGATTAGATTAATGTTTGATTCTCCAGATGGATATCATCGTCAGCTACTTGTTGGAGCAGATACTAAAGCTTCAAACAATTTTGATATAGGTTACGATGCTCCTCTTGCAGAAACAAATAAAGAAGATATGTATTGGCAGTTTAATGATAATTTAAAACTTATCATTCAAGCAGTAAATAATTTTGGTGAAGACCAAATACTTCCTTTAGGTGTTAAAATTAATAAAGAAGGATTTGCAACCATAAAAATTGATGCCTTAGAAAATATAGGCTCAAATACAAATATTTATCTACACGATAAGGAGTTAGATATTTATCATGATTTAAAACAGAGTAATTACGAAGTTTATTTATCAACAACTGGCGAATATTCTGATCGTTTTGTAATTGCATTCTCTGACGCATCAAAAAATTCTTTAGGAACTGATGATATAGAAAATACAAATTTAGAAGTGTATTTTTCAAACGAAAAAGAAAGCTTCATTATACATAATCCAGATTTAAAATTTGTAGAAACTGTGAGCGTATACAACTTACTAGGACAATCTATTTATGAGTTTAGTACTAAATCTCACGAAAACCATATAACGCATAAAACAAAAAGTATTGCAGCCGGAGTTTATATTGTAAAAATGAAAACAGACAATGCTATACTTTCTAAAAAAATATTAATAAAATAGTTGAAGTGTAGACCCCAAATCTAGTTTTTACTTAACTATGCTTTGTTTGAGTCCTGAATTAACTTTCGGGACTCTTTTTTTATTTAAAAAAGTCATTTAAACGACTTTTTCTGCTTTTTATCGATGTTTTTAAAAATAATTTCTTACATTTGTTTTAACAAGCTATTGATAGTTAAAGATTTAGCCCCAAACTAAATTAACCAACTTATGAGAACAATTATACAAAGCCTTAAAAAGGGAGTATTCTTTATACTACTTTTTATTTTATTTGGTAATATTTTACATGCGCAACTACATTCTCCTCCATCTTGCGGAGAAAATTTTACTTTAGATTGGTCATCAACACCTATCGCTTCTAATGAATTTAATTGGTTAACTCAAGGTGCATTAACTAATACTTTTTCTAATGTTGATAATTCTGGAATAGATTTTACAGTAACTTTTACTGGAGAAACTGGAACTTTTGATATTTGGGATGGTTCGCAAACACCAAAAGTTGGCTTCTCTGCAACACCTTCTTATGAAAACTTAGATCTAAAAACAAGTGGGTTTTCTTCAACAGGAATAACATGCACCATAACATTTAGCACGCCAATTTATGCTTTGTCTTTTGATTTGTCTCACGTAAATTCTAATGGAACAAATGGAGACATGTATACAATCACCGCAACTACAACTAGTGGGGGTACAATATATCCAACATTCACTAGTTCAGCTACTCCATCTTATACTGCTAATAATGCAACAGGAGTAGTCGATGCTAACGCATCCTCCACTAGTGGCACAGACGCTATTGTAGGTGTTAATTTTTTAGACAACGATTATATAACTAGCGTTACCTTTTTATGGCAAAACTGTTCAACATGCTCCCCAAATGTAACACATGGGTCTGGTTTAGGTAATTTTAGTTTTTGCATCCCACAAACTTTAGATTTTGATGGTGTAAACGATTACATAGACAGAACAGCTTTCTTAGGTGGAAAATCAGAAGCAACAATGATGACTTGGTTTAAACTTGATAATGGGTTTAATGGTGGTGAAATTATGGGGCAACGTAACTTTAGACTTTATGTAGATTCTAATAAAAGATTAAAAGCATTTATAAAAACTAGCGCTGGATCAAATATTGATTCTCCAGATACAGTCACCCTTTCAGAAAACCTTTGGTATCATGCTGCTTTAAAATTTGATGGGAACACAGGTGTTATTGATCTTTACTTAAACGGAAGTAGTGTATGGAATTATCCTAATTCATCATTAACAGGCACAACACTTAATAACGATGCCGCTTGGAATTCTGATCATGATTTTGAAATAGGAAGAAATACAGAACTAGATAATAATTATTTTGAAGGTTCTATTTACGAAACCCGTGTTTACAATAAAGCCTTAACATTAAATCAATTACACAGGCAAATAAATCAAGAAATTGAAGATAATGCAGGAAATGTAAGAGGAACTGTAATTCCAAAGGATATAGAAGGCTTGCAATGGAATGATTTAGAACTGTACTATAAAATGGGAATTATTGAAACTGGCTACACGCCAGATGAATCAAATTCAAACGTTGATGGGCACTTAAATAACATGAGAACCTATCAAGAAAGAACTGCTCCATTACCTTACACTACAACACTTTCTTGCTCTGGAGATTGGTCAAATACAAATAACTGGACTCATGGAGACGTATGGGATATTACAGGTAGTCATCCAGAATGTGCTATTGTGCATATTCAAGGTAACATGGAAACTAGCACAAATCATTCTATGGTTGGACTAATTCTAGACAATGGTAGTAAGTTAGAAGTAAATGGAGACTCAGGGCTATTTAACTCATGGTATTTAAAATTAGATGGAGATATAGATTTACAAGGTGAATCTCAGTTAGTACAAGAGGCAGAAAGCACGTTAGATATTACAAGTGCAGGAACCTTAGAGCGAGATCAACAGGGCACCAAAGATTTTTATACTTATAATTATTGGTCTTCTCCAGTAGGCGTTAGCAATACAACAAGCAACAATAATAGTTATACTCTTCCTGATGTATTAAGCGATGGTACTATAGCAAACACTCCATTACCAATTGCATTTGTATCTGGTTATAATGGTACATCTGGTACACCTGGAACAACTCCAGTTGGTATTGCTAGTTATTGGATTTGGAAATACGCCAATAAATTAACTGATGATTATGCATCTTGGCAACACGTTAGGAACTCTGGAACGTTATTCGCTGGAGAAGGTTACACCATGAAAGGCGTTGATAATAGCGCGACATCGTTTACCGAAGAACAAAATTATGTGTTCAATGGAAAACCACATAATGGAGATATAACATTAACATTATCAGCAGGAAATGATTATTTAGTAGGTAACCCCTATGCATCTGCAATAGACGGTAATGAGTTTATCCTAGATAATATTAACGATGGGGCTGGTAGAGCAACAACAAATATTATTGATGGTACGCTTTACTTCTGGGATCACTTTGCTGGTAATACTCATGTTTTAAGAGAATACCAAGGCGGGTATGCAACCTATACCTTAATGGGGGGGATTAAAGCTGTTTCAACAGATGCAAGAATTAATGCTTCTGGACAAATAGGAACAAAAGTTCCGCAACAATATATCCCAGTTAGTCAAGGGTTCTTTGTAACAGCCGATGCTGGTGGAACTGTAAGCTTTAAAAACAGTCAACGAGCTTTTAAAACAGAAACTTCAGATCCTTCATTATTTTTAAAAGGGAAAAAAGAAAAATCAAACACAGCCAAAACAGATACAGATGATAGACAGAAAATTAGATTGATGCTAGATTCGCCCAAAGGCTATCATCGCCAATTATTAGTTGGTGTTGACCCTTATGCAACAAATAATATTGATAAAGGCTATGATGCTCCTTTAATTGAAAATAACGTTGAAGACTTATTTTGGATATTTAATAACAAAAACTTTGTTATTCAAGCGGTTAATAATTTTGATGATAATCAAATACTTCCTTTAGGAGTAAAAATTAATCAGGAAGGTTTAGCTACTATAAAAATTGATGAGTTAGAAAATATAGACAGTGATAAAGCTATTTATCTACACGATAAAGAATTGAATATATATCATGATTTAAAAGAAAACAAATACGATATACATTTAGCAGCTGGCGAATACTTAAACCGTTTTGAGTTAACCTTCTCTAAAGCATCAGAGTCATTAAGTACAGATGAGGCAAACAAAAACCCAATTGAAGTTTATTTTTCTAATGATGAGATGAATGTTGTAATACACAACCCAAACTCTCAACTTATAGAATCTGTTGAAATGATTAACATCCTAGGGCAATCTCTATTCAAATTTAAAATAAAATCAAACGACGATTATTTAAAATATAAAGCTTCACAAATGAAAACTGGAGCTTATATTTTGAAGATAGAAACAGAATATGGAAAGCTTTCCAAAAAAGTATTAATAAATTGAGTTAGTCGATAAGTATAGTCTGGAATAAAAAACCAAATCAACCATTTACTAGATTGTACTTTATTAAAGAGTCCTAAATATTTAGGACTCTTTTTTATTTTATATGATTAATTAATTCTTGAAGCGATAATTTAAATTGCTCGCCAGAATTCATGTTCTTTAAAGTAAAAGTATTTGACTTCATTTCTTCATCACCTACCAAAACCACAAACGGAATCTCACGCTTATTAGCATGATTCATTTGTTTTTTCATTTTAGCAGCATCAGGATACAATTCGGCATTAATACCTTGTAAACGCAATTGCTTAATAGCTTTTAAACTAAATAAAGCCTCATCATCTCCAAAGTTGATAAATAAAACTTCTATATTTTTGGTTACCGTTTCTGGGAATAAACCTAGCTCCTCTATAACCAAATAAATTCTATCTAAACCAAAACTTATACCAACTCCACTAATATTCTTCATCCCAAAAATGCCAGTTAAATCGTCATAACGACCGCCGCCACCAATAGAACCCATTTTCACTTTTTCGGGAGCCGAAACTTCAAAAATAGCACCTGTATAATAGTTTAGTCCGCGTGCTAAAGTTACATCAAGCTGTAAAGCCGCTGTTTGCAAACCAAGTTCTTTTATCGCCTTATTAATAAATGCTAATTCTTCAATCCCTTTTTTACCTTCTTCAGAAGCATTAAGAATACTTTCTAAACTATGTATTTGAGATTCAAAAGAACCAGAAAGCGTAAACAGTGGTTGCAATTTAGAAATGCCCTCCTCAGAAATACCTTTGCCTAACATCTCTTCTTTTACCTTCTCTTCTCCTATTTTATCTAATTTATCAAGAGCGACCGTGAAATCAATTAACTTATCACTAGCACCAATAACTTCGGCAATTCCAGAAAGTATTTTTCTATTGTTAATTTTAATTGTAATACCTCCTAATTTAAGTGCTGTAAAAACAGCATCATAAAGCTGAATAAACTCCACTTCTTGCCAAAGGCTTTTACTTCCAACTACATCGGCATCACATTGAAAAAACTCTCTAAAACGCCCTTTTTGCGGTCTATCTGCACGCCAAACGGGTTGAATTTGGTATCGCTTAAACGGAAATTCAATCTCGTTTTGGTGTTGTACAACATAACGAGCGAAAGGCACAGTTAAGTCGTAACGGAGTGCTTTTTCAGAAATTGATGATGTTAGTTTATTTGAGTCTTTTTCAGAATAAGCTTTCTCATTAGCTTTTGCTAAATAATCTCCAGAATTTAAAATTTTAAAAATCAACCGATCCCCTTCTTCACCATATTTCCCCATTAGCGTATCAGAGTTTTCAAAGCTTGGAGTTTCAATAGGCTGAAATCCATAAGTTTCAAAAGCCCCACGAATGGTATCAAAAATATAATTACGTTTTGCTACTTGCTCTGGATTAAAATCTCTGGTGCCTTTTGGAATACTTGGTTTTTGAGCCATATTTACTACCTACAAAAGCAGGTATCTCTTTAAAATTATTAAACACTTTTTCATGTGGATTCCGCATCAAATACGGAATGACAAAACAACGATTAAAACATTGTTTGAACAAAAATAATTAATGAAAACGTCATTACGAGCTTTTTTATAAAAAAAGCTTGTAATCTCTTAAATTCAAATTTAATTTATAAGCTTATCAAAATACCTATATAAATCGCCCTTTGTAATTACGGCACCTTGTTCAATCATTTTAAATTTGTCCAAGTTTTTATCCTCAGTATATTCCTTATCGGCTTGTAAAAATTCAACATTTTCATCCATTAAATTTTCACGTAACCAATCATAACCTTCTTGAGTTGTAATGTCTTTATCATTCTTAACATTAACAACAATAGCATGCATATTATCCACATCCAAGTGAAATAAGTACATATGTTGTGGTGAAAAATGCTCTAAGTATTCAGCTTTATTTAAAGCGCCTTCCCAAATTAAATCGCTAAAAACATCTAGCTCTGTTTCTGCAAGTTCTGGCTTGTTTACTTTTAGGTTTTCCCACTCATCAGCAGTAACAGATTGCGTAGCCAAAAAATTTATAAACTCTTGGTGTAACTCTTCAAATTGTTCTTTTGTAAGTCTTGAGTACTTCATTCTATTAATTATAAAATTAGTTTTCAATAAAAAAACCGTTTAGAAAGTATCTAAACGGTTTAGTCAATATTTATAATTTGAAATTATTTTGCTTGTGCAATAACTTCAAAATCTAAATCAACAGATACTTCTCTGTGTAAACGTACTACAGCAGTATATTTACCTAGTCTTTTTACCGTAGTTACAGTAATAAACTTTTTATCAATTGATTGTCCTTCTTTTTCTAAAGCAGTAGCAACATCGATGTTATTTACAGATCCAAATAATTTATCGCCTGTACCTACTTTAGCTGGTATTTTAATTTCTAAAGCTTTTAGTGCTTCAGCAATTTTATTAGCATCATCAACTATTTTCTTTTCTTTAAAAGCTCTTTGCTTTAAGTTTTCTGCCAATACTTTTTTAGCAGAAACTGTAGCTAAAATAGCTTGCTTTTGAGGAATTAAAAAATTTCTACCATAACCGTTCTTAACTGTTACAATATCGTCTTTAAATCCTAAATTCTCAACGTCTTGTTTTAATATAAGTTCCATTGTTATTGGTATTTTATTTTAATAAATCAGCTACGTAAGGCATCAATGCTAAGTGACGTGCTCTTTTTACAGCCACGGCTACCTTTCTTTGATACTTTAAAGATGTTCCTGTTAAACGTCTTGGTAAAATTTTACCTTGCTCGTTTATAAATCGCATTAAAAAATCTGGATCTTTATAATCAACATACTTGATTCCAGACTTTTGAAACATACAATATTTCTTAGTCTTGTTTGTATCGATATTAAGAGGAGTTAAATATCTAATTTCTCCGTCTTTTTTTCCTTTAGATTGTTGTTCTATTGATGACATAATTAAGCTTTTACTTTAAGTTTATCTCTTCTTCTCTCTGCCCAAGACACAGCGTGTTTATCTAATGCTACAGTTAAGTAACGCATAAAACGCTCGTCACGCTTAAACTCTACTTCTAAAGGGTTAATTACTTCTCCAGCAACTTGGTACTCAAATAAGTGGTAAAATCCACTTTTTTTGTTTTGTATTGGATAAGCTAACTTTTTTAGCCCCCAATCTTCTTTTGATACCATCTTAGCTCCGTTAGAAACAAGAAAATCTTCGTATTTCTTTACTGTTTCCTTTATCTGATCTTCAGATAAAACGGGATTTAAGATGAAAACAGTTTCGTAATGATTCATAAAAATCGTTTTTATTGTTAAAAATTGGGTGCAAAAATAAATAATTTCCTTATATTACACAACTATATTCTTCCTATTTTTTTGACAAAAAACATGGTTTTAAAATTGTTAAGATTTATTGTTTTTGAAATGTTAAAATTATGTTAAAATGAGCGTTTTAACGATGTTTTTTGGTTTTTAACCGAATTTTTTGTACTATTGTCGATATCTTAACCGAAATAATATAAAATGTTATGACTTTAAACTGTGTAGTAGTAGACGATTCAGCAATACAACGTCTCTCTATAGTTAAGTTAGTCGAGAATCACCCATCTCTTAACTTAATTGCAGAGTACAGTAGTGCTTTAGAAACTAAAAATGGTTTAAATACGCATCAAGTAGATTTAATTTTCCTTGACATTGAAATGCCAGTGTTAAATGGATTTGAACTTTTAGACGTATTAAACAACAAACCCCAAATTATTTTTGTAACCGGTAAAACCGAATATGCTTTTAAAGCTTTTAATTACGATGCAACCGATTACTTACACAAACCAATTACCAGAGAACGCTTTAACACATCTGTAGATAAAGCCTTAGAGCAACATAAGTTGACTTTAGATTTTAATGAAGAAGATGGCGAGCACATTTTTGTAAAAAGTAACCTTAAAAAGCGTAAAGTTTATATTAAGGACATTAAATGGATTGAAGCTCTTGGTGATTACGTAAAACTAGTTACAGAAGAAACTAGCTTAGTAGTATTATCTACTATGAAATCTTTTGAAAAAGAATTACCGGAAAATAAATTTTTAAGAATTCACAAATCTTATATTGTTAATCTTGATAAAATAGATAGATTTAACAGTAAAAATGTTGAAGTTGGTGCTTACGAGATTCCTTTAAGTAGAAATAAGAAGACACAACTTGTTGACGCTTTAAATAATATTTAAAAGCTTAGTTAAAAAACAATACTAAATTAAAAGTTATCGACATTTAAAATTACTTTAACCGACCGAAAATCTTTAATACTAAAGAAGCTGTTATTTATCTTAATAATGGCTTCTTTTGTTTTTAATAAACTTTGTTGCTTAGGTATTTTAACTAAAATATTTTTGTGAAACTGGTTTCTAATTCTGGCAATTGGTGGCGATTCTGGCCCTAAAACATTATCAGCAAAAATTTGCCTTAAAGATTTAGCTAACCAAATTGATGCTACATCTACCCTATTATAATCTTTATGCTTTAAAGTAATTTTAATTTGCTTATAAACTGGCGGATATTTATAATTATATCTGTCGTCCATTTGCTCATTAAACATTTCAATATAACTATTGGTAGAAACCTGCTGTAAAATATTATGATGCGGATTATAGGTTTGAATTAAAACCTTACCTCTTTCATCCGTTCTCCCTGCTCTACCCGATACCTGTAACATTAACTGAAAACTACGCTCGTGCGCTCTAAAATCTGGAAAATTCAACATATTATCAGCATTCATAATACCTACAAGCCTCACATTTCTAAAATCTAGCCCTTTGGTTAGCATTTGTGTGCCTACTAAAATATCTATTTGTTGTTGTTCTAATGCTGTAATTATCTTTTCATAACCATATTTACCTCGAGTTGTATCTAAATCCATTCTCGCCACTTTATAATCTGGAAAGAGTTGTTTCACTTCTTCTTCAATTTGCTCGGTTCCAAAACCCTTATTATCTATATCTTGGCTACCGCATGCCATGCAATCTTGTAACATCGCCATAACATAACCACAATAATGACAACGCAATTGATTACGGTATTGATGATAGGTTAAACTCACATCACAATTTGGACATTGAGGTGAATGTCCACAAGTTTTACATTCTACTATAGGTGAAAATCCACGGCGATTTTGAAACAATATAACTTGTTGTCCCGCTTTCAAAGTTTCAGATATTTCTTCAATCAATCGATCGCTAAAATGCCCTTTCATACGTTTCTTCTTTAGTTTTTCTTGAATATCCACCAACTCAATTTCTGGCATCATCACATCGTTGTAACGTTGCATTAATTCAACTAAACCGTACTTATTTTGTTTCGCATTAAAATAGCTTTCTAAACTTGGTGTGGCTGATCCTAATAACACCTTTGCGCTATGCATATTTCCTAATACAATAGCCGTATCTCGTGCATGATAACGTGGAGCTGGGTCAAATTGCTTAAACGACTGCTCGTGCTCTTCATCAACAACTATTAGTTCTAAATTGCTAAACGGTAAAAATATTGATGATCGCGCTCCTAAAACAATTTGAGCTTTCGCGGAATTTTTCAAAACGTTATTCCAAACCTCAACACGTTCGTGTGCAGAATATTTAGAATGAAAAATAGCCACTTGCTTGCCAAAATAGTTCTGTAAACGGGTTACTAGCTGTGTAGTTAATGCAATTTCTGGTAATAAATACAATACCTGTTTCCCATTGTTAATAGCATCTTCAATAAGTTTTACATAAACTTCAGTTTTTCCAGATGATGTAACTCCGTGAAGCAGTGTTACAGCATGTGTTTCAAAAGATGCTTTTATATCACTTAAAGCGGATTTTTGATAACTATTAAGGTTTTTAGAATCCTCATTATCATCTCCAGAATATTGAACACGGTCCGTTTGAATATGATATTCTTCAAAAACACCTTTATCAATTAAGGTTTTTATTATAGATACTGAAGCATTGCTTTCTTCTGATAAATCTGAAACTTTTATAGGTTTCTTTGTTTTGGCAGAAATAGAAAATAGGGTTAAAACAACATCTCGCTGTTTAGGAGCTCGACTTAAATCATCTAATAATTTTTGTAATGCGGTTTCAGAAGAAAAATTAGCATGTAGTTTAACATAACGTACTAATTTAGGCTTATACTTTTCGTAAACTTCTTCTTCAACTGTAATGGCTTCTTTTTCAATCAACCTTTTAATTACTGGCAATACATTTTTTTTATCTAAAATATTAGAAACATCGTGGATTTTTAACGATGATTGATGATGTAAAGCTTCATAAACCAAAAACTCATCATCTTTTAAAATAGATTCATCGATAGTTTGTTTGTTTTTTGTTATTACCGTTTCGCTTTCTAAAATAAAAGCACTTGGTAAAGCAGCACGCATCACATCACCTAATGTGCACATATAGTAACTTGCAATCCATTGCCACAATTGCAATTGCTTTTCATTTACAATTGGTGCGTCATCCAAAATTTGATGGATTTCTTTGGCTTCATAAACAGTTGGTGCTTCGTTATGAATTTTAGAAACAATTCCTGTATATATTTTTGATTTTCCAAAAGGCACAGAAACTCGCATTCCAACACTTAAAAACCCAGCTTCAGAAGCTGTTATACTATATGTAAATAGTTTTGGAAGCGGAATTGGAATAATAACATCAATAAAGTGTTGCATAAACTAACATCGTTTTCGTAGTTTATTCAAAGATGCATTTAATTCGTAACCTAACAATAAGATATTTGCATTAAGCCACAAATAAAATAATAAAATTAAAAGTGCACCAATAGATCCGTAAAGCTTATTATACTGTCCAAAATTCTCAATATAAATTCCAAACAAATAAGATGTTAAAATAATAAGTATGGTTGTAAATAATGCTCCTATTGAAAAAAATTTAGAATGTCTTCCTTCTTTTGTACCAAAATAGTACAGAGTAGCTGTTGCAATATATACCATGAAAACAAAAAATGCATATTTTGAGAACAATACCCACGCTATTCCTGAATCAGATTCGTCAATAAGCTTTCCACTAATACCTTCATATAAAGGTGTAATGACATAAATTTGAAAATAACCAAATACTCCTACCGTAATAATTAACAATAAAGCTAAAATAATGGCAACTCCTAAAGCGTACAACCACTGTTTAAAAACATTACGTGTTAATTGTTCGTGGTAAGAATGTTCAAATCCCGAAAACACAGCGTTTACACCGTTAGTCATTAATATTATAGATAAAATAAATACAGAAGAAAGCAAACTACCTTGACTAGTTGTACTTATATTGTTAAAAATATTATCATTAAAAAAATCGGATGTTTGAGGAGGTAAAAAAGAATCTAAAAAAGTTAAAAATTGTTCTTGGAAATTTCCAAAAGGCAATACTGGTATAATTATTATAACAAACAATAAAAAGGGGAAAATAGCTGTAAAAAAACTAAAAGCAATAGCACTTGCACGCGTCGTCAAAGCACCCTCGACGATTCCAACAATATACATTTCTAAAAGATCGTAAACAGAAAGCCCTTCAAATCCTGGTAATTTTATTTGCTTAAAAAAGCGAACCAATATATTAATTATTGGAATTTTATCAAGTTTATCTTCAATGGATTCGCTCACATTTATATAGTTTAGTCGTTTTTTAAGCCATTACCAAATGGGCAATCTCTAAATACCTAGACTAATTTACGGCTTTAAGGCTTAAATCCATATTGTGTACTGAGTGCGTTAAAGCACCGCATGAAATATAATTTACACCACACTCTGCATAATGCCTTACTGTAGTTTCGTTTATGTTTCCAGATGATTCTGTTAGGCATGTATTACCAATCATTTTTACGGCCTCTCGAGTATCCTCGTAATCAAAGTTATCCAGCATTATTCTGTAAATACCTTCATTCTTTAAAATTTCCTCTACCTCGGTTAAGTTTCTAGCTTCTACCATAATATCTAAATCCTTCCCAGTTTCATTAAGATATTCTTTTGTCATTTCTATAGCCTTAGTAATACCTCCAGCAAAATCTATATGATTATCTTTTAGCATAATCATATCGTATAAAGCAAATCTATGATTTTCACCTCCACCTAACTTTACTGCCCATTTTTCCAAAACTCGAATACCTGGAGTCGTTTTACGTGTATCTAAAATTTTAGTATTTGTTCCTTCTAATAAATCTACAAAGGTTTTTGTTTTTGTTGCAATAGCACTCATACGTTGCATGGCATTTAAAACTGTGCGTTCAGCTTTTAAAATAGATTGAGAAGACCCTTCAACATACATAACAATATCGCCGTAGGTAACTTTAGTACCATCTTCTATAAGTACATCTAACTTTAAATTTTTATCGACGTAAGCAAATACTTTTTTTGCAAAATTAACACCGCCTATAATACCTTTATCCTTTACTAAAAGCTTAGCTTTCCCCCTAGCGTTTTCAGGAATACATGCCAATGAGCTATGATCTCCATCACCTACATCTTCCCTTATAGCATTAGAAATTATATACTTTAACTCTGAATCAAATTGGTCTTGTGTAATCATGTTTTTAGAATAGTTTGTGCTAAAATAAGAAATTGATTTACTATTGTAAAGAAATATTTTAAAACTAATTATTCTATAAAAAGTATTTATTTGCTAGAGTAAACATTAATTTTGCTACATGACCATAAAACTACTCGCCATAGGTAAAACAGATAATAAAGAGCTTCAATCTTTAATTAATGAATACACCAAACGACTCGGGTTTTATATTAAGTTTTCGTTAGATATTATTCCAGATATTAAAAACTCGAAAAGCTTAAGTGAAATTCAACAAAAGCAAAAAGAAGGCGAGTTAATTCTTGGAAAAGTTAAAAGTACCGATGCTTTGATTTTATTAGATGAAAATGGAAAGCAATTAGATTCTGTAGACTTTTCTAAATATTTACAAAAACATATGAATTCTGGTATTAAGCAATTGGTTTTTGTTATAGGTGGCCCTTATGGTTTTTCTGAAGAAGTTTATAAAAAAGCAAATGGGAAAATATCATTATCAAAAATGACATTTTCCCATCAAATGGTACGTCTATTTGTTGTTGAACAGCTTTATAGAGGTTTTACTATTTTAAGGAATGAGCCTTATCATCACCGTTGATTTTAATAATCAATTTTAATTCCATCCTTGTTTTTAAATTTCCCTGTAATTAACCAACCACCAAAGTCTTCTGAAACTGCCATTAGTAATTCATTTTTTCCTTTCTTTAAATTAAGATAAATACCATCAAATAATCCAACAGTTCCTAAGTAGCGATAATCTCTAGAGCGCCATCTATTTGTACCTCTATAAATTGGGTTTCCATTTAAAACAGCTACAACTCTATCACTATAACCAAATTCAAAAAGCTTTAATTGGTCTTTATTTGAGTTAATAACAATTTTTGCGAATACAGTATTTCCTGGCTTACCATTTCTTAATAATTGAATTCTAGAAATGTTTGCTGCCGTTCCTTCTTCAACTTTCACTTTGCCTTGCCAATTTCTATTTTTTATCAACTCATTTAAACTACTTGGACTATTTAACAGTTTTTCTTCAAACATATCTGAGATTTCCCATTGAGGAACGAGTCCTTCTATCGGTTCTCTTTCAACTGGATTAAAATTAACTAGAGTTGTTGCATTTTTATCAACTTTTATATCGGCTACATGCATTCCAGTAAACCTTCCTCCTCTTATTGTAACGCCCCCAACAATTGGTTTATGGGAAAGGTTCCAAGATAAATTAGCGGTATCGGCATAATCTAAAAACACTTGTGCTTTATCATTATTTACAACCACTTTTACATGCGTCCAATCATCATACTTGTAGTTATAAGGGAAAGAGTATTTGGGTCCAAAATTAAGTTGAAATGGTGTTACTCCGTTAACTCTAGGTGCAGCTTGATTAGCATCAGCTTTTCCTGATAGGTGTGGTCTTAAAAAAAACATTTCACTATTTGCCTCTACTGTTCTAAACTCAACACCAGGAAACGCTTGTTCTTCTTTTAAATAAACGTCAAACTCAATTGTTCCATTTAAAAATGCAGCGTCTTTAAGAATAATAGACCCTCCTTGAATGTATACAGCCTCTTTTCCTTTATATTTTTCAACAACAAAGGATTGTGCTCTAACATTCCAATGTACTGTATCTAAAGGAATTATATTTTGAGAAAAACTAGGTGCTGTAATAATTAATGTAAATAGTGTTATAATTTTTTTCATGACTAAAGATTTTCTATAAAATTGAAAATTAATACTCATATCTACTCAAACAAGTTCGTTCAAATCCATTCAATATTGTACAACATCAAAAAAAAAGCGATTTTTGTAATAATCTATGAATACACAAAAAGAACACGAATTAATTAACAAGTGCATTCTTCAAATTGAAGAAAAACTGGGCTGGGGAGAATCATCAAACTGGCATAGCGAAGTTTTTATAGAATTAAGCGAAACCATACAGAAACAAACCAAAATATTACTTAGCCCTACTACTTTAAAACGTGTTTGGGGAAAAGTAAATTATAATAGTTCGCCAAGTATTAGTACACTAAATACTTTATCTCAGTTTATTGGATATTCTAATTGGAGGGATTATAAAAACAATCAACATAATAATAAGTCTAGTAATAAATCAATTAAAAAAACATTAGTTAATATGCCTATTGTTTTTTCGTTGGCCGCTTTTTTAGCCTTATTATTTATATCTCTTTTCTCTACCATTAGTTCTAATAAAAATGAACTCACAACAGAAGATATTTCAAAAATTAAATTTTCAAGCAGAACAATAACTAATAGTATGCCAAATTCTGTAGTTTTTGATTTTGATTTATCTAATATAAAATCTGATAGTATATTTATTCAGCAGTATTGGGATGAAACTAAAACTATAAAAGTAAACAACAAGCAAAAACAAGCTACAGGTATATACTACTTTCCTGGTTATTTTAGAGCAAAACTTGTTGTTGATGGTAATGTTATAAAAGAGCATGATTTGTTTATCAAATCTAATGGTTGGTCAGCTTCCATAGATTATGACCCAATTCCAAAATATTTGAACCCTAAGCAATTTGTTGATGATGGACTTAAGCTTGATGATGATGTTCTTTCAGAAATAAAATCATTAAAAACACCTATAGTCACTACCTATCATTTTATTAACGATTTAGGAAACATTTCTGGAGATAATTTTAGTTTAGAAACAAGTCTTAAAAATAATTTCAACGAAAAATGGGCAGTATGCCAAACTACTCGAATATATATAATAGGCACAAAAGGTGCTTTAATTATTCCATTTACTATCTCTGGTTGCATATCAAATATTAACGTTATGCTAAATGATGTTTATATGAATGGAAAGGAGCAAGATTTATCTCCATTTGGGCTTAATCTTTCTTCTTTTAAAAACATCAAGATTAGTGTTATAAAAAAACAATTGAAAGTGTTTATAGATGATAACGAAACGTTTTCAGCAAGATATAATAAAAGTATAGGAGAACTTGTTGGGCTTCGCTATAAATTTTTAGGCGCTGGAGAGGTAAAGCATATTAAACTTTTAAGCGCTACAGGAGATACTGTTTTAAAAGATAATTTTCAATTATGAGGTTATCATAACTTTATTCTAGTTCTAACTCTAATTTTTGCTTTTTAGTAAGTTTTGAAACTACAAGATTATAGGATATATCTAACCATTCAAATAATATATGATCAGAAATTGTACCATCCACAACGACACTACTCCAATGCTTTTTGCTGAAATAAGATGGTTCTTGTAAAGCACTATATTGAGCTCTTAATTCTTCGATAGTTTCTGGAACGCACTTTATACTAAAGCTATCAAACGTATCTATATTTGTAGCTGTAAACATTTTTCCCTTAACTTTAAACACTAAAACATCTTGAAGTTTAGGAAATGGTATGGATTCAGTAACACCTTTTTTAGACAAACAATATAACCTATAAGCTTCAATATCCATACTAATGTGGATTAAACACTTGTTTTCTTTTTTTAAGCTGAATTTCTAAATCTTTAATCGTTCGTTTTACTGCATCTTCGTAATTATCTTCATCAGAACTTGCAAATATTCTTGGTCCAGGAACACTTAATTCTATTTTACATATTTTCCCTTTTTCTTTTGCATTGTGCTCTACTTGAAAATGAACTTCAGCCTTAATAATCCAATCATATTTTTTATGAAGTCTTTCTAATTTATCTGTTACATAAGCGCTCATTGTTTCACTCGTTCCTATATGAACATATTGAATATTTATTGTCATAATTTCTCTTTTAAATATTTACTCAAAGTTACTATAGATTTCTTTTTTTAAAGATGATTTTTGTCATAATAAAATCATAAATATTATTACATTATTCAAAAATCACCTTATCATCCTTTGCAAACCATTCTTTATAAAACTGCTGATGTATTTTTTCTATACTATTCCGTTTTACTTTTAATGATGGTGTAACTAAATTGTTGTCTACAGTCCAATCTTCCTTCATAATAATTACTTTTTCAACCTTTTCATGTTTTTCTAAACTAGGGTTTATAGCAGCTACCGTTTCAATTAACCCTTTAGATAGATCTTCTTTGGGTTTTGCTCTACCAAGCTCTGATAATGTAATTAAAGCTATAGGTTGTGGAATTCCGGTACCAACAATGCATATTTGTTCAATATCTGTGTTTTTTGACAATAACATTTCAATATGCGAAGGAGAAATATATTTGCCTTTATCTGTTTTAAACTCATCCTTTGCACGCCCCGTAATAGTTAAATACCCATCATGATCGTACTCGCCTTTATCTCCCGTTTTAAAATAACCATTATCAAAAACACTTGCTGTAATATCTGGTGCCTTAAAATAGCCTTTCATTAAACAATTATTTTTTATTAAAATTTCGCCTTCAGGAGTAAACTTGATTTGTACTCCTTCTAGAGCTTTACCAACAGTTCCTATTTTATCAGCTTCAGGTCTTGTGGCATGAGATATAATACAATCTTCGGTCATGCCATAAACTTGAAAAATAGTAACGTCAATTTTTTTAAACCAATGCATTAAACTAGCAGACAGCGGTGCTGCTCCAGAAACAATATATTCGGCGCTTCTAAGCCCTAGTTTTTGCTTTAGTTTATTTTTAATCAATCGATTAACAAAAGGAATGTTTAATAAAATATTTAACTTCTTCTGAGGAAGGTTTTCTAGAATTTTTTCTTGAAACTTAGCCCAAATCCTAGGTACTGCTAAAAACAAATGCGGTTGACATTTCTCAAGATCTGAAGCAAAAGTTTCTAAAGATTCTGGAAACGAAAACTCTGCCCCAATAACTATTCCGTGTGTTCCAATACCAACTCGTTCGGCTACATGTGCTAAAGGCAAATATGAAAACAATCGCGGTAAAGGAGATAACTTAATTACAGACTTTATAACACGCATACTTTCCATAATATTACCAACAGAATGCATTACTCCTTTTGGTGTACCAGTGGTTCCTGATGTGTAAATAATAGTATGTAAATCGTTAGTATCAATTTTTGGCATTACTTCCAAAGGTTTTTCAGATTTAATTATGTCTTCCCATAAATCACCTTCATTTTCACCAAACAAACCAATACTAATTTTATGAATATCTGGAATTCCAGATTTTTGAGACTCAAAGTTGTCTAACTTTCCAATTATGATCGCTTTAGATTCACTATGTTCTAAAATCTGATTAATCGATGCCCCATTTAAAGTTGGATAAATAGGAATAGACACATAACCGGCCATCATAATGGCTAAATCTGAAAGTAACCAATGGGCACAATTTTTTGAAAGTAAAGCAATATGACTTCGTTCTGGTAAATTATAGCTTTTTAGTTTTGAAGCTATTTTACAAACGGTTTCTTTGGCTTCTCTAAATGTATAGGTAACAATCGTTCCGTTAACAGGTTGCTTCAAAAAAATACGGTTTGGGGTTTCTTTTTCCCAATGCATAAAAGCTTCGAGAGGTGAGTTAAATGTAGTCATATTTGGTTTCAGTTAGATATTAAAGATATAAAAAAGCTTTAAATATTATTCTTTTAATTAGACATATATAGTATTATTTTTGATTAACTAAACATATCATTTCATGCAACTCGTATTCGCAACCAATAACCTTAATAAATTAAAAGAAGTACAAGCTTTAATCCCTTCACATATTAAACTTTTAAGTTTAAAAGATATTGGCTGTTTTGAAGATATTCCTGAAACCCAAAGTACTATAGAAGGTAATGCTACCCAAAAAGCAGAATATATAAAACAGCATTATGGTTTTGATTGTTTTGCTGATGATACGGGTCTAGAAGTAGACGCTTTAAATGGTGCACCTGGAGTATATTCTGCGCGTTACGCAGGAGAACAACGTAATGCAAATGATAATATGGATAAATTACTTGCAGAATTAAACCATAAAAATAACCGAAATGCACAATTTAAAACAGTAATAGTTTTGCAACTTAACAACAAACAGCAAACATTTACTGGTATTTGCAAAGGAGAAATTACCTCAACTAAACATGGAGAAAAAGGGTTTGGTTACGACCCTATTTTTAAACCTAGAGGTTACAACCAAACTTTTGCTGAAATGAATTTAAGCCTAAAAAATAGTATTGGGCACCGTGGAAAAGCCGTGAATTTACTTGTGAATTTTTTAAATTCATAAAACTTGAGATTTTAACCACAAAAAGTTAAATTCTAGTTGGCTGTTAATTTTCTTTATGCTACTTTTAATTTATGACAGAGGAAGCCTTAGAAAAAGAAAATATTGCCATTACCAAAGCCTATAAAGAATTATTAAAGGTTAGCTATCGTACACTCTCAAAAGAAGACAAAAAATTAATACGCAGTGCTTTTGATGTTGCACTTGATGCACATAAAGATCAGCGTAGAAAATCTGGAGAAGCTTACATTTTTCATCCTTTAGCAGTCGCTAAAATTGTAGCTCAAGAAATTGGTTTGGATGCCACATCTATTGCAGCGGCATTACTACACGATGTTGTTGAAGACAGCGAAGACTACTCAATATCAGATATAGAAGGGCTATTTGGAGAAACTGTTGCAAAGATTGTAAACGGGCTTACAAAAATATCTTCGCTTAAAAAAGATATGGATATATCGCTTCAAGCTGAGAATTTTCGTAAAATGCTCCTTACATTAAATGATGATGTAAGAGTTATTATTATAAAAATTGCCGATAGACTTCATAATATGCAAACTATGGATTCTATGCGGGCAGATAAGCAAGTCAAAATAGCATCAGAAACCTTATACATATACGCGCCTTTAGCTCATAGAATTGGGTTATATAATATTAAAACTGAGCTTGAAGATTTAGGTTTAAAATATACTGAGCCAGAAGTTTATAATGATATTTTAAACAAAATAAAAGAAAGCAAAGAAGAGCAAGATAAATATATAGAAGCCTTTAGTCAAGTAATAAAAAATTCTTTAGATAAAGAATTAATGGATTACACTATTAAAGGACGACCAAAATCTATTTTTTCTATTCGCAGAAAAATGCAAAAACAAGGCGTTTCGTTTGATGAAGTTTACGACAAATTTGCCATTAGAATTATTTATAAAGGTGATGAAGAAAATGAAAAGTTTTTTGCTTGGAAAATATATTCAATTGTAACCGATCATTTTAGACCAAACCCTGTACGCCTTCGCGATTGGATTTCATCACCAAAAGGAACAGGTTACGAAGCATTGCATATAACTGTAATGGGACCTAAAGGCCGATGGGTAGAAGTACAAATACGTAGCGAGCGTATGAATGAAATTGCCGAAAAAGGCTATGCAGCTCACTATAAATACAAGCAAACTAACGAAAAAGAAGACAGTTTAGAAACTTGGATAAACAAACTCCAGGAAGCTTTAGAGAATCCTGATACTAATGCTGTTGATTTTGTTGAGCAATTCAAGTTAAACTTATATTCAAAAGAAATTTTTGTTTTTACACCAACAGGAGAATTAAAATCATTACCTAAAGGAGCTACTTCTCTAGATTTTGCTTTTAGTATCCATACTGAAGTTGGTATGAAAACTCGTGGCGCAAAAGTAAACGGTAAATTAGTGCCTTTAAGTCACGAATTACAAAGTGGTGATCAAGTAGATATTTTAACATCCGAAAGTGCAAAACCCAATGCCAATTGGTTAGATTATTCAACCACAGCAAGAGCCAGAAGCAAAATTAAATCGGCTTTAAAAGAAGACAAAAAACGTATTGGAGAAGAAGGCAAAGAAATATTGCGACGGAAATTAAAGCAACTTAAAATAACGCTTAACGAATCTTCAATAAATGAATTAGTTAACTATTTTAAATTAAAAACAAGTCTCGATTTATTTTATAGAGTGGGTATTGGTACTATAGATAATCCAATGCTTAAAGATTATGCTGCCTCTAGAAGCAATGCTTTAATGAGTTTTATAAAAAATAAAATATCTAGAAAGCAAACCATAAAGAAAGAAGATTTAGAAAAAGAAGAAGTTACCGCTAAATATGATTCGCTTGTTTTTGGTAAAGAAGAAGAAAAACTAGACTATAAATTATCAAACTGCTGTAACCCTATTCCCGGTGATGATGTCTTTGGGTTTTTAACAGTTAATGAAGGTATTAAGGTTCATAAAAAAAACTGCCCAAATGCGCTAAGCTTGCAATCTAATTACGCGTACCGAATTATGCCTGCTAAATGGGTAGATTCATCTCAGCAAGAATTTTTGGTAAAAATTGTTATTACTGGAATTGATCATATTGGTTTGGTAAACGACATAACAAATATTATTTCAGAAAATATGCATGTAAACATGAAAAGCATTAGTTTTGAAAGTGATGATGGGTTATTCTCTGGGAAAATTAATGTTGTTGTAAAGAATAATACCATTATAAAAAAGCTATTGGAAAAACTTAAAAAAATTAATGGCATAGATAAGGTTACTAGAGTGTAAAAAAAGTGTAAATTTGCGACGAAATTATGAATGCAAAAGCAGATACAAAAAATCAAGACATAGTTAAAAGCGTATTTACTAGCTTTTTAGAAAGTAACGGGCATAGAAAAACTCCAGAGCGATACGCTATACTACAAGAAATTTATAATAGCACCGAACACTTCGATATTGAGTCTTTATACCTTAATATGAAAAACAAGAAATATCGTGTTTCTCGTGCTACACTTTACAACACTATTGAATTACTTTTAGAATGTGGTTTAGTTAGAAAACATCAATTTGGACAAAACCAAGCGCATTACGAAAAGTCATATTTCGATAGACAACACGATCATGTTATACTTACAGATACCGGTGAAGTTATTGAGTTTTGCGATCCGCGAATTCAATCCATAAAAAAAACCATCGAAGAAGTTTTTGATATCGAAATTAATAACCACTCACTTTATTTTTACGGAAATAGAAAATCAACTAAATAACTAATTTTTACAATGGCAGTAGATTTACTACTAGGATTACAATGGGGAGACGAAGGCAAAGGAAAAATTGTTGACGTACTAACATCCAACTACAATATTATTGCTCGTTTTCAAGGTGGTCCAAATGCAGGACATACCCTAGTTTTTAACGGAAGAAAACATGTTTTACATACCATTCCGTCTGGGATTTTTCATGACGATGCAACAAATTTAGTAGGAAATGGGGTAGTTATTGACCCTGTTATCTTTAAAAAAGAACTAGATAAATTAGAAGAACAAGATGTAGATTATAGAAAATCGCTTCTTATTTCTCGCAAAGCTCATATTATTTTACCTACCCATCGTTTGTTAGATGCTGCTAGTGAAGCCTCAAAAGGAAAAGCTAAAATTGGGTCTACACTTAAAGGTATCGGTCCAACTTATATGGATAAAACTGGTCGTAATGGTATTCGTGTTGGCGATTTAGAGTTAAGCGATTGGAAGACACGCTATAGAGCTTTAGCAAATAAGCATGAATCAATGATTTCTTTTTATAATGTTGATGTTCAATACGATTTAACCGAATTAGAAAAAGAGTTTTTTGAAGCTGTAAAAGTTTTAAAATCTTTAAAATTTATTGATTCTGAAGAATATATTTATCAAGCACAAAAATCTGGACAAACTATTTTAGCCGAAGGTGCTCAAGGTTCATTACTCGATATTGATTTTGGTACGTATCCTTTTGTAACATCAAGTAACACTACAGCAGCTGGTGCTTGTACAGGTTTAGGTGTATCGCCTAATCAAATCGGTGATGTTTTTGGAATTTTTAAAGCCTATACAACCCGTGTGGGTTCTGGCCCATTCCCTACCGAATTGTTTGATGAAGATGGAGCAACTATGGCAAAAGTTGGTAACGAATTTGGTGCAACAACAGGAAGACCTAGACGTTGTGGCTGGTTAGATTTAATTGCCT
Source organism: Jejuia spongiicola (assembly GCF_023502325.1). NCBI lineage: Bacteria > Pseudomonadati > Bacteroidota > Flavobacteriia > Flavobacteriales > Flavobacteriaceae > Jejuia > Jejuia spongiicola. The sequence continues at coordinate 28,246 of NZ_JAMFLZ010000009.1, forward strand.
TAAAATATGCATGTCAAGTAAACGGTGTAACACAATTAATGATGATGAAAGGCGACGTACTTTCTGGTTTTAAAACCTTAAAAGTATGTACAGCATATAAATATAAAGGAGAAGTTATAAAACATTTCCCTTACAATATCGAGCCAGAAAATGTAGAGCCTATTTACTCTGAATTTTGTGGTTGGAGCGAAGATTTAACTGAAATGTCTGAGGCTTCTCAATTACCAAAAGCATTAAATGAGTATATAGAGTTTTTAGAAAAAGAGCTGGAAATTCCAATTACCATTGTTTCTGTTGGTCCAGATAGAAAACAAACTATTTTTAGGCAACAATTGGTTTCTTAAAAGCTTAAACAAATATTTTAAATAAAAATTAAAGACTACTTTCTAAGTAGTCTTTTTCTTTATATTTGATTTATGAATGATTTAAATTTTAATATTTACAACATCACTATAATCTCAGGAGTTATACAAGGATTTATATTTAGTCTTATAGTTTTAACTCAAAAAAAATATATTACCAATAACACTATTTATTTAGGTTTAGTAGTTCTTTTCTTATCACTAAGCAACTTACAATATTGGTTTTTAGACACTCAACTAGCAAACGTCTATTCATTTATAAAGTTAATTTACATTCCTTGGCATTGGTTAGTTTTACCCATGTTTTATTTATATGTACACAAATTTATTGGTCGTAAAAAACTCAATTATAAAATCAAATTGATTCTAATATTACCCTTTTTTATAGTTTTATTAATCCATATTACATACATCTTATTAACGCATTCATCAGATAGTATAAACAAAATTGCTTCACATTTTCAAAGAGGAATATATGTATATATAGAATTTTTATCTTTTATTTTTAATATCCTAATCATGGTTTTTGTATATAGAATGATTTTAAAACATGAAAGAGACAAAAGCTATGATATTACATGGGTGAAATCTGAAACTAACTGGTTAAAAAAATTAATCTATACAGGGGTAATTGTATGTTTTTGCTGGTTTTGTGCTTTAATAATTGTTGTTATTTATAATTTGAATAAATCATATATATTCTATCCGATGTGGATTGGAATTTCTGTGCTAGTCTATTGGATTGGTTATGTAGGCATAAATAAATCCAAAGATTTAAAAAAAAGAATTGAGTTAAGAAAAAAAAGGATCTCAATTTTAAAAAAAAGTAAGCTAGTGCCAAATCTACAAGAAAACTCTAAAGGGTTTTATAAACTAGAAATCTATATAAAAGGAGAGAAAAAGTATTTAAACCCTAATTTAACTTTAAAGGCAATATCAAAAGAGCTTAGTCTAAGCGAAGGGTATCTGTCACAATTAATAAACAAAAATACTGACTCGAACTTTAATGACTATATAAATTTATTAAGAATTGGAGAATCAAAAGAAATGCTAGCTAATCCCGATTATAATAATTATACCATAGTCGCTATTGGTTTAGAATCAGGTTTTAATTCAAAATCCAGTTTTTATTCAGCGTTTAAAAAGCATACAGGAAAAACACCAATGGAGTATAAAAAAGATGTCCGGAATCCTTAACTTCATATAGAAACTGGACTTTATATGATAATACAACACTAATATTGTTTCATCTATTAACAAAAATAAAATAACATGAAGCAAACATTTTTAAAAGCAATTCTTTTACTATTCATTACCATAGTGTTTACAAACTGTGATAAAGAAGAAATAACTACAGAACAACAAGGCAATATTGAAACCGTAAGCATTACTGAAGTTCAAAATTTATTTAGTATTGACGAATTTTCAAAAAATTCAAAACAAAAAAATGAGCCGTACGCTATTCCAAACCTAGACTTCATTTCTCACGAAGAAATTACTGATAGTGAAGAATTGCTAACTATAATACCTGCGTATACCAATTACCAAAATGTTTATAGCCGAATTTTATTACTAAAAATAGAAGATTCTATCGAATCTGTAATTTTCAGCATGGTAAGAGATGAAAATTCAAGTACTGAACAATTTTCAGGAAAGCTCTATATCACAGATTTAGATGGCAACTACATTAATGCCTTTAAAGTTGTTGATGACATATTGGTATCGAGGTTTCTAAAACCTACATCAATAGAATCAAAATCCTCAAAAAGCCTAACAACTTCTAAAGGAGATGAAGATGAAGAAGATTGTTGGGGTATTGCTTGCGGTATGGAAGGCGAGGAAGTCGTTATAAATGCAACCAAACCTAAAAATATCAATTATATCCCGTTAGAAATTTTGTACCTAGGTGGAGGCGGTGGTAGTATCAATAATACTTGGAGTCCAATATCTGGTGGTGGAAGCACTGGTAGTACAGGTTGCTCTGAAGGTTATATTAAAGATGGTAATGGGAATTGTGTAGCTACAGTTGTAGTTGTAGCTCCAGACAACCCAATAACGGATATGAAAAAATTCTTAAATTGTTTTGACTCTACGCAAAACGCTGAACTTACAATTTATGCTGACCAGCCTGTTAATAATTCTTCTCTACCCATAAGTAGTTCTGGAGACCCTGGTCACGCCTTTGTATCCATAACACAGAATGGAAACACAGTTTCTTTTGGGTTCTATCCAGATCAAAAAGCTAAATCATTTGGTGCAGCAGATGGAGCAATAGGAAATAATCAAAACCATGAATATGACGCAAGCATTACTATTAATATATCTGGTTCAATCTTATCTGAAATATTAAATTTTGCTAATACAATTCCTACTAGCTACAATATTAATCTCTATAATTGCACTGATTATGTAATAGATATTTCAAATTTTACTAGTTTGAATTTACCTAATTGTTTCGCTATATATCCAGGTATAGGTAATGGTGGTTCAAGCCCTTCTGTTTTAGGGCAATATATTCGGGGTTTACCTGAAAGCGATAATTATTCAATAAATACGACTATAGCAAATGGGCCTGCTCAATCAGGAAATTGTAATAATTGATTATTTATCAAATGGATATTAACTTAAATTATTCCTAATCTAATTAAGATGAAAACAAAATTAAACTCATTTAAACAGCTAAACTATCTTAAAGTTCTTTCAATTATTATTTTTTTAATAATTACTAGAAACAATCCACATGCTCTCATACCAATGCTCTTAGTATTAATAACATCTTTGATTTATACTTTTACAGAATTTGAACATACTATAATGCCAATACTAGCATCTGTTGGAGTGATTTTGGTTTTATTTTCATTTATAAAAAACAAAAAAAATATTTTAATTATTGGTTATTTTCTAACATATATAATTTTAATAGATATGTTATTAGACAAGAATTTATGGGAAAGAATAGATAAAGAAATTTATTTTTTCATTACCACTATTAGTTACATAACTTTATCAATTTATATTATTGTTAAATCTTTTAAGATAGTTAAATTAAAATAGTGTTGATTTATTATAATAACAAATATAAAACACTTCAAACAATTTTGAAGTGTTTTTAGGTATTTACAAAATAGCGAACTATAATAAAAAACATTCCAAATGAAAAAAATATTCCACATCTGCCTTCTAGTATTCTCAATTTGCGTTTATTCCCAAAACAACTCTATAGATTCTTTAGAGCTTACAAATAAAACCAGAATTGAAGTCGATTTACTTAAAATAACCCAAACTCCGAAAAGTAGAAATTATCAAAATATAAAATCCTTAAATACTGTAGCAGATTATATAAAATCTGAATTAATCAAGGCTTGCGATTCCGTTATTTTCCAACCATACAAAGTAAACGGAGCCATTTATAAAAATGTTATCGGTTCCATTGGTATGGAGCACAAAAAGCGTATTATTATTGGGGCACATTATGATGTATGCGGCAATCAGCAAGGGGCAGATGATAATGCTAGTGGCGTTGTAGGATTACTTGAACTAGCACGCTTGCTTTCAAAAGAGCAATTAAAATACAGAATAGATTTTGTAGCCTACACCTTAGAAGAACCTCCATTTTTTAGAACCAAACAAATGGGAAGCTATGTTCATGCCAACTATTTACACACAAACAACATTCCTGTAAAAGGTATGATTTGTTTAGAAATGATTGGGTATTACAGTCAAAAAAAAGGGTCTCAAAATTATCCAATACAAGAAATGGCTATAGAATATGGCACTATTGCCGATTTTATTACCGTAGTACAAAGTGAAAAAAGTGGTGCGTTTGGGAAGCAAATTGAACTACTAATGAAACAACAGCATGTAATTAAAACTAACTCTTTTAAAGGCTCTAGTTTGGTTGCAGGTGTAGATTACTCTGACCATTTAAACTATTGGAATTTTGACTACCCTGCTGTAATGATTACAAATACCGCTTTTTATAGAAATAAAAATTATCACACTAAAGACGATACTATCGAAACTTTAGATATTGATAAAATGAGAGCTGTTATAAAGCAATTATATTTAACCATTAAAAATTTAAAATAATCACGCTTTAAAATCATAAAAAAAACACAACAGATAATTAAACATTATTATTATCGTTATTTTTGCTACAAACAAATTTTACTTTGAGACTATCTTATCTTTTTTATATCCTACTTTTTATTGTTTTAGGGCAACCCCAATTTAGTCAAGCTCAAAAAAAAATCAAAATTGAGTACTCAGGTTTTTTAAACTTTGATGAACTTAAATATCCTGGAGCAAAAATTTTAACCCGAGATGATTCAGAACAGGTACATATTATCCATGAAGATATTAATATGTGGTGCGATAGAGCCATCCATTATGGTAAAGAAGATTTTATTGAAGCTTATGGTAATGTAATTATAAAACAGGGAGATACCATAACTATGATGTCAAAATATGTTGAATATAGTGGTATAACACAATTAGCATTTGCCAGTGGCGATGTGGTTTTAGAAAACCCTGATTCAAAAATTTCATCTGACACATTATATTTTGATCGTGTAAAACAACAAGCGTTTTATAGAAACGGTGGTAATGTAGAAATTGACTCTTCAGGAACTATTACCAGTAAAATTGGGCGCTATTACATGGATGCAAAAAAGTATAAGTTTGTAGAAGATGTAGTTTTAACTAATGATAGTACAGTAGTAAATTCCAATTACTTTGACTTTTATGATGAAACTGGTCATGCCTACCTCTTTGGCCCTTCAACCATAACTACACCCGAAAGCAAAACCTATTGTGAAAAGGGCTTTTACGATACCGAAACTAAAATAGGATATGCAGTAAAAAAAGCAAAAATAGATTATGAAAGCAGAACCATAGAAGGTGATAGCTTATATTTTGACAACAATACTAGTTTTGCATCTGCTACCAATAATATTACTGTAACTGACACAATAAACAAAAGCATTATAAAAGGGCATTATGCTGAAGTATACAAGCAAAAAGATTCTATGTTTATAACAAAACGTGCTTTAGCTATTACTGAACAACAAAAAGATTCTATTTATATACATGCCGATACTCTTATGGTTACAGGCAAGCCTGAAAAAAGAATAACTAGAGCCTTTAGAAATGCTCGCCTTTTTAAATCGGACATGAGTGCTAAAGCAGATTCTATACATTCGAATCAAGAAACTGGCTTAACAAAACTTATAAATATTTCGCGTTTTGATAATGATGATGCCTTTTCTGTAAAACGAAAACCTATCCTTTGGAATATTAAAAATCAAATGACTGGTGATACTATTCATTTAAAATCTAATCCTGAAACCGAAAAATTAGATTCGCTTATTGTATTTGACAATGCCTTTATTATTAGTAAAGACACTTTGGATGCAGGTTACAATCAAATAAATGGTAAAAAGCTAGTGGGCTTATTTGATGATGATAATGAGTTATATCAAGTAGATATTTTAAAAAATGCACAATCTATTTACTATTTTAGAAATGACCTAAACGAACTTATTGGTATAGATAAATCAAAATCTGGAAGCATTAAAATTTCTATAGTAAATCGGGACATTGAGGAAGTAAGGAAGATTAATCAAATAGATGGCGATATTTACCCAGAATCTAAGTATCCAAAAAACGAAAAGCTTTTAAAAGGTTTTGATTGGAGAGAAGATGAACGTCCTAATAGTGTTAAAGACCTATTCGCAGATGATCCTCCTCTAGTTTTGCCAGTTATAAAAGGTTTGGAAGATTATGTACCTCAAAAAGATTATGTAGATGAAGATGTACTGGAACGTGTTAAAAAAGCAGAAAAAGAAGCTAAATCAGCTTCAAAAGAAAAATCTAAAGCTTCAAGGAATTTGCCTAAACCAACTAAAAAGAAAATTATTCCACCCAAGCTAACGGAGGCAGATAAAAAGAAGTTAAATAATGCCAGTGGTGTCTCAAAAGAGCAACAATAAATGACATCCGATTTTTTTAAATATCAAGCACAAACCTCTCCTCATCCTTTAGCCATGGAAATTTTTCATGCTAATGGTTCATACATTTATGATATTAATAATAAAGCCCATCTGGATTTTGTAGCTGGGGTTTCTGCATGTACACTAGGGCATAACTACCCAAAAGTAGTTAATGCCATAAAATCTCAATTAGATAAGTATATGCATGTTATGGTTTATGGAGAATATATTCAAAAACCAGCAGTAGAGCTCACAAAACTATTGGCAGAACAACTCCCACAATCTTTAGAAAAAACCTATTTAACAAACTCTGGAACCGAAGCTATTGAAGGCGCATTAAAATTAGCAAAACGAGCTACAGGACGAATCGAAATTATAGCTGCAAATAAAGGGTATCATGGTAATACCATGGGGTCAATGAGTGTTATGGGCTATGAAGAACGTAAACAAGCCTTTCGTCCATTGCTGCCAGGGGTTAGGTTCATTGATTTTAATAAAGAAGCAGACTTAAAGCATATTACTACTAAAACCGCTTGTGTTATTTTAGAAACCATTCAAGGTGGTGCAGGTTTTATCGAACCAGAAAATGATTATTTAAAAAAAGTTAGAAGTCGTTGTAATGAAGTTGGAGCCTTATTGATTTTAGATGAAATCCAACCTGGGATAGGTAGAACAGGCAAGCTTTTTGGTTTTCAGCATTATAATTGCATTCCAGATATTTTGGTTACAGGAAAAGGTTTAGGAGGAGGAATGCCAATTGGCGCATTTACAGCTTCTAGCAAGCTCATGGATTTACTAAGCAATAAACCCAAGTTGGGTCATATAACAACCTTTGGAGGGCATCCAGTTATTGCAGCTTCAGCTTTAGCAACTTTACAAGAGGTAATCCAAAGTAATTTAATGCAACAAGCTTTAGAAAAAGAGCAACTATTCCGAAAACTTTTAGTGCATCCCTTAATTCAAGAAATACGTGGTAAAGGATTAATGCTTGCCATAATTACACCTTCTGATGCTATTACAAATTCGCTAATTCTTAAATGTCAAGATGCTGGTTTAATACTTTTTTGGCTTCTTTTTGAGCCTAAAGCAGTAAGAATTACACCCCCTCTTACCATCTCAAATGAAGAAATTGCTAAAGGATGCTCTATTATTATTAATATTTTGAATACTATTCAGCAAGAAAATTAATTTTCAATCTGTTGAAAATCAAACAAAACCGTATTCAAAACCACATTCTTAGCACAACTGTTGATTACTTTGTTAAAAACATTTGGGATATAAGCTTTAAGAATTAGAATAGAGCCTTAAATTTATTAACGAAGAAACTTACAATGTGCTTATGGAGTTTAGTCATAATGACAACAACAATTTGCCTCTTACAAAGTTTGAATCGATGTTAAAAACTAATCATGTTTTATTCTTCGATTCAGAAGAATTTGAAAACATCATTCACCACTATCTTAATCAGGGTAAAATTGCTTTAGCAAAAAAAGCCATTAAATTAGGTTTAGATCAGCACCCAACTTCAATTAATTTAAAACTTTTTAAAGTAGAGATTTATGTTTTTGAAGACAAATTAGCTGATGCCGATGCTTTGCTAAATGAGCTTTACTCTTTAAGTCCTCTAAACGAAGAAATTTATATTCAGAAAGCAAATGTTTTATCAAAAAAAGATGAGCATTTAAAAGCTATTGAGGTTTTAAAAAAAGCACTAAAGCTTACAGATGATGTTGTAGACCTGTATTCCTTAATAGGAATGGAGTATCTGTTTTTAGATAGATTTGAAGATGCCAAAACATACTTCATGAAATGTTTAGAGCAAGATTTAGATGATTACTCTGCTCTATATAATGTTATTTATTGCTTTGAATTTCTTAACCAAAACGAGGATGCAATATCCTATTTAAATGTATTTTTAGATAAAAACCCATATTGCGAAGTTGCATGGCATCAATTAGGAAAGCAATATGTAATTTTAAAAAAATATAAAAAAGCGTTAGCAGCTTATGATTTTGCTATTATTTCTGACGACACATTTGTTGGTGCGTATTTGGAGCGCGGAAAAGTTCTTGAAGAGTTAAAGCGCTACGAAGATGCAATTGAAAATTATAATATCTCTCTTCAATTAGATGAGCCAACCTCTTTTGCACTATTACGAGTTGGTAATTGTTACGAGAAATTAAAGAATGACGACTTAGCAGTTCAATATTACTACAGAACTGTGCATGAAGACCCTTTATTAGATAAAGGATGGATTGCTATTACTAAGTTTTATAATAAAAAAAGAAACTACCAAAAAGCGTTATATTATATTAATAAAGCTATTAATATTGATACAGAGAATGTAATGTATTGGAAGTTATATTCGCAAATCAATCAACGTTTAAAGCTATATGAAGAAGCAGAACGCGGATACAAAAAAACTTTAGAATTAGGCAATTACGAACTAAACACATGGTTATCTCGAGGAGATTTGTTAATTAAATTGGGTGAGCCCCAAGCTGCAATATATAATTTTGAACAAGCTATTGAGTTTTATCCAGAAAATGCTGAAATAGAATTCAGATTAGCCGGACTTTATTTTTCTTTAAATGAAAAAAGCAAAGGCACTTTTTATTTAAAAAATGGATTAAAGCATAACGAAGAATACAACTTTATAATTGAAGAACTTTTTCCTGAAGTTTCTAATAAAATCTTTGTAAAAAACTTACTAAAAACAAATCTATAAGTAAACGTTTCACTAAAATGCATACCTTTGGTTTAAGCAAAAATTAACAAAGTATGCAAAGACGTTTTATAGATTATCTAATTATTTCTTTAAAAGGAATTGCCATGGGTGCTGCCGATGCTGTTCCTGGGGTTTCTGGTGGTACTATTGCTTTTATTTCCGGTATTTACGAAGAATTAATTTCAACTATTAGTAATGTCAATCTTTCATTATTTAAAACACTTTTTTCTAAAGGCTTAAAAGCATTTTGGCAGCAAGCCAACGGAAACTTTTTAACAGCGCTTCTATTAGGTATTATTGTAAGTTTTGTATCATTTATGAGGCTTGCAAAATATTTACTAGAATACCACCCTATTTTAATCTGGTCGTTCTTTTTTGGTTTAATAGTGGCTAGTATTTATTTTGTTGGTAAACAAATTACCAAGTGGAATATCGCTGTGATAATATCCTTAATTATTGGAGCATGCATTGCTTTTTATATTACTACACTTCCTGCTCTAGCAAATAATGACAATTCGTGGTTCTTATTTTTAGCTGGAGCTATTGCTATTTGTGCTATGATACTTCCTGGTATTTCAGGTTCTTTTATTTTAATAATTCTTGGCGCTTATAAAACATTAAGTAATGCTTTACATGACTTCGATATAAAAAAAATAGCTGTTTTCTCAATAGGTGCTCTTGTAGGCTTACTTAGTTTTAGCCGTATTTTAAAATGGTTGTTTAAACATCATCATAATATAACATTAGCACTGCTTACTGGATTTATATTCGGGTCTTTAAATAAAGTTTGGCCTTGGAAAAAAACTTTAACATGGCATAGAAACTCAAAGGGAATAAAAACACCTCTATTAGAAGAAAGTATTTCGCCTTTTTCTTTTGAGGGTGAAAACCAAATCACAGTTGCAATTATTTTAATGATTCTTGGTTTTTTAACTATTTTTATTCTTGAAAAACTAGGTTCGAAAAAACAATAATGCAAAGCACCAGAACTTTTACTGATAAATTATTTCTTATTCTAAAGGGACTAGGTATGGGTGCTGCAAATAAAGTTCCTGGTGTTTCAGGAGGAGTAGTTGCTTTTGTTGCTGGTTTCTATGAAGAATTTATTTATTCACTTCAAAAAGTAAATAGTAAAGCATTCAAATTGCTTATTAACGGGCGTTTTAAAAGCTTTTTTCAATACATAAATGGAAGGTTTTTAGGTTTACTTTTCTTAGGAATGATAGTTAGCTACTTTAGTGTTTCAAAAATTCTTGACTATTTAATAAAGCATTATGAATTATTTGTTTGGAGCGTTTTCTTTGGAATGATAATCGGTTCTATTTATTATATATATAAAGATTTTGAAGACTGGAATTATAAAACATACCTATCATTAGCCATAGGTATTATTGTAGGTTTAAGTATTAGCTTTTTAAATCCGGCCAAAGAAAATGATAATCTTTGGTTTGTGTTTTTTTGTGGTATAATTAGTGTTTCTGGTATGACACTTCCTGGTTTTTCTGGCTCGTTTATTCTTATTCTTTTAGGGAATTACGTATTACTTTTAGTTGATTCTGTTAACGCTTTATACGATTCATTTTTTGATATTCTAAAAGGCGACTTTAGTTTTATTGAAAACCCAGAGCGTATAAGAATGCTAAAAGTTCTTGGTGTCTTTACATTAGGGTCAGTAACAGGCCTAGTCACATTTTCACACCTATTAAGCTATATTTTAAAGCATTTTAAGAGCATCACACTTTCTGCTATTATTGGCTTTATTGTTGGATCTTTAGGAGTAGTATGGCCTTGGAAAAAAACAATTTATCAAATAAACAACAATGGCAGTTTTATATTAGATTCAACCGGAGAAAAAATAATTGAAAATTACAAACGCTTTATGCCAGAGTTAAACTCAGAAACTTTATATGCCATAGCATTTATTATTTTGGGCATCGTTATAGTTTTAGCTTTAGAGTTTTATGGTAAAAAAACAAGAAAAATTAAATGAACAAATTAGGGCTTTTAGGAAAAAATATATCGTACTCATTTTCAAAAACATATTTTAAAAAAAAATTTGAAGATGAAAAAATTAATAATGTCACTTACCAAAATTTTGATATTGACTCTATTGATTCTTTTCCATCACTAATAAAAAACACTGCAGACTTAAAAGGATTAAATGTTACTATCCCATATAAAGAACAAGTTATTCCGTTTCTTGATAAGGTAAATAAAAAAGCAAAAGCTATTGGGGCTGTAAACACCATAAAAATTACAAAAAAAGGAAATCTAGTAGGTTACAATACCGATTGTTATGGTTTTAAAAAATCAATAAAACCCTTTTTAAAACCACATCATAAAAAAGCAATAATTCTTGGCACTGGCGGTGCAAGTAAAGCAATTGCTTTTAGTTTAAAGCAACTAAATATTGAATATAGCTATGTTTCAAGAACAGCTTCAGATAAAGTTCATTTTACTTACGAGACTCTATCAGAAGAAGCTATCAAAAAACATACAATTATAATAAACTGTACACCTTTGGGCACATTCCCGGACGTAAATGATTGTCCAAAAATTCCATATAAAGCCATAACTAATAAGCATGTTTTATTCGATTTAATATATAATCCTGAAGAAACCAAATTTCTTAATTTGGGTAAAATTAATGGAGCTACTATAATTAACGGGTTAGATATGTTAAAATTTCAAGCTGAAAAAGCATGGTCTATTTGGAATTTGTAGTAAAATAATTACTCAAAGCGTTAAAAGCACCGCTTCCTCTTTGTAAATACTAGAGTTGTTATTATCTTTAAACTTTAAAGTATTAAACGAACCTAAACATTTTTTAAAATGTCTGAGATAGATAACCTGCAAAAAGCAGACGGAATAGAGGAAAATAAATCAATCATTAATAATGATGATACTACTGAAAATACATCATCAGAAATTAATGAAACTACACCTGTTGAGATTTCACAAATAAATAGTGATGAAACACCTGTTGAAGTAACTGAACCTGTAAATGAAGATAGCCCTGAGGAAAAAACTGAAGAAAGTGACGCTTCAGAAAAGGAGGATGTTATAAATGAAATTGAAGAATCAAATGCTGAAGATGCAGAAGATGAAGGTAATAAAGAACGCCATACTATTGAAGTAAAAGAATACGATAAAATGTCGTTAGAGTCTTTGGCAATTGAGTTAGAAAAATTATTAAAGAATGAAAAAATTCAGGCCATAAAGGCTCCTGTAAATGATATAAACAATGAATTTAAAACAAAATTCCAAGCTTTATTAGATGAGAAAAAAACAGAGTTCTTAAATGATGGTGGGAATGAAATAGATTTTTATTACTCCTCTCCTATTCAAAAACGATTTAAAACAGCGTATAAGGAATATAGAAATAAACTTAACGATCATTACAAAAGCTTAGAAAAAAACCTGAAACAAAATCTGGCAGATAAGCTTGAAATTATAGAAGAGCTAAAAGGATTACTTAGTGTAGAAGAAAATATAAATACCACATATAAGCATTTTAAAGAATTACAAGAAAAGTGGAGAAATACTGGGCCAATACCTAGAGATAAATACAATAATGCTTGGAATTCTTACCATCATCATGTAGAAAGATTTTACGACTTTTTACACTTAAATAGAGATTTACGTGACTTAGACTTTAAACACAATTTAGATAAAAAATTAAAAATTATCGAGCGTGCTGAAGAATTAGCACAAGATGATAATATAATGCGCTCTTTTAGAGAATTGCAAGAGCTTCATAAAATGTGGAAAGAAGAACTTGGTCCTGTCGCAAGAGAACATAGAGAAGGTATTTGGGAAAGGTTTAAAGTAGCTACAAAAATAATCAATGATAAACGTCAAGTTTATTACAAAGAGATAGATAAGGTTTATGAAAAAAATCTTGAAAACAAACTTAAAATTATAGCTAGTATAGATGCAATCAATACTCAAGAAAATAGTTCCCATAGCTCTTGGCAAAAAAAAATAAAAGAAATTGAAGCATTACGTAATGACTTCTTTAATGCTGGAAAAGTGCCCATAAAAGTTAATGAAGCTACTTGGGCAAAATTTAAAGATTCTGTAAGAACATTTAACAAGAAAAAAAATGCGTTTTACAAAGGCTTAAAGAAAGAGCAATTTGAAAATCTTAAGAAAAAACTTGAACTCATAAAAATTGCTGAAGACAACAAAGACAGTGAAGATGTACAGGTTACTACGGCTTTAATGAAAAAAATTCAAAGTGATTGGAAAAAAATTGGCCATGTACCACGTAAAGACAGTGACAAAATATGGAAACAATTTAAAACCGCATGTAATTATTATTTTGACAGACTGCATTCTAAAAGAAACGCAGCAAACCATGAGCAAGTTGATGCTTATAACAAAAAACAAGAGCTTTTAAGCTCCTTAAAAGAGTTAAGTTTATCAGGAGAGAAAGACAAAGATTTGTCAACCATTAAAGAGCAAATTGAAAAATGGAAAAACATTGGCAGAGTACCAAATGACAAGCGATATATTGAAGGTAAATTTAATAAGTCTTTAGATGGCTTATTTTCTAATTTAAAAATGGACAAGAATGAAGTTGAAATGATTAAATATGAAAACAAATTAGAAAATTTAAATAGAACTGATGATGACAATAGAAATTTAGATAATGAGCGTTCTTTTATTAGGAAAAAAATAGACGAGGTAAAAAGTCAGATTAATCAATTAGAAAATAATTTACAATTTTTTACAAATGTAGATGATGATAATCCTCTAGTAAAAGAAGTTCATAATAATATTAAAACACACAAACAAGCTTTAACACTATGGAAAACAAAGCTTAGCAAAATAAAAGAGCTTTACTAAAAGTAATATAAATCCAAAAAGCCAACTAAATAGTTGGCTTTTTTATTGCATTTTTTTAATAGTTTATTTAAGGCAATTGTTTAGCTTGCTCCCAAAACACATCCATTTCTGCAAGCGTCATATCTTTTAAGGGCTTATTTAAGCTTTTTGCTTTAGCTTCAAGATATTGAAATCGTTTTGAAAACTTTTTATTAGTACGTTCTAAAGCATTTTCGGGGTTTATGTTTAAAAACCGTGCATAGTTTACCATTGAAAACAAGACATCCCCAAACTCGCTTTCCATAGTATCTTTATTTCCTAAATTTACCTCAGTTCTAAATTCAGTTAATTCCTCTTCAACCTTTTCCCAAACCTGGTTTGGTTCTTCCCAATCAAAACCAACACCTGCAACTTTTTCTTGTATTCTATTAGCTTTTACCAAAGCTGGCAAACTGTTAGGCACTCCTTCTAAAACGCTTGTTTTGCCTTCCTTTAATTTTAGGCTTTCCCAGTTTCGTTTAACATCGTCTTCGTTTTCAACTTTAACATCACTGTAAATATGAGGGTGTCTGCTTATCAATTTATCACAAATACTATTACATACATCAGCAATATCAAAATCTTTGGTTTCGCTACCAATTTTTGAGTAAAATACAATATGAAGCAAAACATCGCCCAGTTCCTTTTTAACTTCATCCAAATCATTATCTAAAATAGCATCACCAAGTTCATAGGTTTCTTCTATTGTTAGATGTCGTAAAGTTTCCATGGTTTGTTTTTTATCCCAAGGGCATTGCTCTCGTAACTCATCCATAATGGTTAATAATCTATCAAAAGCTTTAAGTTGATTTGCTCTGGAATTCATTTTTGAAATTTTTGTAAAAATACAATTTTGATTTTCTGAATTTGAAATAATTCTTTCAATAATTCATTTAGTTTTTTAGTTTAAAATTACATATAAATTAATAGTAATTAACTTGCTTCAATAATAGAAACGATTTTATATACTTGACATTAGTATCAATGTATGACAATGAAAATACTATAGATGAAAAAAATTCATGACCGTATTCAAAAATCCTCATTTATAACATTGTACTATTTCATTAAACTTTTCCAACTTTGAACACTAAAAATTAGTGATTTATCCAATTAAATAAAAAACATAAAACATGAAAAAGTCTAATATCAACATTATTATAATTGGAGTATTACTTCTTCAACTTTTTTCTTGCCAATATAATTCATCTACAGAATTTAAAAATACCATAACTTTTTATGTTTCTTTTGATAACGGAACTACAGCAGATTTTGCATTGGGAGACTCTAATATATATACGGCTAATTCTACATATGTTAATTCAAAAAGACATTTGGAAGGGGTTCAGGTTGGCATGAATAACGCTGACCATCGAATTATCGAAGGAAAAGGTCAATTTGGTAGTGCATTTGAGTTTGGTAAAAAAAGTGATACAGTCATTTTTTATAAAAGTAAAGATAATATTGCCTACAATAAACAAAATTGGTCTGGTACTATTTCATTTTGGTTAAGCCTTGATCCTTCAACAGATCTTGATGGGTATACTGACCCAATACAAATCACAGATACAAATTACAATGATGCATCAATATGGGTAGATTTTACAGATGAAAACCCTCCAGATTTCAGATTGGGTGTTATTGGTGATAAAAAAGTTTGGACCTTGGACACACTAAATTCACCCTTCTTGGTAGAATTTGAAAAAAGACTTGTCAGCGTTAAAAAACCACCATTTTCAAAAAGAATATGGACTCATGTCCTTATAACTTATGATGGTTTGGGTACAGCAAACAGTTTAGCAAGTCTTTACTTAAATGGTAAAAAAACTGGAAAAATAAGCGGAATAGATGATCCTTTTTCATGGGAGTTGGAGGAATCAAATATTTTCCTTGGATTGAATTTTACTGGCTTAATGGATGAATTATCAATTTTTAACAAATCTCTGACAGACGATGAAGTGATGGAACTTTATCAATTAAAAGGGGGTCTCAAATCAATTCTTTGATTCTTTAATTAATCGAAAAGTTCTCTGATATTTTATCACTAAAAAAATACGAAGAGTTTCTAAATAAAAACAATCTATTAAACTAAAAAATCCAGCTATAAAGCTGGATTTTTAAATATATAATCTTAAAAACTATGCGTTTTGCTTCTTAATTAAATTAAGCGCAGAGCCTTCGTTGTACCATGTAATTTGTGCATCATTGTATGTATGATTCAATTTAATAACATCTTTTGATCCATCTTCATGAACAGCTTCAAGTGTTAATTGTTTACCTGGTGCAAATTCGTTTAAATCTACAAAATTAAAAGTGTCATTCTCTTGAATTAAATCGTAATCGCTTTCATTTGCAAATGTTAACCCCAACATTCCTTGCTTTTTAAGGTTTGTTTCATGGATACGTGCAAACGATTTTACAATAACTGCGGCAACTCCTAAATGTCTTGGTTGCATTGCAGCGTGCTCTCTAGATGAACCTTCTCCATAGTTATGATCACCAACTACAATAGTTTTAATATCTGCTTTTTTGTATTCGCGCTGCACATCTGGAACGCCACCGTAATCGCCCGTTAATTGGTTTTTAACAAAGTTTGTTTTTTTATTAAAAGCATTGACTGCTCCTATTAAAGTATTATTCGCAATATTATCTAAATGTCCTCTAAAACGTAACCATGGTCCTGCCATAGAAATGTGATCAGTAGTACATTTTCCAAAGGCTTTAATTAGTAATTTAGCTCCTGTAATTGAATTGCCAATAGGTGTAAAAGGTGTTAATAATTGTAAACGTTCTGAGTCATCTTTTACAGAAACCTGTACGTGGCTTCCATCAGCTTCAGGCTCTAAATAACCGTTATCATCTACAGCAAAACCTTTTGGAGGTAACTCCCACCCTGTTGGTTCTTCGAACATAACTTCTTCACCACTTTCATTTATTAACTTATCTGTTAATGGGTTAAAGTCTAAACGCCCTGCAACTGCAATTGCAGCTGTTAATTCTGGAGACGCCACAAAAGCATGCGTATTAGGATTTCCATCTGCGCGTTTTGCAAAGTTTCTATTAAAAGAATGTACTATACTATTTTTTGGTGCATTTTTAGGGTCGCTATATCTTGCCCATTGTCCGATACATGGGCCACAAGCATTTGTAAATATTTTAGCGTCTAAGTTTTCAAAAACTTCCAAAATACCATCGCGCTCTGCAGTATAACGTACTTGCTCTGAACCAGGATTAATTCCTAATTCTGCTTTCATTTTTAAGCCTTTATCCAAAGCTTGCTGCGCAATTGATGAAGCACGTGATAAGTCCTCGTAAGATGAGTTAGTACAAGATCCAATTAATCCCCACTCTACCTTAATTGGCCAATCATTAGTTTTAGCCTTTTCAGTCATATCTGAACCTACCTCTGTAGATAAATCTGGAGTAAAAGGTCCATTTAATAATGGCCCTAATTCTGATAAATTAATGTCAATAACCTGATCAAAATAGTTTTCTGGATTTTCATAAACTTCGACATCGGCGGTTAGATGTTCTTTAACTGCATTAGCTGCATCAGCAACATCTGCTCTATCTGTAGCACGTAAATAACGCTCCATAGATTCATCATACCCAAAAGTAGATGTTGTTGCACCTATTTCGGCGCCCATATTACATATAGTACCCTTACCTGTACAAGACATAGCTATTGCACCAGGTCCAAAATATTCTACAATAGCTCCTGTTCCTCCTTTTACAGTAAGAATCTCGGCTACTTTTAAGATAACATCTTTAGGGGCAGTCCAACCAGATAATTTTCCTGTTAATCTAACTCCTATTAATTTAGGAAATTTAAGTTCCCAAGCCATACCAGCCATAACATCTACAGCATCTGCTCCTCCAACACCTATAGCTACCATACCTAATCCACCTGCATTTACTGTATGTGAATCAGTGCCAATCATCATCCCTCCAGGAAATGCATAATTTTCTAAAACAACTTGATGAATAATTCCTGCACCTGGTTTCCAAAAACCTATGCCATATTTATTTGAAACAGATTCTAAGAAATTAAAAACTTCACTACTTACATTATTTGCGTGCTTTAAGTCAGCTGTTGCTCCTTCTTTAGCTTGAATTAAGTGATCACAATGTACCGTTGTTGGTACAGCAACCTTACTTTTTCCAGCTTGCATAAACTGTAATAAAGCCATTTGAGCAGTAGCATCTTGACAAGCAATCCTATCTGGTGCAAAATCCACATAATCCTTTCCTCTGGTAAAAGCTTTAGTAGGATTTCCATCCCATAGATGAGAATACAATATCTTTTCAGATAGAGTTAATGGTTTACCTACAATCTCACGCGCTTTGTCAACACGTTCAGCCATTTTGGTGTAAACACCTTTTATCATATTGATGTCAAATGCCATATTTTATCTATTTAAATTTATTCTGTTTTTGAAAGTCTTGCAAAAATACGAATAATCGCATGTATTAAAAAAATCTAATCAAATCTATTATAATTTTAAATAATTCTCAATTATAATGAACTATTAACTATAAAATATAATGATTCAATAAAATAACTATATCAAAATTTACAAATTAACAAAAAAAGGATGCTTCATAGTTAGTTTTCGATTCATCGAAAAAAGCAATATCAGTATAACAACCTTCTATTTATATTTTTAATAATCTTAAGTTTGTAACAAATAATAACTGCATGCTACTTATTTTTTTAAGTTGGATATACATTTTTATTACAACTAAAAACTTTGGAATTCTATTTACAAAAGTTTTAGGTATAAGAGACTGCCATCCTATTACTCTTCAAATTTTGGGGCTTTTATCTTATACTATTGTTACTAGTTTTTTTGCTTTCTTTTTCAGGATTAATGTGGAGTATTACGTATTCATTTTAGTACTAAACGTTATTCTTATTTATAGTAATAGAAATGATTTCAAAACACACTCTAACGCTTTAATATTGTTGTTTAAGAAGTTAAAAAAACATTATAAATTTCTTTACTTATTTCTATTTCTTATTGTACTAGCGCAAAGCAGCACTAAGCCTTATTTGATTGACAATGAGACTTATTACATTCAAACTATAAAATGGATTAACGAATTTGGATATGTAAAGGGGTTAGCAAATTTACATATGTTTCTGGGTCAAAATTCTTCATGGCATGCATTACAAGCTGGGTTTAATTTTCCTTTTTTATCCAATTTTTATAATGATTTAAATGGGTTTTTATTTACAATATTTGGGCTTTGGGCTATAGAAAAATTAAATAATTATAATAATCGTGAAAACATTCAAAGTTTTAATTTAGGATTAGTACTATTATTTTCTCTTTTTTTAATGCAATTTGTTAATGCACCATCTCCAGATTTGATTATTTTTTTAATAACCCCTTATATCTTTTACCTGTTCATTAGTAAATATAAAAACACCACTATCAATGACTTTAAAATAATTTTAAGTTTAGTTCTTTTTTTATGCTTTGTTAAAGTGACGATAATAGTTTTATCAGTTTTAGTAGTCATACTTTTTATAAATAATTTCAAAGTTTTAAAAGGAAAATTATTGCAATACTTGTTTTTAAGTATAATTATTTTGGGGTTGTTTATTGTTAAAAATGCTATAGTTTCTGGCTATTTATTTTATCCTATAGCACAAATAGATATTCTAAGTTTTGATTGGAAAGTACCGAAAGAGCTTTTAGAATTTTACGAACCAAATACTATAGAGGGCATGAGTAATATTGATGTTTCTCAATTAGGCTTATTAAAAAAAATAAAAGTATGGCTCACTCTACCAAAATTAGATGGTCTTTTTAATAAGATTTTTGTTCTACTATTAATTATTTTTCCCTGGTTTATTTATAAAAATAAAGATAAATCTAGCCTATTAATAATATATTTATTAGCTATTATTCAGCTTGCTATATTATGGTTTACTTCTCCTCAATACAGGTTCTTTTTTGTATTTGTTTCTTTTTTAGCTATCCAAGTATTTTCATCTATCATAAAAAATAAAAAGATTGGATTTTATCTAGTTATGTTATCAATCATTTTAAGTGCTATTCCTGTTTTGATAACTGTAAACTTGAATGCTTTTACAAATAATAATTTTGCAATGGAACTAAATACTTTTAAAATAAAAAACATTATTGTTCCTGAGGAAAACACAAAAATTAAAACAGAATTCGCTAAATTCTATATTGATGGCTTTGAGTTTTATTCACCAAGCGAAGATATATTTTTTTGGGCTACTGGAAATGGCGAATTACCTTGTGTAAACAAAAAACAAATAGATTATATAAAGTATTACTATAATTATATTCCTCAATTACGAACTAACGATTTAAAAAATGGGTTTAAATCTGTTTTAATTGAAAAGTAATTTGATTAGCGTATTAGAAAAGGCTCTTAATAACTTGATCTTCAGTAACACCTTCAGCTTCTGCTTTGTAGTTTTTAATAATACGGTGTCTTAAAATGCTATTAGCTACAGCTTGAACATTTTCTATATCTGGAGAAAACTTACCGTGTATAGCTGCATGAGTTTTGGCTGCTAAAATTAAGTTTTGAGAAGCTCTTGGTCCTGCTCCCCAATCTATATATGTTTTTACTAAATCGTTAGCAGCATCAGCATTTGGTCTTGTTTTACCAACCATAGCCACTGCATATTCAATAACATTATCGGCAACCGGCATACGACGGATAAGTTGTTGGAAGTCTATTATTTCTTGTGCAGAAAACAATGCATTTACTTTTGCTTGTTTATCTGTAGTTGTTGCCTTTACCACTTGTACTTCTTCTTCAAAAGACGGGTAATCTAAATTGATAGCAAACATAAAGCGGTCTAATTGTGCTTCTGGTAATGGATATGTACCTTCTTGCTCAATAGGATTTTGGGTTGCTAAAACAAAATACGGTAAGCTTAATTTATAATGATGCCCTGCTACAGTAACGGCACGTTCTTGCATAGCTTCTAATAAAGCTGCTTGCGTTTTTGGAGGTGTTCTGTTAATTTCGTCTGCTAAAATAATATTAGCAAAAATAGGCCCTTTTATAAATTTAAAATGCCTGTCCTCATCTAATATTTCACTACCAAGAATATCACTTGGCATTAAATCTGGAGTAAATTGAATACGCTTAAAATCAAGCCCTAAAGCTTGTGCAATGGTATTAACCATTAATGTTTTTGCTAAACCAGGAACACCAATAAGTAAAGAATGCCCGCCAGAAAAAATGGAAATTAAAATTTGATTTACAACCTCATCTTGACCAACAATTATTTTGGCTATTTCTGTTTTTAAATCTTTATATCGCTTTACAAATTGTTCTACGGCAGCTACATCCGACATATATTTATTGTTTTAACCAGTTACTAGAAAAATCGCATTCTCTATGTTTTCCACTAATTTTAATATAAGTATCTATTATTTTTTCTTTTTGCCACTTTTCAATAGCTATTACTTTTTTCTCGTTTAAAGCTTGCTCCTTAATTTTTAAATAGTCTCGTGCATAATCAGCCTTATGTTCCTCTATTCTGTCTGTAACAGTTAAAATTTTGAATTTAACATTTCTTGTTCTGTCTTCTTCTCTTAAAACTGGGCTAATATCATTATCCTTTAAATTTTGAATCTGCGCATATAATTCTGGATCCATTCTAGTCAATTCAAAATTATAGTCTTGAGTTTGTGGATTAATTAATTGCCCACCATCAAATTTTGTTTCTTTTTCGTCACTAGATTCTCTTGCAGCTTCGGCAAAAGTAATATCGCCAGCTACAATACTCTTTCTAACTTTTTCAAGACGTTCCTTAGCCTCTTTAATAGCTGTATCAGATACTTGAGCAATCAACAAAACATGACTTACATCGTATAATTGTCCTCTTATTTTTTCAAGCTTAATAATGTGAAATCCAAATTCAGTCTCAAAAGGATCTGAAACCTCTCCTTCCAATAATGAAAAAGCTACATCTCTAAATTCTTTTGCAAAACGGGGTTTATTCCTATCCAAAGTATAAATATACCCAGATTGTTTCATTCCTGGATCTTGCCCATATAATACCACCTTTGATCTGAAACTTGCTCCATTTTCTACTACATCAGCTTTAAAGCCTTTTAAGCGATCAATTATTTTTTGCTTCTCGGCTTCAGAGACTATTGGCTCTACAACTATTTGTGCTACTTTAAGTTCAATACCAAAAGTTGGCCTTTTATCTTCAGGGATTTTATTAAAAAATATTCTAACTTCGTCTGGAGTTACATCAACCTCTTCTACAATTTTAGCTTGCATTCTAGCCGCTAATTGATTGCTTTTATTAATTTCGAACATTTCATCTCTAAAACTTTTTTCGTCATCTTTTTTATAAAATTCTAAAAGTTTATCCATAGAACCACCGGTTTGCTGTAAAAACTGCTGGACTTGGTAATCCACTTGTTGACGAATCTCAGCATCTGATACTTGAATACTATCTTGAATAGCATGATGTGCATAAAGTTTATCTTCTAATAATTTTCCAAATAAACTACATGGTTCAATATCTTTAGTATTTACGCCCTGAGCTTGTAATTGTAAATAAGCTTTATCTAAATCCGAATCTAAAATAATATAATCACCAACTACAGCAGCTACTCCATCTACTTTTTTAGCATTAAAAGAGCTTTTTATAGTATCAACTTTCTTAGTCGTTTCTTTAACTTCATCTTCAATAATTTCCTGCGCATACATAACATTTACCACAAGTAAAGTTATACTTAAAACTAATATATGTTTTAAATTATTTATAAATTTCAAATTGTTTGTTTTTAATAGCATCTTTTGTAATATCTTTTTCTAATTCTCTAATAAGCTCTAACTTCCTTTTATTAATAACTATTTGTCTTATTGTTGGTTTAACATATTCTAATGGTGCAGTTTCGTTACGTAACAAAACGTTATTAATTTGCATCAAATATACTCCTAATGAATCTTTGAGCTGTAAAAAATTAGATTTTTTTAACAGTTGTTTTTTATTTTCTGGATTTAAGACTGAAATTTTATCAATAACTTGATTAACTTTTATCCAAATTGAATCATTTAATGAAAAGGATTTAAATTGAATTGACATAGAATCCAGCTCTTTTTTATCTTTTAAATTAAAGCGTTTAAACTTTTCTTCAATAGATTTTAAGTTGATTATATTTTCATCTACATGAACATAACGAAACTTTATAAGCTCTTCGTTTAGTTTGAATGCTTCTTTATTTTTTTCATAATATACCTCAACTTCGTTATTTGTAACAGTAGTGTCTATATTTTTTCTAACCAAGCCTTCAATATAAGCTTTGGTATATAAATCATTTTTATATTGATCAATAAGCTTATTAAATGTTTCTTGCTTTTCTTCACTTAAATTAAGCATAGCACCATCTACAAAAAGTTGCTGTGTTGCCCAACGATTAATAAAGTTTTGAACAACCAAAATACTATCTTCTTTTGTTGTAGTTTCTGTTGTTAAGTCTTTTATATCATCATAATACAAATAAGTTTCGTTTACCCTCGCGATAGGTATACCTTCTTCTGTCTTTTTAAAAAAAGTACATGACGTAGTTATTATAACTATTAATGTAAATATGATTTTATTAAACTTCAACGGCTAATTTTTAATTTGATTTTTCACCTTATTCAAGGCTTCTTGGTTAACAACTATTTTATATTTTTCTTTTAATTGTTCAACCCATTTTTTTTCTTTATAAGCCTGATAATCACTAATAATTAAACCTTTTGTTTCTTCAAAGGTTTTAATTTTTTCAGGCAAAACCTCTTTTACTTTAGCCATAATAAATGCTTTATTATGTTTATAAATTTTAGAGATTCCTTTTTTAAATTCAAATTTATTAGGAAATGCTTGATGCGTTGCATCCATAATACCTGATGTAAAAACCACATGCACTTCGCCATTGTTGTTTACCAGTTTTTTAATATCTTCTAAACTCATGTCTTGTTGCAATAACTTTGCAACTCGTTTTAAAGTTTTTTGTTTGGTCGCTGATGCAACTATGGCATCAACACGTTCTGGTAACATGTATTTTTCTTTGTTTTTACTATAATAATTTTGGATTTCTAAAGAATCTGCTTTTGCTGTGTTCCAAATTGTCGTTTCCATTAAATCAAACAATAACAAACCATCTCTATACTCGTTAACTATATTAGCGAACTCTTCATTTTCTTCTTCTAAATGATTTTCTTGATATTGGATTAGTCTTTTATTTAAAAACGTATTGTATTTTTCTGATACTATAGACTTAAACGTAGACTTAGGGTTAACTCCTCGTTGTGTTTTTTGTAAATAAATACCAAATTCTTTAAAAGTAAATTGGAGGTTTTCTATTTTAATTAATGGTGAATCACTTTTAAAATCTTTAGGAAGCTTCCATGTTCCTTTTAAATAATCATCATTTAATAGCGAAACAAAATATGATAAAGCTGGCTGGTTATCGCTTACATTATATTTAGCTTTAAGTTTAGTTGTTAAAGCATCATCAATTAATTTAGAGCGTTCATCACGCTTTACCTTGGCTTCCAGCTCTGGCTTTATGTCTTGAAACGGGGGTATTAACTTTTTAGCATGTAGTTTAACAATATGCCACCCATATTTGGTTTTAAATGGCTGAGATACATCGCCGATATTCTCTAAACTAAAAGCAACATCTTCAAATTCTGGCGAACTTAATTGCCCACTTGAAAAAGCCGACAATAAACCTCCTTTAGAAGCCGAATTTCTGTCATCTGAAAATTGTTTAGCTAAGTCTTCAAAAGCATCACCTTGATTCAGTTTTTTATAAATATCTTGTATTCTATTTTCCGGTTTCTCTCCTAATGTATCATTTTCTTTAATATTAACCATAATATGAGCTACAGTACGTTCGCCTCTAGATTTACGTTTATCAAAGACCTTAACTATATGGTAGCCAAAACGCGTTCTAAAAGGCTGAGAAATTTCATCAACATTAGTGTTAAAAGCCTCGTTTTCGAACTTATAAACCATTCTAAATCCAGAAAAATACCCTAGTTCTTCACCAAAAACAGATTTGCCATTGTGTACTTCTTTTCTAATCGTTTCAAAACCTTCGCTTAAAGCTCTTTCTCTTAGCTTACTAATTGTATTAAATGCTACCAAAGTATCTTGTGGATTTGCATTTTCAGGTATTTTAATTAAAATATGGTTTGCTTTTATTTCGTACGAGATTCTATCATAAGCTTCTTCAACCAATTCATCTGTAACTTTATTATCATAAATAAAGTTTTTGGCTAATTGCTTCCTATAGGTATTTAACTCTCTTAAATATGAAGGTTTTTTGTCAAGTTCTAAAGCTTTTGCTTCTTTTAATTTTAACTTATAAGTAGTAAAAAGTGATAAGTATTCATCTACATCTTTCTGGGATTCATCTTGTACTAAATCAAGGTTTTTATTATATACTCTTAAAAATTCTGAAACGTAAACTGGAGTTTTATCTACCGTAAAAAGGACTTCATTTGTTTTTGTTTGCGCATTAATGCATAGCATTATTACAGTAAATAATAAAGTAAAAAAATGTTTTAACTGCATGAAGAAAAAATTATTCAAAGTGGATACAAAAATACTAATATAAACCTATAATACAAGTTGCTTTAACAAACGTTTAAAAAGTAAAAATATTACTCATATTTATATAATATATCTTTACATTTAACCTCAGTTTTTATTTTAATAAATAATGCGTAAACTAAAACTTATTTGGGATTTTCGAGGTCCAGATGCTTTAAAAATTGCTGAACATCACGAAATTCATTTAAAAGACTTTATTCACTTAGAAAAATTAGAGCTTAATACTACTGGTTTTGAGTCAATTACAGACGCACACGCCATTGCCTTTATGGTTGTTCCAGAAGATATTATGAAACCCATTAGAGATGCTTTGAAACCTCATCGTGGGCAAATTTATATGGAATAAAATGAATGCAAAGTACGATGATATAGGAGTAAATTATAATGCTACAAGAAAAGCAGATGACTATCTTGTTAAACGATTATTGGCTAATTTAAACCCTAAATCCTATGGACTATATTTAGATATCGGTTGTGGCACTGGTAATTACACTATTAAATTGCAAGAAAATGGGTTTAACTTTATTGGTGTTGATCCTTCAACAGAAATGCTTGAAAAAGCAAAGCTAAATAATCCAAACATCGATTGGAAGCTTGGACAAGCTGAATACTTAAACTTAAATTCTGAAAGCATTGATGGAATTATAGGTAGTTTAACCATTCATCATTGGAAAGATTTAGAAAAAGGGTTTAAAGAATTACATCGTGTATTAAAAAACGATAGTAATTTGGTGATTTTTACTTCTACACCAAAACAAATGACTGGATATTGGTTAAATCATTATTTTCCTAAAATGATGAAAGACTCTATGTTGCAGATGCCAGCTCTAAAAGCCATCAAAAAAATTATAAAACAAACAGGTTTCCGTTCAATTAAAACAGAATTATACAATATTAAACCAGATTTAAAAGATTTGTTTCTATATAGTGGTAAGCATAATCCAATTTTATATTTAAACCCAAAAGTAAGACATGGTATATCTTCTTTTTCTTCACTTGCTAACGCTAAAGAAGTAGAAACTGGCATGATTCAATTAAAAGATGATATCGCTACTCGAAAAATCAATGATATTATAAAATCTTATGAAAACGATTTAGGTGATTATCTTTTTATCATTGCAAAAAAATAAAAACACCCCTGACATGTTTCGACACAAGCTCTAATAAATTTGCATTTAAGTTTAACAATTAAATCAATTTAAAAAATGAAAAATGCAGTAAACTGGTTTGAAATTCCAGTGAAAGATTACAACAGAGCAAAGCAATTTTATGCTACCGTTTTAGGAACTGAAATATCAGATTTCCCAATGCCAGAACAGAACATGAAATATGGCATTTTTAAACACGACGAAAAAGATCAAGGAATTGGCGGTGCTATTATTGAAGCAGAAGGACAAAACCCCACTACAGATGGTTCTACTATTTACTTAAATGGTGGAGAAGATTTAGGCTTACCTCTATCTAGAGTTGAAAGATGTGGTGGCCAAATTTTAATGCCAAAAACTAATATTGAAGAAAATGGTTTTATTGCTCAATTTTTAGATACAGAAGGCAATAGAGTTGCTTTACATTCTATGATGTAATTTTTTAACTAAAATCCAAGATAGTGAATTGCAAGTCGGTTCACTATCTTTGTTAATATGTCTCAATTATCTAGACTTATATCTATACTTACACTGTTAAAATCGAAACGTCTTTTAACAGCCACAGAACTTGCTCAAAGGTTTGAGGTTAGTGTTAGAACTATATATCGTGATATAAGAAAATTAGAACAAGCTGGTATACCTGTTACTACAATTGAAGGTAGAGGTTATTCTTTAATGGATGGCTACACGGTTGCCCCTGTTCAGTTTACTGAAAAACAAGCTAACGCTTTAATTACAGCTCAACATTTGGTTAGTCAAACTAATGACTCATCTTTTGTAACCAATTTTGAAGAAGCTCTAACTAAAATTAAATCCGTATTTAGGACTTCTATTCAAGAAAAAAGCGAGTTATTGAATAGCAAAATTTTTGTTTTTGATTCTTATAATGAAAAGATATCTAGTAATGCTCTATCAGAAATACAATTAGCAATTACAAATTTTAATTATGTTGAAATTAATTACCGTAAAGCCAATGACCCAAATATTACTTTTAGAAAAATTGAACCTTATGCTTTATTTTCTACAAACAATAAATGGATTTTAATCTCGTGGTGCTATTTACGTAACACCTATCGTGCATTTAGAATTGACAGGATTCATCATTTTAAAATATTAAACGAAACATTTCAAGATAGAAAATTTAATCTTCAAGAGTATTTTAAAACTTGCCCTTTTGATGATAAATAATAGTCTTTTTTAAAAAGAAGCATTTTGTTTTTTCATTACTTTTAAGGCATGGAAATTATTTCAACAAATATTGCAAAACCAACAACAATTATTTGGAATGGGAAAGAAACAACAACTGGTATATATAAAACAGCTACCAATGCTCCTATTTATTTAGAAAAAGAAGCAGTTAGAGGAGATGAAATTTCAAATAGAAGTGTTCATGGTGGTGTTTATAAAGCCTGTTATTTATTTTCAGCCAATCAATATGCATATTGGAAAAGCTTATATCCTAATTTAAGTTGGGATTACGGTATGTTAGGTGAAAACTTAACAGTAAAGGATTTAGATGAAACAAAAATTCATATCGGAAGTATTTATAAAATAGGTGAAGCCCTAGTGCAAATTACACAACCTAGAGAACCTTGTTTTAAATTTGGAATAAAACTAGGAACACAAAACGCTTTAAAACAGTTTATAGATAGTGGATTACCTGGAACATATGTGCGTGTTTTAGAAGAAGGATTTGTAAAAAAAGGAGATTCATTTAAGTTAATAGAACAAGCAAAAAACAGTCTTACAATTGCTCAGTTTTTTAACCTACTTTTTTCAGAAGAAAAAAATCAAGACCACCTTAATATCGCTTTAAAAATTGAAGCCCTTCCTATTAAAAAAAGAAAAAAGTTAAACAGGTTCATTAAATAAATCTGATATACAAACTATAACTTATGCCCTCAAACAACGATTTGGATTTAATTAACAATCTTACATCTCAATTTTTTGATGTATTTACAAATAGCAATAATAGAACTCCAAATGTTTCTGCTCTTAAGGAAATGTTCATTCCAGAAGGTATTATTATTAGTAACACAAATGGAAATACAATAGTATATAGTATAGGTAGTTTTATAGCTCCAAGAATAGAAATGTTGACTAATGGCACACTCTTAAATTTCTCTGAATATGAAGTATCACACAAAACAGAAATTTATAATACTATAGCTCATCGGTTTTGTAATTATGAGAAATCAGGAGAATTAAATGGTAAGTATTTTAAAAGTAAAGGTATAAAAACGTTACAATTTATAAAAGTAGCTAACCATTGGAAACTCTCATCTGTTGCATGGTGTGACGAATCATAAAAACTATACTATTTAAACTATCTTTGCCTAAATTACTAATAGATGTCGTTTAAAGACTTACAACTTAATAAGCCTATTTTAAGAGCTATTGCCGATGCTGGTTATGATGCTCCAACCTTAGTACAAGAACGAACTATTCCTCTCGTTTTAGAAAAAAAAGATGTTATTACATCAGCTCAAACAGGAACAGGAAAAACGGCTGCTTTTGCTTTACCAATTTTACAACTGCTATTTGATAAGCAAGATGCTCCAAAAAAGGGTAAAAAAATTAAAGCTCTTATTGTAAGCCCTACAAGAGAGTTGGCCATTCAAATTAATGAAAACTTTAAAGTTTATGGCAAAAACACCAATTTACGGTCAACAGTAATTTTTGGTGGAACCTCAATAGAATCGCAAAAAGATGTTTTAAATAAAGGTGTCGATATTCTTATTGCAACACCTGGCAGGTTACTCGATTTACACAAGCAAGATAATATCAATTTAGATTATGTTGAAACGCTAGTACTAGATGAAGCCGACTTAATGTTAGATCTTGGTTTTATTGATGATGTTAAAAAAATTGAACGTTTGTGTCCTGATAGTAAACAAACATTGCTATTCTCTGCCACTATGCCCTACAAGGTAGAACAGCTTGCTAATACTATTTTAAAATCTCCTGAACGTGTTGAAGTATCTCCAACCTCTTCTGCTGCAAAAAATGTAAGTCAGGTATTATATTATGTGCCAAAACGCAATAAAATTGAATTGTGCTTACATTTATTACGAAACACTATTAAAGGCAATATTCTTATTTTTAGAAGAACAAAATTTGGAGTTGACAAATTAGAGCAAACTCTTATAAAAAATGGATATAAGGTTGAAACTATACATGGAGACAAAACCCAAAACTTAAGACAAGATGCTTTAAAAAAATTTAAAAACGGATATGTAAATATTTTAGTAGCTACAGATGTTGCTGCCCGTGGTATTGATATAAACGAATTAGACGCTGTTGTAAATTTTGATATGCCAAACGTACCAGAAACCTACGTTCATAGAATAGGAAGAACTGGTCGTGCTGGACAGACAGGCATATCTTACTCTTTATGCTCAGCTGATGAAAAAGCATATATTAAAACTATCCAGCAGCTAATAAATGTGCAAATTCCTATTGAAGAAAATCACCCTTATCCATTAGATCCAAAAGCAAAACCTATAATTCATAAGTCTAAGAAAAAGGGAAGTAAACACAAAAAAGGACGCAAAAGTGAGGCTTCTAAAAAGAAAAAGAAGCGTTGGTATTAAAAATAATAATATGACTGAAGCTGAAAAAATAATTAAAAGCCTTCAATTACAGCCACACCCGGAAGGTGGCTTTTTTAAAGAAACTTATAGAAGCCAAGGAACTATAAATGTAGATTCACTTGGAGAAGATTTTTCAGAAAAAAGAAATTATTCAACATGTATTTATTTTCTTTTAACTTCTGATAATTTTTCAGCATTTCACAGAATTAAACAAGACGAAATTTGGCATTTTTATAAAGGTTCGCCAATAAAACTTCATGTAATTTCTGAAGAAGGGATTTACAAAAAAATTATTATCGGAAATAATTTAGAGAGAGGAGAATTACCTCAATATGTAGTTAAAGCTAAACAATATTTTGCTGCCGAAGTAATTAATATTAATGATTTTACTTTAGTAGGTTGTACAGTAGCTCCTGGTTTTGATTTTAATGATTTTGAACTTCCGAAAAGAAACCAGCTAGTATCAAAGTTTCCCCAATACCAATCAGAAATTAACAGACTAACAAATCATTGATTAAATTAAACTTCGTATTGCTTATCAAAATGATTCTTAAGAACTGGAATTTGAATACATAGCATTAATCCGAAAAAGGCAATAGCATACATCAAGGTTTTAGATATAGTAAACCCAGATAAAACATTGGTGAATTTGCTAAAATCTAAAGAATCTAACCAACTGCTTTGATGTGTTTCCGTACCAAAAATTAAGTAAATACAAAGTCCAATAAAGCTTAAAGCAATTAAAACCCAAGTTTGTTTTGAGATTAAAGGCTTATAAGCAATAACTTTACTTTTATTTAATGCTTTTACTTGAGACATTATTTCTGAAGTAAAATGAATTGAAGGGCTTTCTAAAGAAGCCTTTTTAATAATTTTTTTTGTAAAATCATCAAGATATTTATCTTCGTTCTCTTTCATAATGTTCAATTATTTCTGGTTCTAATCTGTGCTTTAATATAGTCGCTAATTTTTTTCGACTTCTAAATATTTTCACTTTTACATTATTGGCTTTAATACCAATAATTTTAGAAATCTCTTCTAAAGAACGTTCTTCAAAATAGTATAACGTTAGTAAAAAACTATCATCATTAGGTAACAAAGTTAAGCAATCTTTTATGGCTTGATTATGCTCTTCCTGTTCCATTTTGTCTAAAGCATTATCTATTGTTTTTATTTGATGCTCTGCAAACTCATCAATTGCAACATCATTAAAATGTTTTTTATTCTTCTTTAATCTATCTAAACATGTATTATATGCTACTCTATAAATCCATGTAGAAAATTTAGAATCACCTTTAAACTTATGCAACGATTTATATGTTTTAATAAAAGTATCTTGTGATACTTCTTCGGCTTCTTCCCTATTCTTTAACATTCTCAACGCTAAAGTAAACACCAAATCTTTATAACGATCTACTAATACTGAAAATGCATTAGTGTCGCCATCAATAATTTGGTTGATATAATATTGATCGTTGTTGGTGGTCATTTTTAAGTAAGACGACTATGCTTTATTAAAGGTTACATATATCTAGAAAAATATTTTTTAAAAAAAAGTGTAACCAAAACTAAAAGCACATCGTCATAAGCTATGAACACATTAAAATTAATCAATTAAAATTAATCAATTAAAAACGAAACATTATGCATGCATCAGAAGCAATTATCCCAATAAGTATGTTCTTAGCTATTTTCGGAATAGTTTATTTATACTTATCTACAAGAAACAAAGAAAGACTAGCTCTTATAGAAAAAGGAGCAGACGCTAGTATCTTTATGAAAGGAAGAAGCCACACCGCTCCAATTTGGAAGGTTTTAATCCTAAACTTAGCCTTACTATTAATGGGGATTGGTCTAGGAGTATTTATTTCTGCCTTACTAGTTATGATGGGTATGGATGACAATGTAGCTGAGCCTGGAACTATTTTCTTTATGGCTGGTGTTGGCTTATTTATAGGGTTTAATATGACTAAAAATTTAGATAAAGAATAAAAAAACAACATCAATCAAATTATTAAAGCGATTTTCTATTATGAGAATCGCTTTTTTTATTCAATTAAAAAATCAAAATAAGTATTCGGGAAAGGTTCGTTTCGCAAAGTAAAATGCCACCATTCTTTTGGATAGTTTCTAAACCCATGTTTTAACATTACGGTTTGTAACAGCTGCCTATTTTCTCTTTGCTTTTTGGTAATAGCATCAAAATTAACCCATGA
This sequence comes from Jejuia spongiicola, assembly GCF_023502325.1. Taxonomy (NCBI): domain Bacteria; kingdom Pseudomonadati; phylum Bacteroidota; class Flavobacteriia; order Flavobacteriales; family Flavobacteriaceae; genus Jejuia; species Jejuia spongiicola. The sequence continues at coordinate 60,772 of NZ_JAMFLZ010000009.1, forward strand.
TTCTTGCCCAAAAAAGTCATATGCACTACCCATATCTATAGGTTTTCCTGTATTTCCATCAATTATAGTTAAATCTACGGTACTCCCTCTGCTGTGCCCTGATTTACTTGCAATATACCCCTCATTAAATAAGTTTCTTTTTTTTACATTAGGATAAAAAACAGATTTATTTATAGTATCATTTAAAACTTTTGCCCAACGTACAAAATGGTTTACTGCTTGTTGTGGTCTATACCCATCGTATACTTTTAAACATAAATTTAAATTCTGCAAATCTTCGTGTACCAATTTTAAAGCTTGTGCCGTTTGCTTTGTTAAAATAAGTTTATTGGAGTGATAACCATCTATGGTTTTTCCAACAAAATTATTTGATGTATTATACCTTAGCTCTACATCCAAATCTGGGATAACATCTTCTACATAAGTAAAACCTTCAGGTAATTGCGCAAAAGACAAAGAGCTAATAAGCAATAAAAAAAAGATTGAAAAAAATTTCATAAGTAAACGGTTATAAGCTAATTTATATAAAATAAATGTAATCCTTAAAATTGAAGTACAAAAAAACCGAGTTCCCTCAAACTCGGTTTCTTTTCAATTTGCTTTTTTTATTACGATGTAGATTTAGGGTCTCTATACCAACAACATAATGCAAATATTAATTAATTAATCCATTGAACTAAAAAGTATGTTATTTAGTACACACCAAATATATAATTAATAAAAATATACTAACGATAAAAAACATAATAAATCGATGAAATACATATAATTTTAACATTTGTAGATAAAAACATGCATTTCATCGATAAAATACACTTTGTAAATAAAAAAAGCACCTTAAATTAAGGTGCCTTTTTACTAACTAACCAACCAAAAATATGAATTACATTTTTTAAGTTTAAAGTAACCACTCAATAAACCTTTTATTAGAATGTAATCATTTATTATTACACAATATCTGTGCCAAACTCAAATATGGTTAATTCAATTAACATAATTTTAATACACATATAAGGTTTATAAATTATTCTATGCGACTAGTATTTAAAATATAATTATAGGATATTTGTCATTCCAAAAATTCTAAAATAGATTATGAAAAAATTATCGCTATTTGTTTTACTTATGTTAATAGTTTCTTGTGCAAAAGAGCAACCCGATTTAATTGTTAAAGCTAATATTAAAGGTTTAAAAAAAGGTACTGTTTATCTTAAAAAGGCAAAAGACACAGTTCTAATTACTATAGATTCTATATTGATCAATGGGAATCCTACATTTGAATTGCATAGCGATATAGAATCTCCAGAAGTGTTCTATTTATATTTAAATAAAAACACCAACCAAGACGATGCTATAGCATTTTTTGCAGATAAAGGTATTACAGAAATTAGTACTACATTAAAAAACTTTGTCTTTGATGCAAAGATTAAAGGCTCTAAACAACAAGAAACATGGGAAGAATATCAAACCATGATTTCAAAATTAAATAATAGAAACTTAGAATTGATAAAAGAACAATTTGAAGCTCAAAAAGATTCTGATACATCAAAACTTAGTTCAATTGAAAACGAGTACAATGGTTTATTAAAACGTAAATATTTATATGCTGTAAATTTTGCAATAAATAATAAAGATAGTGAAGTAGCTCCTTACCTTGCTTTAACTGAAGTTTATAACGCTCGAATTAATTTATTAGACACTATAAATAACTCTTTAACACCTAAAGTTAAAGCATCAAAATATGGAAAAAAATTACAAGTGTTTATTGACGAAATAAAAGAGGCTGATAAAAATAAATAAGCCAAATTATTAAAAAACAAAAAGCCTTTCAATATTGAAAGGCTTTTTGTTTTTAGAGCCGATGGAGGGACTCGAACCCACGACCTGCTGATTACAAATCAGCTGCTCTAGCCAGCTGAGCTACATCGGCGTTTTAACGGATGCAAATATAATAGCAAAAAAATAATATACAAGCAGTCCGTCAAAAAATTATCCTAGTTTATTAATTTTTTCTATTAGTGCTCGTCCTTTTTCTTCTAACTCTGCATTAATAGCCTTAAAATGAGTTTTAGGGTTTTCTACATCTCTAGCGTTTACTTTAGCTATTAAAGCGTCAAACGTTTCAATTGCTTCATCAATAATTGCTTCACTCTTTTTTGCGTCTTTATCTTCATTTGCGTTTTGCCAACTACAAACTACTCCAATAATATCTCCTAAAACATAGTTTATGTCTTTCTTTAGGTTTCTAACATTCGCCATAATTTCTAATTTAATTTAGGTGCAAAAATAAGTAAATAATTAAACATAAAGCTTTATTAACGTAGCATTATTAGAAGAAATTTAATGCTAAAAATTTACTCATGCTAAAAAAAGAGTATTTGCTTTTTATAGTATTACTAACCAGAATAACTCACAAAATTCCTTGGTGTTTCAAAAAGTGTAATTTCTAATTCCAATTCTGGTTTTAATTCAGGCTTAATTTTATCATAAATAACTACAACAATATTTTCTGCTGTGGGATTTAACTCCCTAAATTCAGGAACTTCTACATTTAAATTTTTATGATCGAAAGCGTCCTCAATCTTTTCTTTAATAATATCTTTTAAAGTTTTAATATCTATAACATAGCCTGTTTCTTTATCTATAGTACCTGTAACGCTTACTATAAGCTCATAATTATGACCATGAAAATTGGGGTTACTGCATTTACCAAAAATCAAGCTGTTTTTTTCATCAGTCCAATCTTTTCTATACAATCTATGAGCCGCATTAAAATGAGCCTTTCTACTAACTGTTACTTTCATTTGTAGCTAAGTTTATATGTTCGTAGAATTTATCAAAAATCACTTTAAACCATTCAGTGTAAAACTCAGGATGTAATGAAATATCAACTTCAATATCCTCTAATGACATCCATTTCCAGTTTGAAACTTCATCTTCATTAATTATTGGTGATTCGTTATAATTACCCAATAAAACATGATCATATTCATGCTCGGTTAGGCCATTATCAAAAGGAGCTTTATAAATAAATGAAATAGATTCCTTAAGTTCTACATCAAATCCCATTTCTTCCTGTAAACGACGTCTACCTGCTTCAATATTAGTTTCTCCGTCCCTCTGATGGCTACAACACGTGTTGGTCCATAAACCAGGAGAGTGATACTTATCTAATGCTCGTTGTTGCAACATCAATTCACTATTATCATTAAATATAAAAACTGAAAATGCTCGATGTAATAAGGCCTTTTCATGAGCCTCCATTTTTGACATTAAGCCAATTTTCTCATCTTTTTCGTTTACAAGAATTACTTGTTCTTCTTTCATAGTTTTACAAAAATACCAAGTAATTTTTTAAAAGACATTAATCTTATCATAAAAATAAAAAGAGGTGCATGGCTATTATTTTTTTTGGTACTATAAATAGTATATTTGCAACCCATTTATATAATATATGAGTTTTTTAAAAGAAATAGAACGTAGGCGTACCTTTGGAATTATATCGCACCCAGATGCTGGTAAAACAACACTAACAGAAAAACTACTATTATTTGGTGGTGCCATTCAAGAAGCTGGCGCCGTAAAAAGTAATAAAATTAAAAAAGGGGCTACGAGTGATTTTATGGAAATTGAGCGCCAACGTGGTATCTCTGTAGCTACTTCTGTTTTAGCATTTGAATATAATGGCATAAAAATTAATATTCTTGATACACCTGGGCACAAAGATTTTGCTGAAGATACGTTTAGAACGTTAACTGCTGTAGATAGTGTCATTGTGGTTATTGATGTTGCAAAAGGTGTTGAAGAGCAAACTGAAAAACTGGTAGAGGTTTGTCGTATGCGTAATATCCCTATGATTGTATTCATTAATAAAATGGATAGAGAAGGAAAAGATGCTTTTGATTTACTAGATGAAGTTGAGCAGAAATTAGGATTAAAAGTAACTCCCTTAAGTTTTCCAATTGGTATGGGGTATGATTTTAAAGGTATATACAATATATGGGAGAAAAACGTAAACCTTTTTAGTGGTGATAGTAGAAAAGATATTGAAGAAACTATAGAGATTTCAGATTTAGCATCTCAAGAATTAGATACGTTAGTTGGTAGTGAAGCTGCAAATACTTTACGAGAAGAAATTGAACTTGTTGAAGGCATATATCCAGAATTTGATAAAGAAAAATACCTTAACGGAAATTTACAACCTGTATTTTTTGGTTCAGCTTTAAATAATTTTGGGGTTAGAGAGCTACTAGACTGTTTTGTAGAAATAGCTCCGACACCAAGACCAAAACAAAGTGAGGAACGCTTGGTGCAACCTAACGAAAATAAATTTAGCGGTTTTGTTTTTAAAATTCATGCCAATATGGATCCAAATCACAGAAATCGATTAGCCTTTATAAAGATTGTTTCTGGCGAGTTTAAACGTAATGCACCGTATTTACATGTTAGAAACAATAAAAAAGTAAAATTTTCTAGTCCAAATGCATTTTTTGCTGAAAAAAAGGAGATTGTAGACATATCTTACCCTGGTGACATTGTTGGTTTACAGGATACGGGGAATTTTAAAATTGGAGACACTTTAACTGAAGGAGAAACACTAAACTACAAAGGTGTTCCAAGTTTTTCTCCAGAACACTTTAGATATATTAATAATGCCGATCCTTTAAAATCTAAACAGCTTTTTAAAGGCATAGATCAATTAATGGATGAAGGTGTAGCTCAGTTATTCACTTTAGAACTCAATGGGAGAAAAGTAATTGGAACCGTTGGTGCCTTGCAATATGAAGTTATTCAATACAGACTGGAGCACGAATATGGTGCAAAATGTACTTACGAAAACTTAAATGTTTTTAAAGCTTGTTGGGTTGATCCAGAAGATGACAAGAATGATGAATATAAAGAATTTATTAGAGTTAAACAGCGTTTCCTTGCAAAGGATAAGCAAAATCAACTTGTTTTTTTAGCAGACTCTGCTTTCTCTTTACAGATGACTCAACAAAAATATCCTAGTATTAAATTTCATTTCACATCAGAATTTGAGTAACTTTTACTATGCATTTCGTCGATTATTTTAAAAAACAACAGTATTTAATCGTATTTTTTATACATTTAAACGATTATTTTTAATTTTAAATTTTATAGATGCATACTTTTAAAACAGAATCATAACCCCAAATATGACCTACTTATGGAAACAAATCCAAACGTTTTCAGTAATTCCGATATTACTGTAACTTACAAACCCTGCGTATGCATTAATGCTGAGCGTTGTGCAAAAGGCCTTTCAAATGTTTTTAGAAACTCTGTTATTCCATGGATAGACTTGGACGGAGCTTCTACAAAAGTAATTATAAAGCAAATTAAAAAATGTCCTTCTGGTGCATTACAATTCTATGTAAATAAGGAAGTCGCTTAAAAAAGTAAAATTTTCTACATTTTTGAATAAATATATCAAAAACAAAAAAGCCCTAAATAAACTTTAAGACTTTTACTTTCTTTATGCTTGACCAGTTGGTCCGAAATTTAATGGAATTGGTGGTTGCTCATAATCTTTAATTTCGCCATGAGCATTTTCAAATCTGGCTACATTATCTCCTAGTGCTTTTAACAGTCGTTTAGCATGCTGAGGCGTTAAAATAATTCTAGCTTTCACTTTATTTTTAGGTACACCTGGCATTATATTTACAAAGTCTACTACAAATTCAGATACTGAGTGATTAATAATTGCTAAATTAGAATATATTCCTTCAGCAACACTTTCATCTAGCTCAATATTAATTTGACCTTGTTTCTGCTTATCTTTTTCTTCTGCCATAATCTTATGTTTTTAAATATAAAAAGCCTCCAAGTTTATATACATGAAGGCTTTTATTTTTTAATGATTCCTGCCTTCGCAGGAATAAAAATTAATTATAATTTAATTCTTTTTTCACTTGCATCATCTCATCAAATTCTTCTTTAGAACCCACAATGATATCCGTATAGTTACGCATACCTGTACCTGCTGGAATTCTGTGTCCAACAATTACATTCTCTTTAAGTCCTTCTAAAGAATCTACTTTACCTGCCACAGCTGCTTCGTTAAGAACCTTAGTGGTCTCTTGGAAAGATGCCGCAGATATAAATGATTTAGTTTGAAGCGATGCTCTAGTAATACCTTGTAATATAGGTGTTGCTGTAGCTGGTTGTGCATCTCTTGCCACTACAAGATTTTTATCTTCTCGTCGCAAAATTGAATTTTCATCTCTTAACTCACGAGGTGAAATAATTTGACCCGCTTTTAAGTTTGCTGAATCTCCAGCATCTTCAATAACTTTCATTCCGAAAATCTCATCGTTTTCTTTAATGAAATCTGCTTTATGAGCTAATTGATCTTCTAAGAAGATAGTATCACCAGAATCAATAATTCTAACTTTACGCATCATTTGTCTAACTACAACCTCAAAGTGCTTATCGTTAATTTTTACACCTTGTAAACGATATACTTCTTGTACTTCGTTAACTAAGTATTGTTGTACAGCAGATGGTCCTTTAATATTTAAAATATCATTAGGTGTAATCGATCCATCAGATAAAGGCATACCAGCTTTTACATAATCGTTTTCTTGTACAAGAATTTGATTAGATAATTTCACTAAGTACTTCTTAATATCACCTGTTTTAGATTCTACAATAATCTCACGGTTACCTCTCTTAATTTTTCCAAAAGATACTACACCATCAATAGCACTAACTACAGCTGGATTAGATGGGTTACGTGCTTCGAATAACTCGGTTACACGAGGTAAACCTCCAGTAATATCACCTGCTTTTGCTGACTTACGAGGTATTTTAACTAATATTTTACCAATATTAATTTTCTCTCCATCATCAATCATTAAGTGTGCTCCAACTGGTAAATTGTATGAACGGATAGTTTCTCCTTTAGAGTCTTCAATATGAAGCGTCGGGATTAATTTCTTATTTCTTGATTCTGAAATAACCTTTTCTTGGAAACCAGTTTGTTCATCAATTTCAACTTGATAGGTAACTCCTTGTTCTATATTTTCATATTTCACTTTTCCAGCGAATTCTGAAATAATAACACCATTATAAGGGTCCCAAGAACAAACCACATCACCTTTACTTAGGGTTTGGCCATTTTTAACATAAATAGTAGACCCATAAGGAATATTATTTGTGCTTAAAACTATACCAGTTTTCTTATCTGTTAATTTAAGTTCAGAGGTACGAGAAATAACAATATCAACATCATTACCTTCATTGTCCTGTCCTTTTACAGTTTTTAAATCTTCAATTTCTGCAACTCCATCAAATTTAACAGCAAGTTTGTTATCTTCAGAAATGTTACCTGCAATACCACCTACGTGGAATGTACGTAATGTTAACTGCGTACCAGGTTCTCCAATAGACTGTGCAGCTACAACACCTACAGCTTCGCCACGTTGTACCATTTTACCAGTAGCTAAATTACGTCCGTAACATTTTGCGCAAATTCCTTTTAAAGCTTCACATGTTAATGCCGAACGCACTTCTATAGTTTCAATTGGTGATGCTTGAATAGTTTTAGCTATGTCATCTTCAATTAATTGTCCTGCAGATACTAATAATTCATCAGTTAAAGGATTATAAACATCGTTTAAAGAAACACGTCCTACAATTCTTTCTTCTAAAGTTTCTACAACTTCATCATTTTTCTTTAACGGTTCAACTTCAACACCTCTTAAAGTACCACAATCTTCAGTATTTATTATAACATCTTGAGATACATCTACTAAACGACGTGTTAAATACCCTGCATCGGCAGTTTTAAGAGCCGTATCTGCAAGTCCTTTACGCGCACCGTGAGTAGAAATAAAGTATTCTAAAATTGAAAGTCCTTCTTTAAAGTTAGAAAGAATTGGGTTTTCAATAATTTCTCCTCCACCTGCGTTAGATTTTTTAGGCTTAGCCATTAATCCACGCATACCTGTAAGCTGACGAATCTGTTCTTTAGATCCCCTTGCTCCAGAATCAAGCATCATAAACACTGAGTTGAACCCTTGTTGATCTTCACGAATACGCTTCATAGACAATTCAGTCAATTCAGCATTTGTAGAAGTCCAAATATCAATAACTTGGTTATAACGTTCATTATTAGTGATAAGTCCCATGTTATAGTTGCCAGTAATTCCGTCAACTAAACCATTAGCTTTATCAATCATTCCTTGCTTTTCTGGTGGAATAATAATATCACCTAAACTAAATGATAATCCGCCTTGAAATGCAAACTTAAATCCTAATGTTCTAATAGCATCAAGGAAATCTGCAGTTTCAGGAACAGATGTTACTTTAAGAATATCTCCAATAATATCTCTTAACGATTTTTTGGTAAGTACTTGATTAATATAACCTGCAGCCTGTGGTACATGTTGATTAAATAATACTCTACCAACAGTAGTGTCAACAATCATTTTATCAAGTTTACCGTCTTCGTTAAGATCAATAGTTCTTACTTTTATACCAGCATTTAAATCAACTCTTTTCTCGTTAAAAGCAATAACTACTTCTTCTGGAGAATAGAAAGTTAAACCTTCTCCTTTAATTGGCAATTCTGGTGTAGACTTACGTAATTTAGTCATATAATACAACCCAAGAACCATATCCTGAGATGGTACCGTTACTGGTGAACCATTAGCAGGGTTTAAGATATTATGTGATGCCAACATTAATAATTGACATTCTAAAATAGCTTCTGGTCCTAATGGTAGGTGCACCGCCATTTGATCTCCATCAAAATCGGCGTTAAATGCAGTACATACTAATGGGTGTAATTGGATAGCCTTCCCTTCAATTAATTTTGGTTGAAAAGCTTGTATACCCAATCTATGTAACGTAGGCGCACGGTTTAGTAATACTGGGTGTCCTTTAAGAACATTTTCCAAAATATCCCAAACCACTGGCTCTCTTTTATCTATAATTTTCTTTGCAGATTTAACTGTCTTAACAATACCTCTTTCAATTAACTTTCTAATTACAAAAGGTTTGTATAATTCAGCTGCCATGTTTTTTGGCAATCCACATTCAAATAATTTTAATTCTGGTCCAACAACAATTACAGAACGTGCAGAGTAATCAACACGTTTACCTAATAAGTTTTGACGGAAACGCCCTTGCTTACCTTTAAGTGAATCTGATAATGATTTTAATGGTCTGTTAGAATCTGTTTTTACTGCTGATGACTTACGTGTGTTATCAAATAATGAATCTACAGATTCTTGTAACATACGTTTCTCATTACGTAAAATTACTTCTGGTGCTTTTATCTCAACCAATCTTTTTAAACGGTTGTTACGGATAATTACACGACGGTATAAATCATTTAAATCAGACGTTGCAAAACGACCACCATCTAACGGCACTAACGGACGTAATTCTGGCGGAATAATTGGCACAACTTTCATAATCATCCATTCTGGACGATTTTCTCTATTGTTATTTGATTCACGTAAAGCTTCAACAACTTGCAAACGTTTTAAAGCTTCAGTTTTACGTTGTTTAGACGTTTCAGTATTTGCTTTATGACGTAATTCGTATGATAAAGATTCTAAATCAATTCTTGCTAATAATTCAATTAAGCACTCAGCCCCCATTTTAGCAATGAATTTCTCAGGATCAGTATCATCTAAATATTGATTTTCCTGAGGAAGTGCTTCAAGAATATTTAAGTATTCCTCTTCAGTTAGGAAATCCATTTTTTGTAATGGTTCTCCTTCTTCATTTTTAGCACCACCTGGTTGAATAACTACGTAACGTTCGTAGTAAATAATCATATCCAATTTCTTAGATGGTAAACCAAGTAAATAACCAATTTTGTTTGGTAACGAACGGAAGTACCAAATATGAGCTACAGGAACCACTAAGTTTATGTGTCCTACTCTATCTCTACGTACTTTCTTTTCGGTAACCTCTACACCACAACGGTCACAAACAATACCTTTATAACGTATTCTTTTATATTTACCACAAGCACACTCATAATCCTTTACAGGACCAAAAATACGCTCACAGAACAAACCATCACGTTCTGGTTTGTGAGTTCGATAATTGATAGTTTCTGGCTTTAAAACTTCACCTCTAGATTCTGCTAAAATAGATTCTGGTGATGCTAAACCAATTGAGATTTTATTAAATCTCTTTACTGTATTCTTATCTTGTTTTCTTGCCATAATATATGGTTGAAATGAATTTATTAATTAACTACTCCTCTAATCTGATATCTAGACCTAAACCTTTCAATTCATGCATTAATACATTGAATGATTCTGGTAAGCCCGGATCTGGCATTGGTTCACCTTTTACAATACTTTCGTATGTTTTAGCTCTACCAATAACATCATCAGATTTTACAGTTAAGATTTCTCTTAAAGTACTTGAAGCTCCATATGCCTCAAGTGCCCATACTTCCATCTCACCAAAACGTTGTCCTCCAAACTGTGCTTTACCACCAAGAGGTTGTTGTGTAATTAATGAGTAAGGTCCAATAGAACGTGCGTGCATTTTATCATCAACCATATGCCCTAATTTCAACATATAGATGACACCCACAGTTGCTGGCTGGTCGAAACGCTGTCCTGTTCCGCCATCATATAAATATGTATGACCATATCTTGGAATTCCAGCTTCGTCTGTGAATCCATTAATTTGATCGATTGTAGCCCCATCAAAAATTGGTGTTGCATATTTACGATCTAATTTTTGACCTGCCCATCCTAAAACAGTTTCATAAATCTGACCAATGTTCATACGAGATGGTACACCAAGCGGATTCAATACGATGTCAACAGGAGTTCCATCTTCTAAGAATGGCATATCTTCTTGACGAACAATACGAGCAACAATACCTTTGTTACCGTGTCGTCCTGCCATTTTATCTCCTACCTTAAGTTTACGCTTTTTAGCAATATAAACTTTAGCTAATTTGATAATTCCTGCTGGTAACTCATCACCTACAGAAATAGTAAACTTCTCACGACGTAACGATCCTTGCAAATCATTTTCTTTAATTTTATAGTTGTGAATTAAATCAGCAACTAATTGATTTGTATGAGTATCAGTAGTCCATTTTCCAGATACTAAATGCGCATAATCATCAACAGCATTTAACATTTTTAGAGTGAATTTTTTACCTTTTGGTAGTACTTCTTCTCCTAAATCATTAAAAATACCTTGAGCCGTTTTACCATTTACAATTGTAAAAAGTTTTTCAATTAAAGTGTCTTTCAATGCATCAAATTTAGCATCATAGATACCTTCTAATTGTAAAATATCATCTTTATCCTGAGCTCTTTTACGCTTATCTTTTACTGCTCTAGCAAATAACTTCTTTTCAATTACAACACCATTTAAAGATGGCGAAGCTTTTAAGGAAGCGTCTTTAACATCGCCTGCTTTATCTCCAAAGATAGCGCGTAGTAATTTTTCTTCTGGAGTTGGATCAGATTCTCCTTTTGGTGTAATTTTACCAATAAGAATATCGCCTGGTTTAACTTCGGCTCCAACACGAATCATTCCATGCTCATCTAAATCCTTAGTAGCTTCCTCTGAAACGTTAGGAATATCATTAGTCAACTCTTCGTTTCCTAATTTAGTATCTCTAACTTCTAAAGAGTATTCATCTATATGAATTGATGTGAAAATATCTTCACGAACCACTTTTTCAGAAATTACAATAGCATCCTCAAAGTTATACCCTTTCCAAGGCATAAAGGCTACTTTCATATTTCTACCTAAAGCTAATTCTCCTTTTTGAGTCGCATAACCTTCACATAAAACTTGTCCCTTAGTAACTTTATCACCTTTAACAACAATTGGTTTTAAGTTGATAGAAGTCCCTTGGTTTGTCTTTCTAAATTTTACTAATTGGTATGTTTTAATATCACTATCAAAGCTTACTTTAGCTTCATCTTCAGTACGATCGTATTTAATTTTAATTTCATTAGCATCAACATATAGTACTTCTCCATTTCCTTCGGCATTAACTAATACTCTAGAGTCTGAAGCAACTTGACGTTCTAAACCTGTTCCTACTATTGGTGCTTGTGGCAATAATAATGGTACTGCTTGACGCATCATGTTAGATCCCATTAATGCTCTATTTGCATCATCATGTTCTAGGAATGGAATTAAAGATGCCGATATAGATGAAATTTGATTTGGTGCAACGTCTGTGTAGTTTACAGCAGTTGGCTCAATTACTGGGAAGTCTCCTTCCATTCTAGCAATTACCTTATCGTGTAAAATCTTTCCATTGTCATCAACTTCAACAGTTGCTTGGGCAATTAATTTTTCTTCTTCCTCTTCAGCACTTAAATACGTTGGTGCGTTTTTAATATCTACAACACCGTCAGTTACTTTTCTATAAGGTGTTTCAATGAATCCCATAGAATTAACTTTAGCAAACACTGAAAGTGATGATATTAAACCAATGTTTGGTCCCTCTGGAGTTTCAATAGGGCATAAACGCCCGTAGTGTGTATAGTGAACATCACGAACCTCGAATCCTGCTCTTTCTCTAGATAAGCCTCCAGGTCCTAATGCTGATAAACGACGTTTGTGTGTTATCTCTGCTAATGGATTTGTTTGATCCATAAATTGAGATAACTGATTTGTTCCAAAGAAAGAATTAATAACAGACGATAACGTCTTAGCGTTAATTAAATCAATTGGTGTAAATACCTCATTGTCACGAACGTTCATACGCTCACGAATAGTACGTGCCATACGTGCTAAACCAACTCCAAATTGAGATGATAATTGCTCTCCAACTGTACGTACACGACGGTTAGATAAGTGATCAATATCATCAATCTCTGCTTTAGAGTTAATAAGCTCGATTAAGTATTTTATAATAGTTATAATATCTTCTTTGGTAAGCACTTGCTTATCCATTCCGATATCTAACTGTAATTTTTTATTCATTCTATAACGTCCAACTTCACCTAAAGAATAACGTTGGTCAGAGAAGAATAATTTATCAATAATACCACGTGCTGTTTCCTCATCTGGCGGCTCAGCATTACGTAATTGTCTATAGATATGTTCAACTGCTTCTTTTTCAGAATTTGTTGGATCTTTTTGAAGTGTATTATGAATAATAGCATAATCACCTTGCTCAGAAGTTTCTTTATGTAAAAGAATTGTTTTTACTTCAACTTCAAGAATTTCTTCAATATTTTCTTTATCAAGAACTGTATCACGATCTAGCACAATTTCGTTACGCTCGATAGATACTACTTCTCCTGTGTCTTCATCAACAAAATCTTCATGCCATGTATTAAGTACACGAGCAGCCAATTTTCGTCCTAGATACTTTTTTAATCCAGATTTAGAAACTTTTACTTCTTCAGCTAAATCAAAAATCTCTAAAATATCTTTATCGCGCTCAAAACCGATAGCTCTAAATAATGTTGTTACAGGTAACTTTTTCTTTCTATCAATGTAAGCATACATTACCTGATTGATATCTGTAGCAAATTCGATCCAAGAACCTTTAAATGGAATTACTCTTGCAGAATACAATTTTGTACCATTAGCATGGAAGGATTGACCAAAGAAAACTCCTGGTGAACGGTGTAATTGAGATACTACTACACGTTCTGCACCATTAATACAAAATGTACCTGAAGGCGTCATGTAAGGTATAGTTCCTAAGTACACATCTTGAACAATGGTTTCGAAATCTTCATGTTCAGGGTCTGTACAATATAACTTTAACCTTGCCTTTAGCGGAACGCTATAAGTAAGACCTCTTTCAATACACTCTTCAATAGCGTATCTTGGCGGATCTACAAAGTAATCTAAAAATTCTAAAACAAATTGATTACGTGAATCTGTGATTGGAAAGTTTTCCATAAAGGTGTTGTAAAGACCTTCATCACCTCTTTCTTCTGATTTAGTTTCTAATTGGAAAAAATCCTGAAAGGATTTTATCTGAATATCCAAAAAATCTGGATACTCTGTTCTATTTACAATAGACGAGAAATTTAATCTTTCAGCTTGTGTTGATAACATCAATGGACGGAATTATGATTAAAAAAATAGTGATAGTGCTTTTAAACACTGATTAAACAGCTTAAACAGTTTTACTTATTTATGTAGCTGTTTTGTAATTTTATTTGGTATATCATTATATACGCAAAATGGTTTAGGTCTTGAAGACTATGCTTCAGACCTAAACCTTTGTGTTTTTGAGTAGGTAAGCTTACTTAAGCTCAACCTCAGCTCCAGCCTCTTCTAAAGATGCTTTTAATGCTTCAGCTTCATCTTTAGTTACAGCTTCTTTGATAGCACTTGGTGCATCATCAACTAAACCTTTAGCTTCTTTTAATCCTAAACCAGTTAATTCTTTAACTAATTTTACAACTGCTAATTTAGAACCACCAGCTGCTTTTAAAATAACATCAAATTCAGTTTGAGCTTCTTCTTCTCCACCTCCAGCAGCAGGACCAGCAACAGCAACTGCAGCAGCAGCAGCAGGCTCGATACCATACTCATCTTTTAATATAGTTGCTAACTCATTTACTTCTTTTACTGATAAGTTAACTAATTGTTCTGCGAAATCTTTTAAATCTGCCATTTTTCTATCGTTTTAATAATTTTGTAATAATATGTTTGTAATAAAGTGCGTACTATTTAATACTATCCTTCTTTTTCAGATAGTGTTTTAATAATTCCAGCTAATTTCCCACCACTTGATTGAAGCGCTGAAATAACATTTTTAGCAGGCGATTGTAATAATGTAACAATCTCTCCTATCAATTCTTCTTTAGATTTGATATCTACTAACATGTCTAATTGCTCATCGCCAATATAAACTGCTTCCTCAATAAATGCTCCTTTTAATAAAGGTTTATCTGATTTTTTACGGAAGGTTTTTATTAACTTAGCTGGTACATTACCAGTTTCAGAATACATCACTGATGTATTTCCTTTTAAAACTGTTGGAAGTTCACCAAATTCTCTATCTGACGCTTCCATTGCTTTTTCAAGTAATGTATTTTTAACTACTGCTAATTTTACGTTGGCTTTAAAACAAGCACGACGTAAATTTGAAGTTGTAACTGCATTTAATCCTGAAATATCTGTTAAATAGATATTTGCATTATTAGCTAATTCTGCAGTTAAGTCCTCAATTACTTGTGATTTTTCTTCTCTTGTCATAATTTAAAGTTTTAACTTAATTAACCAATTTTTGGATCAACAGCTATACTTGGGCTCATTGTAGAAGACATAAATATGCTTTTTACATATGTACCTTTTGCAGTTGTTGGTTTTAGTTTCATTAATGTTGTTAATAATTCATTTGCATTACCTGCAATTTTATCAGCACTAAATGATGCTTTTCCTATAGCAGCGTGTACAATACCTGTTTTATCAACTTTAAAGTCAATTTTACCAGCTTTTACTTCTGTTACAGCTTTAGCAACATCCATAGTTACTGTACCTGTTTTTGGGTTTGGCATTAAACCACGAGGGCCTAAAACACGTCCTAAAGGACCTAATTTACCCATAACACTTGGCATAGTAATAATAACATCAACGTCTGTCCAACCACTCTTGATTTTATCAAGATACTCATCTAAACCAACGTAATCTGCTCCAGCTTCTTTAGCTTCGGCTTCTTTATCTGGTGTTACTAATGCTAATACTTTTATATCCTTACCTGTTCCGTGTGGAAGTGAAACCACTCCTCTTACCATCTGATTTGCTTTACGAGGATCTACTCCTAAACGCACTGCTAAATCAATTGATGAGTCGAACTTAGTATTGGTAATTTCCTTTATTAATGCTGATGCTTCATCAACAGAATAAATTTTACCTTTTTCAATTTTTGCTAAAGCCTCTTTTTGCTTTTTTGTTAATCTTGCCATTTTCTAATGTCTTTTATAGATTAAGAAGGAAATTTTCCTGTTACGGTTATTCCCATCGATCTTGCTGTACCAGCAACCATTCTCATAGCAGACTCTGTAGTAAATGCATTTAAATCTACCATTTTGTCTTCTGCAATAGTTTTAACCTGATCCCAAGATACTTTAGCTACTTTTTTTCGGTTTGGCTCTCCAGAACCTTTCTTCACCTTAGCTGCTTCTAATAATTGTACAGCTGCTGGTGGAGTTTTGATTACAAAGTCAAATGATTTGTCTTTGTAAACAGATATAACCACTGGTAATACTTTACCTGGCTTATCTTGGGTTCTGGCATTGAATTGCTTACAGAACTCCATGATGTTAACACCTGCAGCTCCTAAAGCGGGTCCAACCGGTGGCGATGGATTCGCAGCACCTCCCCGAACTTGTAACTTAACTACTTTACCTAATTCTTTTGCCATTTTTAATAATTTAATTTTGATGTTATCTTTCTTTTGGAAGCGAAAGATTCATCTATCTTAATGTAACACTATTATACTTTTTCTACTTGCATATAACTTAATTCTAATGGTGTTTTTCTTCCGAAAATTTTAACCATAACTTCAAGTTTACGCTTTTCTTCATTTATTTTTTCTATCGTACCATCAAATCCATTAAAAGGACCATCAATAACTTTCACAGTTTCTCCTTTAGTAAAAGGTATAGCAACATTGGCATTTTCTTCTACTGCCAATTCATCAACTTTACCTAACATTCTGTTTACTTCAGATTGTCTTAATGGCACAGGGTCTCCTCCTTTTGTTTCTCCTAAAAACCCAATTACATTTGTAACAGATCTAATAATATGAGGAACTTCTCCTGTTAAGTTGGCTTGAACCATTATATATCCTGGAAAAAAAACTTTTTCCTTATGAATTTTTTTTCCGTTACGAATCTGGATAACTCTTTCTGTAGGTACTAGTACTTGGTCAACATAATCTTGTAAACCTAAACGAGCAATTTCATTTTCGATATAGGTTTTAATTTTGTTTTCCTGACCACTTACAGCCCTAACAACATACCATTTTTTTTCGCTTACTTCAGACATAAATTTGTTTTTAACCGTTAATCCAATCAAAGTAAAATGTTATGGCTTTGCTGAATACTGTATCTACTCCCCATATTGCAAGAGAGAATATAATTGAAAATACCGCAACTAGAACTGTTAAACTTTGTGCCTCAGCCCATGTAGGCCATGTTACATTGTTCTTTAGTTCTCCAAATGATTCCTTTATATAATTTACAATTCCAGCCATTTATTTTTATTCTTTATTAGCACGGGTTGAGAGACTCGAACTCCCGACACCTGGTTTTGGAGACCAGTGCTCTACCAACTGAGCTAAACCCGTAAATATAAGTCAAAAGGCATCACGTTAATACGTGATACCTTGACTCTATATTTATTAAACTTTTATTTAGTCTAAAATTTCAGTTACCTGACCTGCACCAACTGTTCTACCACCTTCACGGATAGCGAAACGTAATCCTACGTTCATTGCAATTGTGTTAATTAACTCAACAGTAATAGTTAAGTTATCTCCAGGCATTACCATTTCAACTCCATCAGGAAGCGCAATGTTTCCAGTTACATCAGTTGTACGAACGTAAAACTGAGGACGGTAGTTATTATGGAATGGAGTGTGACGTCCACCTTCTTCTTTTTTAAGGATATAAACCTCAGCTTTGAATTTAGCGTGAGGAGTTACAGAACCTGGTTTACAGATTACCATTCCTCTAGAGATTTGAGATTTCTCAATACCTCTTAATAAGATACCAGCGTTATCTCCAGCTTCACCTCTATCTAATATTTGACGGAACATCTCGATACCAGTAATTGTAGAAGTTAATTTCTCAGCTCCCATACCAATAATCTCTACAGGATCTCCTGTGTTAGCAATACCAGTTTCAATACGACCAGTAGCAACAGTACCACGACCAGTAATAGAGAATACATCTTCAATTGGCATTAAGAAATCTTTATCAACTTCTCTTAATGGCTCTTCAATCCAAGTATCACAAGCTTCCATTAATTCCATTACTGTATCAACCCACTTTTGCTCACCGTTAAGTGCACCTAAAGCAGAACCAGCAATTACAGGTCCATTATCTCCATCGTACTCATAGAAAGATAATAAATCTCTGATTTCCATATCTACTAATTCTAGTAACTCTTCATCATCAACCATATCCACTTTATTCATGAATACAACGATACGAGGAATACCTACTTGACGACCTAATAAGATGTGCTCACGAGTTTGTGGCATAGGACCATCAGTGGCAGCTACTACTAAAATAGCACCATCCATTTGAGCAGCACCAGTAACCATGTTCTTTACGTAATCGGCGTGACCTGGACAGTCAACGTGAGCGTAATGACGATTTGCTGTTGCATATTCTACGTGAGATGTATTAATTGTTATACCTCTTTCTTTTTCTTCAGGAGCGTTATCGATTTGATCGAAATCTTTTGCTTCTGACAAACCTGCATCAGCTAATACTTTAGTAATAGCAGCAGTTAAAGTTGTTTTACCGTGATCTACGTGTCCAATTGTACCAATATTTAAGTGTGGTTTTGAACGATCGAAAGTTGCCTTTGCCATGTTTTTAAATAATTTTAATCTTAGTTATATAATAATATTAGTGTATTCTGTTTTTTTATACTCTATAATTAGAGCCAATGACGAGATTTGAACTCGTGACCTCTTCCTTACCAAGGAAACGCTCTACCCCTGAGCTACACCGGCGTAAAGTTTTTATTTCCTATTCTCTCAAATAACCTCTGTTAAAGGTTACATTAAATGAAAGAAGAGATTCCTGCCTTCGCAGGAATTTTAGAGCGAGAGACCGGGTTCGAACCGGCGACATTCAGCTTGGAAGGCTGACGCTCTACCAACTGAGCTACTCTCGCAATTTTAACAAGCTAAAAACTTGTTTGGATTCAAAATTTCAAATAAAAATCTTAAAAAAGTTGTGGGGAGAGCAGGATTCGAACCTGCGAAGACGTAGTCAGCAGATTTACAGTCTGCCCTCGTTGGCCGCTTGAGTATCTCCCCAATTAACTTATTTTTCAATCTTTTTAAGAACTTGAGCCGATGGAGGGACTCGAACCCACGACCTGCTGATTACAAATCAGCTGCTCTAGCCAGCTGAGCTACATCGGCTTTTTTACACTTTTTACGCATAAAAAAAGCCCGCTATTTCTAACGGACTGCAAATGTATAGATTTATTTTTTTATTCAAAACATTTTTTGAAAAATTTTATTATAAATGTGCTCTTAATTTTTCTTTTCTTTTTTTAAGTTGTCTTTCTAGTGATGATACAGCCATATCAGCACCTTCTTCAAAGCTTTTGCATTGTTTTTTTACTACAAAACTATCACCTGGAACACTTACTCTGGCTTCGAAAATTTTATTTTCTTTGTCGCTTGTGTTTTCTAACTTTAAATAAACATCAGATTTTATAACTTTATCATAAAACATATCTAACTTATCCATTCGCTTTTGAATAAAATCTATTAACTTTTGGTCAGCATTAAAATTGACTGATTGCGTGTTTACTTTCATACTTTTGTTTTTTGGTTAGACAATAAAACTTTGCTTTCTATTTTTCGCTCCTTGGATGTGCTTTTACATGCACTTTTTTAAGTTCGGCTATACTATTATGTGTATAAACTTGTGTTGCCGCTAAACTTGAATGCCCCAAGAGCTCTTTGACAGCATTTAAATCTGCACCTTGGTTAAGTAAATGAGTAGCAAAAGAGTGTCTTAATATATGAGGACTCTTTTTTACTTTACTAGATGCTAAACTAAAATACTCATTTATTATTCTGTAAACAAGTGTTTCGTATATTTTAACTCCTTTTTTCGTTAAAAATAAAATATCAACATCTTTAATACTTTCTAATTTATTTCTAAAACTTAAATAACTACTTATTGTTTGCACAACAGGTTCTAATAACGGAACAATACGTTCTTTATTTCTCTTTCCAAGTACTTTTAACGTTTTATTATCTAAGTTAACATTTATTAACTTTAGCTCAACTAACTCAATCCTCCTTATCCCAGTTGAGTAAAATAATTCTATTATTAATTTGTTTCGAGTGCTCTCAAAATCGTTTCCAAAATGTATGTCGTTCAAAACAGTCATTATTTCGTTTTCTGAAAAAGGAACCTGAACTTTTTTACTCGTTTTTAATGCTTTGTGTTTAGAAAGAGGGTTGGTTTCAATATCACCAATTTTTAAAAGGAACTTATAATATGTGTTTAATGCTGAGACTTTTCTATTTATACTTCTATTAGAAATTTCATTTTCTACCATTGAAACTATCCAACTTCTTATTTGAGAATAGTTAACATTATTAATGGTATTAGCTTCGTATTCGTTTTTTATGAACTCTGAAAAAAATTCTAAGTCTTTTTTGTATGCATTTACAGTTAATACTGAATAGTTTTTTTCGAGCGATAAATAATCTGTAAATGATTTGAATAACATTTTTTAATGTTCAAGATACAAAGTTTTAATTAAGTTAAAACAAAAAAATCCCACTTGAGGTGGGATTTAATATTGTTTTAGAGATTTTTGCTTTTAAAAGATGAAAGCTTAAAATGAAGCTTTGCCGCAATTCATAAAAGAATTCATTATAAACTATACTTCTTCTGCATCTCTTAATCTTTGTATGTATTGAGCTTTTTGTATTTGTGCTCTACGAACTATTGAAGGTTTTTTAAACTGCTTACGCTCTTGCAACTGATTCTTAATAGTTGTTTTAACAAACTTACGTTTGTAACGCTTTAACGCTCTATCTATATTTTCTCCTTCTTTTACAGGTATTATTAACATAGTGTCTTAACCTCCTCTCTTTTAAATTTTGTGGGTGCAAATATATAAATAATTACGAATTCTAAATTTTAAATTTTAAATTATTTTATGTTGCAGGTTTATACTCCTTTTTATCAATAATAATTTTTGCTAAAATTTCTTTAAGTATCTCTGAAGTCCCTCCTCCTATTGGTCCCAGTCTGCTATCGCGCAAAAGTCTTGCCATTGGATAATCTTCCATATAACCGTAGCCACCTAAAAATTGCAAGCATTGATAGATAACCTCATCTGCCATTTTTGTAGATTTCAACTTAGACATTGTAGCTTCTTTTACCACATATTCACCTTTATTTAATCGGTAAGCAACAGAATAATTAAACTCTTTACAAATTTCCATATCTGTATATAATTCTGCAACTGAGTGTCTTAAAGCCTGAAATTTATCGATAGATTTACCAAATGCCATACGCTCAGACATGTATTGCAGCGCATACTCTAAAGCATATTCTGCTCTTGCATGTGCATTAACTCCCATAACTAAGCGTTCTAAAGAGAAATGTTGCATTATGTATGGAAAGCCTTTGTTCTCCTCACCCATTAAATTACTTGCTGGAACTTTTACATTGTCAAAAGCTATTTCGCCTGTATCAGACGCTCTCCAACCTAACTTATCCAATTTGGTTGCTGATACACCTGGAGTTTCTCTATCTATAACAAAAATACTAATACCTTTATTACCCAATTCTGGGTTAGTTTTTGCGGCAACAACCAAATAATCACTTACCACTCCGTTAGTTATAAAAGTTTTTGATCCGTTTATAATATAATCATTTCCATTCCTAACTGCTGTTGTTCTCATTCCTGCTACATCGCTACCTCCAAAAGGTTCAGTAATACATAAACATCCTATTTTATCACCTGAAATACTTGGAGCTAAATAACGCTCTTTTATATCATGATTACCTTCTGCATTAAGGTGTGTCATTGCTAAATAACAATGTGCCCAAATTGCAGCAGCAAAACCTCCAGAATTTATTTTTTGAAGTTCTTCAAGAAGTATAACGGTATAGAAAAGATCTAAATTTAAGCCGCCATAAGCTTCAGGATAATTGATACCGAAGAAACCCATATCTCCAAATTTTTTCCAAATAAAGCGCTCAATATTCCCTGTGCTTTCCCACTTATCAATATATGGAACGACTTCTTTGTTTAAAAAATCTTGCAAACTTTCTCTAAAAAGTTGATGTTCTTCTGTGAAGTACATAGTATTCATTAGCATTTTTTTCTTCCGATATTACGGTATTAATCAAGCGACAAATATAATTTAATTATCTCGATTTTATTTATTGGAAAGCCCTTTACTTTTAATAATTCATCTAATGATTTAAATCCCTCCCTTAATTTTCTTTGTTCGACAATATCATGTGCCAAATCATAATCGATATGCTGAATATTAACAAGGTCTTCTATTTCTGCTTTGTTTATACTTATCTTTTTAATGCTCTTTGGGGTTTTAACAGTAAATTGATTTGTGATTTTGTTAATTAATTCAGGTGTTAATCCGTAAACATCTTGAAGTTGTACATCGCCAATAAAACCACCAACAAATTTGTTTCTAAATTTTATAATACGCATTGATAAAACCTCACCTACACCATTCACTTTTTGCAGTTGTTTTGCTGTTACTGTGTTTAAATCTTGTTTTTGAGCAAATGTTTTAGGAGTACTATTATAATAGACTACTGAATTGACTCTTTGCTTTGGCTTGGTTACCCAATCTGGAAATTTAAAATACGGCGATATTGCATTTAAAAGAGAATCAGACACTTTGGTTATCTCTTGAAATTCTTTTACTGAATTTATCCACTTATTTTGCTTTCTATATGCATGTAGTCTGTCAATCTCTTCATTTGACATGCCTAACGAAGCCCCTTTAAAATCAGTTATATAATTGGGGTTAAATGGGAATGTCTTTGGTTTCCTTCTTTCAAGTTCTACTAATTTTAACGAATCTATTTCATTCTGAAATTTTTCAAGTTCTTTTTGATTTACTATTATTTCTTCTGAAGGTGCATCAATAAAAAAATAAGCGCATTGCAATATTATTATAAACAGTATTAATAAAAAAATCCCATTTCGCTGTTTTTTAGAAAACGTGAAATGGGATTTCATATTAATGTATTTTATATTATTCTTTACTAGATTTTATTGCGCCTACATACTTACTCATTTCCTCTCTTACTTTAGGGAATAAGAAGAATAACCCTATCATATTTGGAAACACTAATGCTAGAATCATGGCATCAGAAAATTTAATAACAGCATCCAAAGTTGCAGCAGCTCCAATTATAACAAATAGTAAAAATAAAATCTTATAAACCATATCAGCTCTTTTCCCTTTACCAAATAAATATTTCCATGATTGTAAGCCATAATATGACCAAGAAATCATGGTAGAAAATGCGAATAAAACTATAGCTATTGTTAATATATATGAGAAGCCAGGAATTACAGAATCAAAAGCCATAGAGGTTAAGTCTACACCTCCTACAGAACTTCCATCTACATTTAATAATACACTACTACTCGAGTCGCCTGCAGCACCATATTGAAAAACACTTTGCATATTGGTACCATCTATATTAAAAAAGATAATTACTAGCGCAGTCATAGTACAAATAACAACAGTATCAATAAACGGTTCTAAAAGCGCTACAACCCCTTCCGAGGCTGGATATTTTGTTTTTACTGCTGAGTGAGCAATGGCAGCTGAACCAGCTCCAGCTTCGTTAGAAAATGCTGCTCTTTGAAAACCAACAATAAGGACTCCTACCAAACCACCAAGGCCTGCCATTGGAGTAAATGCTCCTTCAAAAATTAATCCAAATGCTTTTCCTACGTAATTAATGTTTGCAAAAATTATTACTAAAGCAGCTAATACATATATTCCAGCCATAAATGGCACTATTTTCTCTGTTATTTTAGCAATTCTTTTAATACCACCAATAATCACTATTCCTACAAGAACTGCTAGAATAAAACCTATTATCAGTCCTGTAGCTCCTCCTTGTAAACCAAACAATGAACTTAATTGAACTGCCGCTTGATTAGACTGAAAAGCATTACCTCCTCCAAATGATGCTCCTACACAAAGTATCGCAAAAAGAGCAGCCAATACCTTTCCTATTCCTGCAAAACCTCTTTCTTTTAATCCTTTAGAAAGGTAATACATAGGACCTCCATAAACGGTTCCATCGTCTCCAACATCTCTATATTTTACTCCAAGAGTACATTCAACAAATTTTGTAGCCATTCCTATTAACCCACAAACAATCATCCAAAATGTCGCGCCTGGACCACCAAGTGCTATAGCTACAGCTACGCCTGCTATATTACCTAAACCTACAGTTCCAGAAACAGCCGTTGCAAGCGCCTGAAAATGAGAAACCTCTCCTTCTTGACTTTCATCTTTAATAGTACCAATAACATCTCCATCTACAGCTAATCCTGCTTCGTCATCTGCTCCATCAATAGCTTCATGATGATCTATTTCATCATACTTACCTCTTACTGTATTTATAGCTAATCCAAATTTTGTAACACTTGGAAATCTAAAATAAACTGTAAAAAATGTTGCTCCCGCTACCAATAAAATTACTACAAATGGGACATTATACTCCCCTATAGGAATTGTAGTAAGTACAAAGCCTTCCCACCAAGTTGCCACCGGCATAAATGCATCATTAACCCTTTCATCTAGGCCTTTTTCTGCTTCTTGTGCAAATGTTAAAAATGGTAATATTAATGTGAAAATTGAAAGAAGATACTTCTTCATAATAAATTTGTTGTTAGTTAGTTTTATTAAATAATATGCATTTAAAAGCTAGCAAGATGCTAAAAAAAAATGATTTTTTAAAACAATTGATTGTTAAAATGCGAATCCATTAATTTATATTATATACAGAATTAAGTACATCTATTTGTTCTGGTCGACCCAAAACTATAATCTTTGAATTTGGTGCTAAGTCTAAATCTGCTTCAGGGTTTACTATGTATTCTCCATTTTCATTTTTATAACCAATTACAGTACAACCTGTTACTTTTCTTAAATCTAAATCTTTAATAGTTTTAATTTCTTTGGTTAATTTTTCAATAGCAATTTCTTCAATATTTATATTTGATTTTCCAACAATAGAAAGGTTATCTACAAATTCCATTAACCCAGGAACTACAACTAAAGATGCCATGTGATCACCTCCTATTTTATCTGGTAAAATAACATTATTAGCACCTGCGAGTTTTAACTTTTGATACGATGTTTCTTGAGAAGCTCTACTTATAATATTTATATTTTTATTTATTTGTCTTGTAGAAAGCACTATAAATAAATTATCTGCATCATTTGGTAAGGCCGATATTAAGCAGGAAGCTCTATCTACACCAGCTTGTAATAGCACTTCGTCTTCACTAGCATTACCTAAAACAAACGGCATGAGTTCATTTTCAATTTTATCAACCAATTCCTTATCTTTTTCAATAATAACAAATGGTTTATTATAAGCCAATAACTTAGTTGCAGCTTGTCTCCCATTTCTTCCATAGCCACAAATAATAATGTGCCCTTTTAATTTATCAATCTTTTTCTGCATCTTTTTTTGTTTTAATTCTTCAAAATTATTTTTGCTTAAAATATATTCAGTAATTACAGACAAGGCATATCCTAAAATAAAAACACTAGTTAAAATTAAAGATATAGTAAAAACTTTAGTAGCATCGTCTAACGGGTGTACTTCTTTAAAACCAACTGTAGTAACAGTTATTACTGTCATATATAGCGCATCAATCCATGTATAATTAGACATAGATTTAAAACCAACAACACCAATAAACAACAATAGAATCAACAGAATAACTGCTGTATAAATTTTTGTTCTAAAAATTTTTATTAGCTGGTTCATAAATCAAAAACAGATGAGCGTTTTGTATATACTATATCTTTTATACGCATCCAAAAAGCCATAAATAAGTAAAGTGCAAAACCAAAACCTAAGGTTACAAAAGTTAAATACATAAACGAGGTACGTACTACCTTTGCTCTAATACCCAATCTATCAGCAATTCGCTGACACACATAGTAACCATGCTTTTGAAAATATAACAGAGATTTGTAGATAATATTCATGCTGCAATTTAACAATTTATTTAGTTAATAAGCTATTCCCTATTGTACATTGTAAACATTTATTTTTATTACAATATTCATTCTTTAATTGTAGTAAAGCTTGAGATTGCAGCGCAGAGTTTGACACTTTTTTTAATGAATTAAACTTTTGGGTAATATTATTTTTTTCAGAAACTATTTGTTGTATTAATTTTACAATGTCTTCTTCTATTTGTTTCCCTTGATATATGGCATAAGTAAACTTTATTGGAATAATAGTATTAATTATTAATAAATCTATAAACGCCTTGCTAAGTCGCTTTTTTGATTTTTTAGAATCCTTATCAAAAGTATAATGTGATTCCCAAAAGGGAGAAGTCTCAATTGAAAAGAGCGTATAGAAATCTTTGATGGTAAGTATTTCATTAATTTTAGAAAACAAGTTTTGCTCTTTATTATACAGACCTGCCAGTTGTGATAATCGAATGGTGGGAAAATTTGATGGTCGTAATCTAAAAAACTTAATCGGTGTTATGTTTTCATTAAATAAGCTGAATTTTTGCTTTAAAAATTGGTGTTCCTTAATTAAATTTTGAAAATAAGAATCTTGAATATCTCCACTTAACAAGTCAGCTTGACCAAAAAATAAAGCCTCCAAACTGGTTTGATTGTTTTGTAATTTTCTAATGATTGAAAAATCTATAGTATTTGCCATACTCAAAAAGGCATCTGCATTTACTTTAAGTCCAAAATTTTTAGCAAGCATTTTAAACAAAACTGCTTCCCAATCGTTTTTCGATATTTTTAAAAGTTGATTTATGCTCTCAGCTTTCCTCTCTAAGCGTTCAAAATATAAACGTTCCAACCAATTTTGCATCATAAAATCATCAATGTTTGCAAAGTCTTGTTCGCAATTAATCCATTTATTAGTTTTGGAAAATAATTGCTGGTAATTATTTAAAGCTGTTCTTGATATATACTCTTTTAGCTCTAAAGTAGGGATTGTTGTATTATCCTTTCTGTAAACATTTGTGTCGTGTTCCCAAACTACATGAAGAATTACATTATCGTAAGCTTTATCTTGTTCGTGATTATGCAAAAACCAATCAGATGATTTGATGTGAACTTCTAAATTTCCTACCCACAATTGGTTATCGATTTTTAGTTGTGCATTAAAAAAATCTGGACCTGCATTTAAATTATGCTGGCCAACAGACAGTATTGTAATTACTTCGTTATTTGTAGTTTTTAAATTTGTAACATCAATTTTTTTATGTTTCCACGTATAGTGGAGAAAATCTTCTTGCATGCAATAAATATAAAATTACAATGTATAAGCACCAAATCAAAAAGAGTTTATTCTAATCTAAATTAATTAATTTAGTAGATATCAACTAAACTTAAAATTATGAAACTCCTTTTAACTTATTTTTTAATCATACTTTTTTTACTAACTAGCTGTAATAAAAAACCCCCTCTGAAAGAATCTGAAGCAGTTCAAACTTCGGAAAACGAGTTTAAATATTCAAAAATAATTGATTTAACCCACGAATTTTCTGAAGAAACTGTCTATTGGGTAACAGCTAAAAAGTTTAAATTAGATACCGTTTTTAATGGCCATACTGACAAAGGTTTCTTTTATTCTGCCTATAATTTCTCTACTGCCGAACATGGTGGCACACACATTGATGCTCCCATTCATTTTTCAGAAAATAGTGAAACTGTAGATCAAATTCCTTTAAAAAATTTAATAGGACAGGCTATAAAAATTGATGTTTCTAAAAAGGCTATAAGTAACCCTGATTATCAAATTAGTGTTGAAGACTTAACAAACTGGGAAACAGAACAGCAAATGCAAATACCAAATGGTAGTATTGTTTTATTGCAAACTGGTTTTTCAAACTTTTATCCTAATCCAATTAAATATTTAGGAACAGACCAGCGTGGTGAAGATGCAGTGAAACTTTTACATTTCCCAGGGCTTTCTCCCGAAGCATCAGAATGGTTGGTGAAAAATAGAAATATACATGCCATTGGCATTGATACAGCCAGCATTGATTATGGACAATCACAACATTTTGGAAGCCATGTAAACTTAATGTCTCAAAACATTTCGGCCTTTGAAAACTTAACAAATCTTAATGAGTTGCCAAATACCGGTTTTTATATTGTAGCATTACCCATGAAAATTAAAGGTGGATCTGGCGCACCCTTAAGAATAGTGGCTTTATTGAATTAGAATATTTATTTAAAAGCCATTAATAAATAATTGAGAAACATTATTCTTTAATAAATGAATAAATTTGTAAAAAGCCTTATATATGGAACAACTTACTTTAACTACACCTGCACTTTTATTCTCAGCCATATCATTAATCATGCTCGCTTATACCAATAGGTTTTTGGCTTATGCAGCTATAATAAGGAACCTACATGATAAATATAAACAGGAAAAAGACTCCATATTAATCGCTCAAATAAAAAACATAAAACAACGCTTGTATTTAACACGATCTATGCAAATCTTTGGCATAAGTAGTTTGCTACTTTGTGTTTTAACTATGTTTTTAATTTATGTACAGCTGCATAATATTGCTATTTGGGTTTTTGGTTTTGCTCTTTTATTATTAATTATTTCGTTAAGTCTTTTAATAATCGAAATTCAAATTTCAGTAAAAGCTTTAGAACATCATATTAGTGATATTGAGAATAATTGATGACACATTAAAACATTCTATTATAAAGTCCTAATTTCTTTATTTTAATAAAACAAATGAAAAACAACTATTTTACCCTTATACTAATTCTTACTTGTGCTTTTGGGTTTTCTCAAAATTCAATCACAGTTATCTTAAAGAACGATAAGATTATAAAAGGCTCTGGCGTTCTAAAAAGAAAGTTTGTAAAAATTAAAAAAGTACAAAAAGTTAAATCGCAAAAAATAGATATTGAGAGGATAAGTAAAATTATTTATAAGAAGAAAGGGAAGTCTACAACTTTCTATTTCTTTAAAGATAACGAAGACGACCTTATTTCTTATTTACAATTAGTAATCGATGGAAACATGAATTTATACAGTAAATCTTTTATAAATTCAACAGGGTACGGTGCATTTGAAAGTACACATTATTACTTAAAACGTGATAATGAATCAAATGTTGTAATGTTAGGAGGGGGAACTGTTTGGGATAATTTCAAGAAAGAATCTGCTGAATACTTAAAAGATTGCCCAACTCTAGTTAAGAATATATCAGAATCAAAAAAAGGGTTTGCAAAAAAAGATGTGAAAAAAATAGTGAGATTTTACAACTCAAAGTGCAGATAAGTCTAAAAAGCACTTAGTAAAATATAAAATCAATTTCATATATAAGCTTATTTACGAAAATCCCTGCTTATTTTTCATTCAGTTTCAAAACTACAACGCACTAATAATATCGTACTTAGTAATAATTTGATGTGTACCATCTTCAAACTTTACTAAAACAGCATTATTATCTCTATCAAATAGTTTAGAAATATCTTCAATGTCTGTATTTTTACTAACCACAGGAAATGGTTTATGCATCACATCCTTTATTGGTAAATCTGAAATATCTTTATTCTCAATATACATGCGTAACAAATCGGCTTCATCAATAGCCCCAACAAATCCTGTAGAGTCTTCAACAGGAATTTGAGATATTTTATACTTTTTCATACGCTCGATGGCATGAGAAACTAATTCTTCAGTTTTTACCGTTATCAAAGTTTGATTTTCAGTGTTTTTTACAAGATCTTCGGCTGTTGTATTTTCATCTTCAATAAAACCACGTTCTCGCATCCATTCGTCATTAAACATTTTGCCAACATATCGGCTTCCATGGTCATGAAACAAAACTACTACAATATCATCTTTTGTAAACTCTTTTTCTAATTGTAATAAGCCTTTAATTGCAGAACCTGCAGAATTGCCTAAAAACATACCTTCTTCTTTGGCCAGTTTTTGCGTGTAAATTGCTGCGTCTTTATCTGTTACTTTAGTAAATCCATCAATAAGGCTAAAATCTACATTTTCCGGCAAAATATCTTCACCAATGCCTTCGGTTATATAAGGATAAATTTCATTTTCATCAAACTCTCCTGTTTCATGATATTTTTTAAATACAGAGCCATAAGTATCTACACCCCAAATTTTAATATTAGGGTTTTGTTCTTTTAAATATTTTCCAACACCAGAAATAGTACCACCAGTACCAACTCCTACCACAAAATGCGTAATCTTACCATCGGTTTGTTTCCAAATTTCTGGGCCTGTGCTTTCGTAATGTGCTTTGGCATTACTTGGGTTGTCGTATTGATTTACATACCATGAGTTTGGTGTTTCCTCACTTAATCGTTTAGAAACTGAATAATAACTTCTAGGGTCTGTAGGTTCTACATTTGTTGGGCATACCACAACTTTTGCTCCTACAGCTCTTAAAATATCCATTTTTTCTTTGGATTGCTTGTCGCTAATTACAAAAACACATTTGTAACCTTTTACAATCGCCGCTAAAGCTAGTCCCATGCCTGTATTACCAGATGTTCCTTCAATAATTGTACCTCCTGGTTTTAAACGACCATCAGCTTCGGCATCTTCAATCATTTTAAGCGCCATTCTATCTTTTGTAGAATTGCCTGGGTTAAAGGTTTCATATTTTGATAAAACTAAACATGGTAAACCTTTTGTTAAAGAATTCAATTTTACCAATGGTGTATTACCAATAGTTTCTAATATATTTTTTGCATATTCCATAGCTTGCAAAAATACATAAGTGTTTTAAAAAAGAAGAATTAGTTATAATTATTTTAATAAACTATGTTTCATTCATCGTATTTTTTAATTATTTCATCTTTTTACTATTGAGTTTCATCTATTTTAACAATCTCTTTGTCTAAAAACCACCTGATTATCAATTATTTAAAAAACAAAAAATTAATTTGGCACTCAACCCAAAAATACAATATTATGAAAACTAAAATTTTTGTTACCCTTATGTTAACTGCTGGTTTATTAGCCGGAAGCTCTGCTATTAAAGTAGATGTATGCCACAATGTGGATAATAATCCACATGTAATTAATATTGCATTACCAGCAGCAGTTATGCACTTAATTCAACATTCTGGAGATTCGCTAGGAAATTGTAGCTCTGGAGAAGAAAGTAGTAAATAAAGAATAAAAAAAGGCTTTGAATTAATTCAAAGCCTTTTTTTATTCAAACCTTATTGCTTTTACTGGCGATATTTTTGTAATAATGTATGAAGGTACTAAAAGCATTAGTAAACATAACATTAGTGTTCCTATGTTTAAAGCCACAATATAACCTAAACTTATAAAAACTGGTGCTTCAGTAACGTAATACGTTTCTACTGGAAGCTCTATTAACTTAAAATATTTTTGTGCAAATAATAATCCTAATCCTAAAATATTCCCCCATAACAATCCTAGAAAAATAAGATACGACGCATTGTAAATAAATAGTTTGCGAATGCTAAAATTATTACTACCTAAAGCTTTTAAAACACCAATCATTTGAGTACGCTCTAATATTAAAACTAGCAATGCAGTTATCATGTTAATACCAGCTACAAGTATCATAATACCAATGATACCGTAAATATTTTTATCAAAAATTTTAATCCACTCTAAAATAGAGTAATATTTATCTGCTATTGTTTGCGTGTTTAATGTTGAAGGCGTGTTTTGGTAGATTTCTATACCTTTTCTTTGTAGTTCGCTGTAATCATTTATAAAAACCTCAAAGCCTCCTATTTCGTCTTCTTTCCATTTATTGATGCGCTGTAAATGACGAATGTCTCCTATTAAATAAGTAGCATCAAAATCTTGAAACCCCGAGTTATAAATACCTGTAATTGTATATGTAATAATATTTGGTAGCTTATTAGGATCTTCCTTCTTAAAAATCATTTGAAATTTGTCTCCCAATTTAAATTGCAGTCGATTTGCTAAATACTTAGATATTAAAACCTCTTCGTTTCGTTTACCGTTATAATCTGGAAGCTTACCTTCAACTAAAAAATCTTTGAAATAGCTCCAGTTATAATCTGCCCCAACACCTTTTAAAATGGCACCTTCAAAATCGGTTTCTGTACGTATAACACCAAACTTTGTAGCTACAACTTGAATATGACTTATACCTTCAACCGATTTAAACTCTGGATAAAACTCTTGATTTTTTGATATAGGAAATACGCTTTCTTGCGAGTTATTACTATCGTAATATGTAATATTTACATGCCCATTAAAGGCTACAACTTTATCGCGAATTTTTTGTTGCAAACCAATTCCTGTCGCAATAGCAACCATCATTACAACCATGCCTACAGCAATTGCAGCTATTCCAATTTTTATTATTGGTGCCGAAATACTACTTTTATACGCTTTACTACCAATAATGCGTTTAGCTATAAAAAACTCGTAATTCAATTTATATTATGCTATTTAAAGGTTTCTTCAGTTTTAAATTTAATACACCTATATTAAGAGAACTTAATACTATTACTAGGTTTTTTGTTAAATACCTATTATGGGCTTTCAAAAATACAGTTTTATTATTTGTTTTAGTAATGATTTCTTGCGGAAGTAAGTCTAAATCAAAAGACATTTCAAGTATAACAAACGATCACATCTTAAAATCAGTTGAGAATGAAAAAGCTATTATAGTTGGTGCAAACCAAACTGAAACTTATTTACCGCTAATAAACGGAAAACGTATAGGTATTGTTGCAAATCAAACTTCTGTTATATTTAAGGCAGAAGGTGGAAGTTACACTCATTTAGTAGATTCATTAATAACTTTGAACGTAGACATTAAAAAAGTATTTGCTCCAGAACATGGGTTCCGTGGTACTGCAGATGCTGGTGAAAAGATAAAAGATGGTGTTGATACTAAAACTAATTTACCTATACTTTCACTACATGGCAAAAGCAGAAAACCATCAAAAGAACAGCTAGCTGATATTGATATTATGATTTTTGACATACAAGACGTTGGCGCTCGCTTTTATACCTATATATCTACTTTGCATTATATTATGGAGGCCTGTGCTGAAGCAAAAATTCCGTTGTTAATTTTTGATAGACCAAATCCAAATGGGCATTATGTTGATGGTCCAACTTTAGAAATTGAAAATAAAAGCTTCCTTGGAATGCATACTATTCCATTAGTACATGGTATGACTATCGGCGAATATGCTCATATGCTAAATGGGGAAGGGTGGCTAACAGATCAATTAAAATGTAATATCACTGTCATACCTGTTAAGCATTATACACACAATACATTTTATAGCTTACCTATTAGGCCTTCTCCTAATTTACCAAACGATCAATCTATAAAACTGTACCCAAGTTTAGGGCTTTTTGAAGGTACAAATGTAAATGCTGGACGTGGTACAGAGTTTCAATTTCAACGTTATGGTGCTCCTTTTTTAGATAAAGAAAATCTTAATTTTACCTATACACCTATTCCTAATTTTGGAGCAAAACACCCAAAACATAAAAATAAACTTTGCTATGGTGAAGATTTAAAAGATGAAGATGTTGAAGGAGTTATGACCTTAAAATGGATTATTAAAGCTTATAAAAATTCAACTGATAAATCTTTGTTTTTCCTTACTGAAGGTTTCACAAAACATGCTGGCTCAGACAAATTACAAAAACAAATTGAAGCTGGGTGGAGTGAAAAAGCTATTAAAGAAACGTGGCAAGAAGATTTAAATGCGTTTAAAAAAATTCGTGAAAAATATTTAATTTATGATTAACAAATCTACGCTTCTATAATACTAGGTACATTGTGTTTGAAATAACATCTTATTTGTAAAGCAAATTTATCAACCTATCTGGATAGTCTGTAATAATTCCATCTACATTAAGCTCAATAACTTTCTTTAAATCCTCAACTGAATTAACCGTCCATGGAATCACTTGAAAATTTTTAGTTTTTAAATCCCTTACCAGCTTATCATTTAAAAGTTTATAATCTGGGCTTATAATTTCTGGCAAAAAACTCATCGAAGAGAGCTTCCCAAAAACATCTTCATTAGCTCCAATTAAAAGGGCAACTTTCATTTTTGGAGATTGTTTTTTAGTTTCTTCTAAAACTCTTAAATCAAAGCTTTGAATATTAGTAGTTTTAAAAACTTGGTTGTCATTTACCACTCTCAAAACCAGAGCAACAAAATCTTTTGGACTTGGTGTAAATATTCCATCGAAACTAGGTTTAGATTTAACTTCAATGTTGAACTTGATTTTTGGGTTTAGTTTTTTAGAGGTTTTTATTACCTCATCTAAAGATGGTTTATATGTTTTAAGCTTTTGTTGCTTTGTAAATCTTGGATGAAATTTTGTACCACAATCAAACTGCTTAATACTATCAAAAGTCATTTGATATAAGTTATATTTTTTGTCATAATCTTCAGCTATTTCAAATCCATTCATATCTAAACAAGTGGTTCTACTCATAAAAGGCTCATGAGATACCACAACAATATTATCTTTAGAAATTGCAACATCCAACTCAATAGTATGGACACCTAATTCTATGGCTTTCTTAAAAGCTTCAAGCGTGTTTTCAGGCATCAAACCACGACAACCTCTATGTCCTTGAATTTCTATAATTTTTGTTGATTCGCATTCCATAACGAAAAATAAAAGGAAGTAAAAGAAGATTAGTTTTAACTTATTATTCATCATTAATGATCTACAGTTTCAGTTGGTTTTCTGTATTTCTGAAAAGGCTGTTTCAATAAATCTTTAATATTACTATTTTCTTTTTCATCTGGGAAAACATCAACACCATATACAATTTTATCAGTATCTAATTCCATGTATGTGCCAAATAACCTATCCCAAACCGAAAAAATATTTCCGTAGTTAGAATCTGTATATGGCATTTTATAATGATGATGCACCTTGTGCATATCTGGAGATACCAATACGTAGCTTATTAATTTATCAACCCTTTTGGGCAGCTTAATGTTTGAATGACTAAACTGTGTTGCAACAATTGATAATGATTGGTAAAGCATAACAATACCTATTGGAGCACCAATAACAATAACTCCAATTAATGTAAATGTATAACGAATAACACTCTCAATAGGGTGATGCCTGTTAGCTGTAGTAGCGTCAACTTTATGATCAGAATGATGTACTAAATGTACCATCCATAACGGTGGGACTTTATGCTCTATTAAATGTGGTAAATAAGCTCCAAAAAAGTCCATTAAAAAAACGCCAATAACAACATATAAACCTAACGACATCTCTGGTAACCAATTTAAAATTCCAAAATTACTGGCAATTGCCCAATCAGAAGACATTAATAAAAGAAATGCCATAGGCAAATTAACAAGTATAGTTGTTATTGTAAAAAATATGTTAGGAACAGCATGTTTCCATTTTTTATAATTAAAATTAAACAAAGGCATTGCACCTTCTAAAAGCCAGAAAAAAGTTAAACCTCCTACGATAATAATACCACGATGAAGCGGCGGAATAGATTCAAAATATTGCAATAAAGTTTCCAATAGAAAAAAATTTAGATACTAAATATAATGAAAACTTAGAAGTTAAAGCTTAACTCTTTTTTTCATTTCTTCAACAATATTATAAGCTGCAGGGCACATAGCAACATTTTTTAAAGTGAGATTAGAAATCTGTTGAAACTTTTTTCTGTCAGTATGGGGGAATTCTCTGCAAGCCTTGGGTCTTACCTCGTAAATAGAGCAGTAGTTATCAGCCCCTAAAAAAGTACATGGCACTTTTTGTAGCACATAATCGTTATCCTCATCAACTCGTAAAAATTGATTTATAAACTGTTGTGGTTTTTGCTTAAAATGCTTCGATATTCTATTAATATCTTTATCTGTAAATAATGGCCCAGTAGTTTTGCAACAATTTGCACAAGCTAAACAATCCGTTTTCTCAAACTCTTCATCGTGTAGTTCTTGCATCACATAATCTAAATTCTTAGGTGGTTTCTTTTTAAGCTTCGCAAAGAATTTTTTGTTTTCGTTATGCTTATCTTTGGCGAGCTTTGGAAGATTATTTATGGTGTCTTGCATGGTGTAAAAATACTATAATTTATGAGATGCTGAAACAAGTTCAGCATGACAAAATTAATTATGAAAGACCTTTTTGGAAACGCTATATTAGATTATCAAAACGGAAATTATACCGAGGATATTATTACATCAACTAGTATTTCTGATGAAGATGTATTGCCCCTTCCCTACTTGTTTCGCGATTTTGAAGACATGCCAAAACTCGAGAAGAAAGCTTTAAAATTGGCAAAAGGTTTGATTTTAGATGTGGGTTGTGGAGCAGGAAGTCATAGTTTATATTTACAAGAAAAAGGGTTCAAAGTAAAAGCTATTGATATTTCAAAAGGAGCAACAGAAGTTAGCAAACAACGTGGGGTTATAAATGCTGTAGAAAGAGGTATTTTAGATGAATCTGGAACATTTGACACCATTTTATTATTAATGAATGGCACTGGAATATTTCAACAAATGTCTATGGTCTCAAAGCATTTATTACATTTAAAAAATCTACTTAAAACAAATGGACAAATTTTAATTGATTCTTCTGACATTAAATATATGTTTGAAGACAAAGATGGTGGTTTCTGGATAGATACTAATGCAAATTATTATGGTGAACTCGATTATTTCTTGTCATATAAAGGCGAAAAAGAAGTGCCAATGAAATGGTTGTATTTAGATTTTAATACTCTATTGACAGCTTGCATTTCTGTTGGGCTTAAATGTGAACTGGTTTTAGAAGGCGAGCATTTTGATTATTTGGCGAGAATAACAAACTGAGGTTTAGTTTTTAGGTAAAGACTCTATTAGTTTTTCTACTTTCTCTTTTATAGCATCTTTTGCTACATTATAATCTTTACTTATTGATGGCGTGCCATTCCATTGTTCATCACTTAGTTGATTAGAATCATTATTTGTTGGTAAATTACAATCAAAAGTTACTGTTTTGTAGGCTTTTTTAATATCGTATAAATCAACTTTTTTTGGTTTCCAAGCTTCTACATCAAAGCCATCATTCTTTAAACCTAAAATCGTTTCTTTAGTTAAAAGACTATCAGGCTCTGTTCCCCTAAAAACAGCATGATACTTTAAATTTTGTTCTTTAGATAATTTATTAAAATATGCTGCTGCAATAGGGCTTCTGGCGGCCCCATGAGTACAAACAAACAAAATTTCCTTAGAAGCTTCTTCTTGTTTACAGTTAAACAAAACCCCTAATACAAAAAAAATAATAATTATTTTTTTTAACATAATTTAAAGAGTTACCCCATTAATAAACGTATTAATCACTTTTATATTAGGAATTTCAGAAACTTCAACCGTCATAATATCCTTATCTAAAATGATAAAATCAGCAAATTTACCAGCTTCAATACTGCCTTTTTCGTCTTCTTCAAAATTTGAATAAGCCCCCCAAATCGTCATACCCTTTAAAGTTTCTTCCCTACTTAAAGCATTTTCTATTTGATACCCTTCTTCTGGGTATCCCTTTAAATCTTGTCTTGCAACTGCAGCATAAAATGTGTAAAATGGACTTACATACTCCACAGGAAAATCAGTTCCTAAAGCCACTTTTCCATATTTATTTAATAAGTTTTTATAAGCATAAGCTCCTTTAATACGTTTGCTACCAAGTCTATCTTCTGCCCAATACATATCGCTTGTAGCGTGAGTTGGTTGTACTGATGGAATAATATCATCAAACAAATCAAAATCTTCTGGTGAAATAACTTGTGCGTGTTCAATACGCCAGCGTCTATTAGACTTTTTATGTAATACCTCTTTATAAATTTGTAAAACAGCATGATTTGCGGAGTCGCCAATAGCATGGGTATTCATTTGGTATTCAGAATTTGCAATTGCTTTAGCTGATGCTTTGAAAGTTTCTAAATCTGTAACTGGTAAACCTAAATGCTCTGGTTTATCACTATAAGGCTTGCGTAACAATGCCCCCCTTGAACCTAAAGCACCATCAGCATAAAATTTGAAGGATCTTACATTTAGTCTTTCGGTTTTTATAACGCCTTTACTTAAATAATAGTCTAAATTTTTCTTTGATGCGGAAACCATAGCGTAAACACGCATTTTTAAATCGCCTGCTTGTTGCAAACTATCAATAATTTCAATAGCTTCAATTCCTAAACCAGCATCGTCAACCGTAGTTAACCCATATCCTAAACAGATTTTTTGTGCCTCTAATAAAGCATTTGCTATATCTTTTTTTGTTGGCTTTGGCCAATAATTCATTACTAATCCTTCAGCGTTATCAACTAAAACTCCTGTTAATTCTCCTTTTTCAAGAACAATTTCGCCTCCATCTATCATGCTATTTTCAGTAACGTTTCCTAAATTTAAAGCAGCCTGGTTACATAATATTGCATGACCATCTATTCTTGTTAAAATGATTGGAATATTTGGAAATAATTCATCTAATTGTTTTTTATTAGGATACTCTTTAACGCTCCAATCGTTTTGGTCCCATCCTCTACCTTTAATAAATTTCAGATTATGTTTCTTTTGAAAATCTACAACGCGTTGTACAACCTCATCAAAACTAGTTGTGCCAACCAAATCTACTGCTTGCTGATTAAATCCTAACCCTAAAAAATGACAATGCGCATCAATAAAACCTGGCACTATAGTTTTCCCTTCTGCATCTATTGTTTTTAAGGCTTCATATTTTGAAGACAAATCTTCTACATTTCCAACTTCTATAAATTTTCCGTCTTTAATTGCAAAAGTTGTTGCCGTTTCAAAATCATTATTTACTGTGTAAATATTAGCGTTTGTAACTATTAAATCAACTTGATGCTTTGTTGAACAACTAATTGTAATTAAGGTTAATAAAAGAATACTTAATTTTTGCATGATGGTATTTTTTATAAAAATAAAAAAAGCGTTCTTAAACGAACGCTTTTGTAAACTATTATTTATACTAATCTATAAACCGGTAATGTCCAATAATTTTAAAATCAAAAAGACAATCTTCTAAAACTTGACCTGCGCCAATATTATGGACTATTAAGTTTCGTTTACCATCTTTAGATTTTTTATTAACTACAATTCCAATATGCGTTATCGCTCCTCTTAAATTCCAACAAACCACATCTCCTGGGAAATAATCATTTGCGTTTTGGGTAATTGGTTTTTCTGCCCCCTGACGTTTAAAATAGGTCATCAAATTAGGGACCCTGCGATGATCAATATTTTTGTCAGTAGTTTTTAGTCCCCATATTTTTGGATATATATTAAAATTAGCCCTCATATCTTCATGAACTTCCTTTTGTAAATCAATACCCAGCTTTCTATATGCTCTAATTACTACATCGGTACATACTCCTTTATCTCTTGGCACATCTCCGTTAGGGTAGTCAATTGAAAAATAACTCGGGTCATATATAACTTTTTGATTTGTTAATTCTAAAGCAGCTTTCGAAAGGTTTAATACTTGTACATTACTTTGTGAAATACAAATATTACAAACGAAAAGGAATATGAAAAAAAGCTTTTTCATGAAAATATGAATTTCATTTTATGAGATACATCTTTTAGAGATAACTAGAAATCAAACTTAAAAGTAGCTCCTGCTAAAAACTGAATGCTTTGTACTGGGTAGTTAAACCAACGTTCATAAGCCTTATTAGATATATTATTAGCTTTTGCAAATACCGAAATTTTATCGTTAATATGATATCCTAAATGTGCATTGGCATCAAAGTAACTATCTAGAGTAATTAATGTACTTGCTGGCCCTGTAAAAGGATCAATAATACTTAACAAGTCTTTACGCTCTCCCACATAAATAAGGTTAGCACCAGCAAACCAATGCTCGTTTATTTGATAATCTAAAAACAACGAACCTTTTACATCGGGCAAATTCCAAGCTTCAGCTTCAGTATCTGTTGTGTATTTAAAATATTCGGCTTTTAAGCCTAATTTGAAGTTTCGGTTAACATCTACATTAATTTCACCTGCTACTCCAAAAGTATCAACATCGTCATACACTATTCCAAAAGAGTTACCATATTGATAATTTTCAGCATTAGTAAAATCGAAAAAAGTAGTATTATGTCTAAACAAAGCTTTACTCCTATCTGCTAAATAACGTCCACTAATATTATAGCTCATATTACTTGACAATTTTCCTTTTAAACCTATATACGCATTATATTGTTGGTCTGTTGGCATGACAGCTAAAGTTGGAGACACAAAAGAATTTTCGGTAGCAAAATCATGATATGAGTTCTGTATTAGCTCGCCTTGAATACCTCCATAAGCAATCAATACATCATTAACCAATCTATATGTTGCGGTAATATTTGGATATAAATAGATATTATTATCCTTAGTTTCTGAATCTCTCAAATATGAAACTGAAACACCTAAATTAACCGTTAAATCGTCTTCTTTCAATTGATATGTTGGAGAAACACTGATTTGGAAATTACCGTGCCTTAATTCGTTATTAGAAGTGTTACTTCTATCAAATGTTCCGTTTATATAATCAAATTTAAAATCGGTTGATATTTCCTCGCCATTAATTGGTATATCTATTTTAGCCTTAGCTATAAATCTATTTTCTCCAGAACCTTGATTATCTCCAAAACGTCTGAAAAAGAAACTTCCTGAATTTATATATGTATTTTCAAATGAAATATCACCACCAAAATGTGCGCTATAAAACGAATGCTCCTCATCAATATTACTTGACTGCGCTAAAGAAATTAAACCTTCTTCTACTCCATACCAATTGTACATTTGTTGCTGAAAACCACCTTCGACATTCCAAGCTAAATCTCTTAATCGACTAGAATAATTAGCATTTATTTTTGTTGTTGAAAAATTATCATCAAAAGCCAACCCATCAATACCTCCTTGGGAAGAATGATGGCTTACATAGCCACCAACACTTTCGGTTCTACTAATAGCATGATTTAAATATACTTCGCCTAAAATAGTAGTGTAAGTTCCAACACCTAAAGTTGCATAATTATCATATAGTTTAACAGGTTTTGCTTTTTCTACCACAGCAGCTTTTCCTTTTGCTGGTGTAAATGTTGATGCTACTGGAAACGAAAATATATTATACTTAATCTCCTTTTTTGTTGCAGTTTCCTCATCATCTAATGAAGGAATTTCTTTAACCTTAAAAGCATCAGAAATTGATGGGGTATATGGTTTAACTACATCAATAACACCTGTATTAATAGTATCATTTTTCCGATTTTGAGAGAAAACTGACGTTATACTTAACGTTACAATAGCTAATAAAAAATATTTTGTGTGCTTTCGCATATGTTTAGATTTACGATTGATGTTTTTTAATTTTCTTCTGTTTCTATTGACGAATTTGTTTTAGCTTCTTCAGCTTTTATTTGGCGCAATTCAGTTTTTGCCTCTTCTACAACATCATCAAATTCAGCAAAATTCTCAATAACGCTTTCTAAAATATAAGTAGCTTGAAATGCATCCTTTAAAGCATAATAATTCTTAGCCATGAGCACTAATCCTTTGGCGCTATAATATTTATACCCTGAAAAATCTTTGGCCAATTTTTGAACAGATTTATTTGATGCGGCATGTTTACCTTCTTTATTTTTAAAATAAGCATTGTAATACAATGCCTCAGCTGCCATTTCTCCTGTGGCGACTTTTTCTACTTTAGCATAAGCCGTTTTAGCTCTGTCCTCATCTCCTGTTTTAATAGCTGATCGCGCAATAATAATATGAGCATCACTTTTAATCTTATTATCAATTTTAGAATTTGTAAGGACCTTTTCTGCATAAGACACTGCATCACTATAATTTTCTAATTGATAATTAGTTTTCATCAAATTAGATTGAGCAAAGACTACATTTTGAGGAAAGTTTGCCTCTTCTTCCAATCGTAACAATAATGGTATGGCTTTATTCCAGCTTTTATTTTCTAAATAATATTGTGATAATCTCGACAGAGCTTCTTCAGTATATTCACTTTGCGATGTCTCTACTATATATTTATAATGAGGTGCTGCATTAGCCAATAAATCTTTTTTGTAGTATAACTGTGCAATATAAAAATGAGCTTGTAATGCATGTATCCCATTAGGAAACTCATTTAAATATCCATTAAATTGTTTAATGGCTTTATCTGTGTTATTATCTAAATATTGCTTTTCGGCAGCTTCGTATGTGGTATTATCTAAATCTGCATCGGTAACTTCTACATAATCTAAAGTTTTTACCCATCTAGCATAATCGTCAACTCTACCTAAATCTATATAAATTAATCGAGCTGTTGCAACCGACTGAACCGCTTCTGGTGTTCCTGGGTAATCCGCAGCAACTTTTTTAAATTTGCTTAAAGCTTGTTCGTTCTCACTACTATTATAATAAACTAACCCTTGACGTAATAAGGCTTTTGGAACGAAAGAACTCATTCTATACTCACTACTTAAACGATTATAAATTTGCATCGCTTTATCTTTTTCATTTGCTTTAACATAAGAATTTCCTAATTCGTACATTGCATCATCTCGTAATTTAGATTTAGGATAGGATTCAATAAATTGTTCTAATTCTTTCATTTTACTTGAAGATTGCCCAATGTAACCCACACTTATTGCTTTTTGAAAAAAAGGATAATCAGAGTCAATTTCATTCATTTCAATAGCTTTCTCGTAAGCACTTATAGCTTTTCTATATTCGCTAGAAACGAAATGTCCGTCACCTAATCGTAAATATGCATCGTTCAACCTTACTTTATCGTCTTTCTTATTTGAAATAAATTGATTGAAATACGTAGTGGCTTGCGGATAGTTTTTTTGCTTAAAATATGTATAAGCCAAATTATAATCTATGTTATCTATCTCTGAAGTTGATGTTGACGAATTTTGTTGCTGAAACTGTTTAAACCCAACTAAAGCATCATCATAATTTGTTAAATTATAGTCAGCTTCGGCTTTCCAAAAGGTGGCTCTAGCTGTATATTTAGGA
Organism: Jejuia spongiicola; assembly: GCF_023502325.1. Lineage (NCBI taxonomy): Bacteria > Pseudomonadati > Bacteroidota > Flavobacteriia > Flavobacteriales > Flavobacteriaceae > Jejuia > Jejuia spongiicola. The sequence goes on from NZ_JAMFLZ010000009.1 coordinate 103,763, forward strand.
TCTCTTGGTTCTTCTAAAGATTGATCAAAAAGCGTTTCAGCTTCTAAATATTGAGTGTCGTTATACAACTCAATCCCTCTATAAAAAGCTACTTTTTGGTAAGCGACTTTATTTTCAAAGCTCTTTTTTCCTTCTAAAAGTTTAAGTGCTTCTTTGTAATTTTTGGATGTAATATATGAATCAATTAAGAGTGTTTCAATTTCTTCTTTGTAACTGGTATCTGGATATTTATCTAAATAGCCAGCTAAAACCTGTGGTGCTGATTGATATGGATTACCAATTTCGTAACTAATTTTTGCATAATTTAGCCAAGCATCTTCCTGAATTTTTAAATCGAAACTCATTTGTGATGCATTTCTAAAAGCATTTAAAGCTTCTTGCTTTTTATCTAAATGAATATAACTTTCTCCTAAATGATAATACGCATTTTGAGCAATAGAATTATTACCTCCAACAATTTTATTGAATTCTGAGATGGCTTTTTCGTAATCCTTTTGTTTATAATACGCATATCCTAATTGATAAAAATCAGTATTATTCCACTTTGCTGTTCTATCTCTTTTTCCTTTTTTACCTTTATATTCGGTTAAATAAGGTATCGCTTCGGCGTACTTTTTTAAATTGAAGTAACTTTCTCCAATAATTTTTGATAATTCAGATACTTCGGCTTCATCACTTGTATCTAGTCTGTCTTTTGCCAACTCGATGGCTTTTTCAAATTTACCTAGCTTAAAATGAAGATCTGCTTGATAATACGACAGTTTTTCTTTATAGCGTTCTTGGTCACTAACCTGATCAAAATATTCATTAGCCTCATCATAATCATCACCTTCATAAGCCATAAAACCAAGATAATATTTAGCTTGCGATCCATATTCTTGAGAGTTTTCAACGCGCGACAAATATTTTTTTGCAACCTTATACTGTTTAACCGAAAAAGCAGAATATCCATTATTAAAATTAAATTTTTCTTTTTCCTTTTTAGCTAAAGCATCTTCGTTTACTTTATCATACCATTTTCTAGCATGAGGATATTTTGAGTTTTCAAAATAATAATCGGCAACATCAACAAAGGCAGTATTTCGTTTTGTGCTTGTAGGGTAGTCTTTTACAAAATCTTCTACTAATTGATCTGCTGCTTGTTGATTGAGTCGTACGGCACAATTAGCTATGTAATAAGCACAATCAGACTGCAAAATTTCTTCTTTAGCATTTTTCTCAACACTTCTAAATAAAGATTGTGCAGCAAGATATTGTTGATTATTAAATAGTGAAAGGGCTTTTTGATAGTCTACTAAGTTACTGGTGTAAGTTGCCGACTGTTGCGCCATGATTTGGAAACTAAAACTTATGGCTACCAAGAGGGAAACAATATTATTTTTAGTCATTAACGATTTGTTTTTAATTAAAAATCAAAGATAATTCAATATAAATCTTATAACGTAATAATCGTGCCATAATTATAAACTGACTTATTAAATGTTAAAAAAGCTAAAAGTTGAGAGACAGAAGTTGGAATTTTTTTTAGCAATCATTTTAAACTTTTCTTGTTTAACTTTTAACTTTTAACTTATTAATAATACATTTACAATACTTAAAATTTATATCTGTTTTTATGTCGAACCCAATATTACAATTAAAAGAAGCTTCCATTTTTCAAGGTGACAGCTTAGTGCTTTCAAATGTAAACGTAGAAGTTAACAAAGGGGATTTTGTATACTTAATTGGTAAAACAGGAACTGGCAAAAGTAGTTTTATGAAAACCCTTTATGGAGATTTACCCTTAACAGAAGGTGAAGGCCATATTGTAGATTATAATTTAAAAACTCTAAAAGAAAAAGAAATACCTTTTTTAAGACGAAAATTAGGTGTTGTATTTCAAGATTTCAAATTATTAACTGATAGAACTATAAACGATAATTTATTGTTTGTTTTAAAGGCTACAGGTTGGAAAGATAAAGGCGACATGGAAACGCGAGTTGAAGAAGTTTTGACCAAAGTAGATATGAAAACAAAAGGATTTAAATTTCCACACGAGCTTTCTGGTGGTGAACAGCAACGTGTTGCTATTGCTAGAGCCTTACTTAACAATCCTGAACTTATTCTTGCTGATGAACCAACGGGTAATTTAGACCCACAAACTAGTGTTGAAGTCATGGAAGTTTTACAAGACATTAATAAAAATGGTAATACCATTTTAATGGCTACTCATGATTATGCTTTATTGCTTAAATACCCCAGCAAAACCTTAAAATGTGATGACAATGCGGTATATGAAGTTGTGCAGAGGAAGGGGTAATTATACATAATTAATAATTTAGAAATGACACCTTTTTTTTCAATTATAATTCCTTTATACAACAAAGAAAAATACATTCAAAAAACCCTTAAAACTGTAATTAATCAAACATTTAATGACTTCGAGATAATTATAATAAATGATGGAAGTACAGATAATAGCATTAATGAAGTTAAAAAAATAGATGACTCTCGAATTAAGGTTTTCAATCAACAAAATCAAGGTCTTTCTTGGGCAAGAAATAACGGTATAGAAAAATCAGTAGGGAGGTATATTGCATTGATAGATGCAGATGACTTTTGGCTTCCTCATCATTTAAATCAATTATTCCACTTAATTAAACAGTATCCAAAGGCTGGATTATACTCGACAGGCTATACATTACAAAAATCTAAGCACATAGTCCATAGGGCTAAATTTAATAATTTACCCGAAAACTTTAAAGGAATTGTTCCAAATTTTTTCAAATGTTCTTTACAGAATTGTATAGCTTGGGTTGGATCTATTTGTATTCCAAAAAATGTCTTTAATGATATTGGAAATTTTGATCCAGAAATTTTCTCTGAACAAGATACCGACCTGTATATTAGAATTGCACTTAAATATGAAGTAGCTTTAGATGACAGCTCTGTTAGTGCAATTTATAATAGAACAATGGATGATAACATGTCCAATTTCTCTCAAAAGAAAACAATTCCTAAGCTATTATATACATATAAAAACATAGAGTCTACAGACTATTATTTAAAAAAATATTTAGACTTAAATAGATTTTCTACGCTTATATTTTTCAAATTATCTTCTAACAAAGAATTAGAAAAAATTCTTATTAAAGATATAGATTTGAACAATTTAAATAAGTTACAACGCATATTGATTTATTTACCAAATAATATAGTCCGTTTTTTATTTAATATTAAAACCAAATTTAAATTGAATCCATTATTTATTTTTAAACCTAAGTAGTTGTTGTGCTTTCAATTATATCTTGCCATTTTTTTGAAATATTCTCAAAATTAAATTTCTGAATACTTTGTACGGCACTTGTTTTAAAATTATTTAAAGTTTCCTTCTCACTTGTAATTTTTTGTAAAGCAAAAGATAATTTATCCTCACTATATGTTTCTAATAATAATCCATTAACATTATTTACTACTATTTCTGAGGGGCCAGTTTCACAATTAATAGCTACGACTGGTGTTCCGCACGCTAAAGATTCTACTAAAACCATTGGAAACCCTTCATAAAAACTTGTCAAAACAGTTACTATTGCATGCTTCATATAAATGTAAGGGTTGACTGTAAATGGCTTAAATACAACATGCTCTGCTATCTTTAAATTAGTTAATAATTCCTCATATATTTTTTCGTCATGACCTTCTCCTAAAAGCAATAATTTGATATCTTTATTGTAAACCTTAGATTTCTTATATGCATTTATTAATAATTTAATATTTTTAGATTTTTCATCAAATCTACCGCAAAATAAAATATACTTATACGACGTTTCAAAAGGCTGGTTAGACATGTCATTTACAGCATAAGTATTGACAGCATTTTGAATACATGCTAATTTATTTTTATTATAAAACTGTTTTAAAACGGTTAATAATGCTTCACTAACTGTTATTATTTTAAAGGCTTTATTTAATATCCATTTTTCTTTAAATTTATTTTCTAGTATCTCCTTTTTATAAGAAGCACTATGTATTACATATATAACTTTAAATTTTCTATATACATACTTACATATACCTACCTCATTAAGCAGCCCATTTGTTCTTAATCTATTATCTATAATAGTGTCAAACTTATTATCTTTTAAGTATCTTCTTAAAAGATACGTTCTATGAAGTTTGTCAAATAAAGAGTTACTCCTTTCTTTTAATTCCCCTAGGTTATAAATAGTTCCTTTATATTCAAAGGAAATAATATTTGAAATTAGTACAATATGTACTTCGTAACCCAATCTTGATAACATAATAGATTGATTTGCTGAAGCCTTCTCTGCTCCCCCTAATCCCAATGATGTTGTTACAATACATATCTTCATATAGCTTTAATTATTATTTCTTTTAATAGCTAATATTGAATCATAATCTTTATTATTTAAAATAATTCTTTTTCTATTTTGAAAGGTTTTGCTAAAAATACTTTTCTCTAAATTTACATATTCGTTATTAATTCCGCATAAATGAGCAATGCTATGAAACAAATCATCTGTCATATAAGGTCTATCTAAATCAACTTCTATTGAATTGTTAAGTCTACGATCTTCAGATTGCCACAATAAAAAAGGGATTTGAAACATGGGTAAAGTTCCAACGTCATCACTATGTCCTACAAACTTAATTGTATTATAAACCTCTTCGCCATGGTCTGAGAAATAGAGCACAGAACTAGACGTTTTTTTTTCTTTTACTTTTTCAATAATTGAACTTAAAACAAAATCATTGTATAAAATAGCATTATCGTAAGTATTAATGATTTTATGAATTTTGTCACTACTATATTTAGAGCCTGGTGGTATATCATTAAAAAAGCTATAAGTTTCTGGGTATCTGTTATAATAATTTAAATGAGTTCCTTGTAAATGAATAAATATTACTTTATGCTTTTTATTATCATTTAATGCTTTATCTAATTCCTTTAGTAAGTGATGATCATAAATTTTATTTTCTTCAGAGTTCGCAGCTGTTAAGAATACTCTTTTACTACTGGCTTTTGCTATTTTGGATACCAGACTTTCATGAAACCCAATAGGGTTTTGATTTGATAACCAATAGGTTGTAAATCCTGAATTGTTTATAAGTTGAATTATAGATCCTTCTGCTTCATTAGTATTAATAGTAAAAGCCTTTTTTAAAGCTTTTGTAGTTGATGCATTTGCACTAATCACATTTTTATATATTAAAAGTTCTCCCTTAACTTTATTTAATAAAGGAGTGGTGTTTCTTTCGTAACCATAAAGATTTAAATTTTGCTTTGTAGTTGATTCACCTATAACTACTATAAATGTTTCTTCACTATCAGCTTTATTTACGCCCTTATTTTCAAATGGCCCAAAAACGTGTCCATAAACTTCTGAATTATTGAAATAACTATCTCTATTTAAATCATAATAAGATTTCACCATAAGAAATAGGAGGTTTTGACGCCTTGTATGGTTTAATAATAAAAGTAAACTTGAAAAAAAAGTAAAAAGTAGTATAGTTGAAATTTTTTTGTTTGTATGAAAAATTTTAATATCCCATTTTTGAATTTTAATTAAAGAATAGATTGTTAATGTTATTAAAACTGATAGCAATACAAATAATTTAAAATCTAAATAAAATAATAGAAACTCTTTAGCCTCAGTTAAATTAGTTTCCGAAACAATAAAAATAGATGAAGGTGTAAATTTGGTATTAAAAATAAAATAATGGCCTGTTTCAAAAATCAACATTAAAATTAGAAAGACATAGGCTATTTTTAAATAATAAGTTTTTATGATTAGATTCTTAATTATTATTGCTGGCATAACAATTAAAGTTGAGAAAAAAATATTCTCAAAAAAGTTATAGACCCTTTCTACATATAGACTAGTAAATATTAGTTCAAAAAGAAAAGCTAATGCAACAGGTAACAAAAAAAGCAAGAGTAAGTTACCTTTATTATAAATTATAGTCTTCTTATTGTTTAATTGCATCTCTTTTAAATAATTCATTTCTAAAAATAAAAAACATGAGTAATGTATAAAACATATAACTATAAGCATGAGCTTTAATTGCTCCAATAACATTTAAATGATTTATTAAATAAATACTTAATAAATAAACAAATAACATCAATGATGTTTCACATATTAAATATTTTAATATCATTTTCTTTGCAAAAAATTGGTATGATACTGTAAGCGATACTATTCTAAAAAAATCTCCAATTAATTGCCAACCAAATAATTCTTGCATACTTAAGAAGTCTGAAGTAAAAACTACACGTATTATAAAATACCGAAAAAAGTAAATCATAATAAAGCCCAACAAAACAATTGGCAATATGTTTTGATAAAAATTTATAATTGTAGTTTTAAACTTTGTGTTATTAATATCTTCAGACAAAACTGGTAATAAATACATATTGAATAGTGTATAAACAAACAACATATAATAGTTAGATATTTTTCTAGTAGCCTCCCAATAACCTGCATCAGTTATTCCCACTGTGTCAATAATATGGTTTCTTATCAATAGAAAAATAACTGGAAACATTATTCCAGAAAACAAAGTCATTGAAAAAAAAGAAGTTATCTTTTTAAAAAAAACTTTTGATATTAAAGTAAATTTAATGCTTTTACTTATTTCTTTTAGCATCTTAAACCTATATAAAAGAGAAGAAAACAATAAAAACGGCGATATTACAATTGCATATAACGCTCCTTCTAACTTATTATAAACAATTAATACAACTATTAAGATGGTAGTAAATATATAGCCTACAATATTTACTTGTATTAACTGCTTAATTCTTTTTAATCCATTTAATATAGAAATATAAAAAATATGAATAGAATAAAAAGGAATCATTATGGCAGACACCTTAAATAAAAAAGAAAAATCCTTGCTATTAAATACTATTTGGCTAATAGTATTAGAGAACAAAAAAATACCAAAAAACAACATAATAGATATGCAAAGAGAAACAAAAAAAGCAGATGAAATTATACGTTTTAATTGTAGCTCATCTTCTCTATATTCTGCCACATATTTTATGACACCGTGCTTAACTCCTAAAGAAGACAAACTTTCTACAGATTGCATAAAGTTTGACAAATTACCAGTAATAGCTAAACCAGCAGGACCAATAAAAATAGCCATTACTTTTGATACTACAAAACCAGTGATTAGCTTAAAAAAAACGCTTAAAGAATTGAAGGATGCTACTCTTAATAACAAGTTTTTTTTATATCCCTCTTTTATTTTTTTAAACATTTAGATATAACTATAATTAATTTGGTATAATTCTAATTGCTAAAACTATTTCTTTTCACCCGCTATGCCAAAAAGGGAACTTCTAAATATTAATAAAATGACACCGTAATACATTAAGTAGCTAACAAAATGCCCAATAACGGCTCCTTCTACATCAAATATTTTAATAAAATAAATACTTGTTGCATATAATATTATGATTAAAAAAGCTTCTGTTACTACATAATGCCAAAACATTTTCTTTGCTAAAAATTGATAGGCAATCACCATAGATAAAACTTTAAAAAAGTCTCCTAATAGTTGCCATAAAAACAATCCTTCAACTGGCTTAAACTCTTCCGAAAAAACAATAGCAACTATATATGGTTTTAATAAATAGATTAATAAAAATCCAATTAGCATTATTGGTATTACTATTTTATAAAATCCAAAAACCTCTTTTTTAAAAGCCTTAGCTGTGTTAATTTCCGACAACCGCGGTAAAATGTATAAAGCCATTAAAGAGCTAACCAGCATTAAATAGTATTTAGAAATTCTTGTCATAGCTTCCCAAAAACCTGCGTCTTTATAGCCTATATTTTCAATGATATGTGACCGAATAGCCAAAGCTACTATTGGTAACAAAACTGCCGAAAACAATGCCATTACAGAATAGGAACTCAAACGTTTAAAATAACTAAAACTAACATATTTTACCTGTATAAGTGGTGTTAAACTACGGCGGTTTATAATACCTACTAAGGTGATTAAAAATATTAATGACTCCGCTATAACAACAGATATTAATGCGCCTTCTAGCTTCCTTTGAAAAATTAAAAGTAGTGTAATAGAAACCCCTAAAATTTGTCCAATAATATTTATTATTATAAGTATTTTATACTTAGAAAAGCCATTCATTATTGAAAACGAAAACATATTCAAAGAATAAAAAGGTAATACTATAGCAAAGATTTTAATTACATAGGCGTAGCTATTATAATTTGGGAATATAATATTGTTAATATTTTCTGCATTAAAATAACACAAAAGTGACACTAAAATTGAAGAGACAAACCCTATATAATAAACGGTAGAAATGGTTCTACTTAACCTAACAATATTTTCTTTGTAATCAGCTATATATTTTACCGCCCCTTTATAGAAACCAAGTATTGCAACAGATTGAATAGAACTAACAAAATTGCGTAAATTACCTATTAAAGCCAATCCTTCTGCTCCAATAAAAACAGCAATGGCTTTAGAAGTTAATATACCTGCTATCATTCTCGTTAAAATTGCAGCGGTTTTTAACGAAGTAACTTTTATTAAAACATTGTTATTTATATAATCAATTAATTTTTTCAATTAATATGAATTTACTTTTTCTTAAAAGGTTAATTTTTTATTGCAATTTTTTGATAAAAAAAAGAAAATAGTGGTTAACTTTCTGTGTTTTTTTTGAATGAACCAAATATACAAAATCCTTTAATGACATATTTGCATTACAAATAGGTTATTTAACGCTTATTTTCCTTTTTTATTAAATACAATGCTACCTTTTTCATCAATATATTCATAAACGCCATAAGGCGCTCCTTCCTTTATTAATGCGAAGCTTTTATTTTCTTCTAAATAATTCAAATATGATTCGTTTTTACTTAAATATGAAAATAAAATCCTAAACAAATTTACAGATGTGCTTAGTTTATTATCAAAATATGGTGGTACATCATCTGGCCATTTAATAGCTAATGCTGAAGTATAGATAGAATATATTAAATCTCTATCTATTTGTTTTATTCCAGTTTCAAGACTATAATTTAATCCTATAAAACCTCCATGGTCTGCTACTATAACTATTAAACTATTATTATCTTTTTCTTTAATTATTTTTACAATTTCTTTTAAAGATTGGTTAGCCTTTTCTAAATCTATTAAATAACCTTCTCGTTCTTTTTTTATTCCTTTAGATTCATTTTTATTTACTGATATATGGCTTGGTCTCATCAAGCCAATAAAGTAAAAATTATTGGCAGAAATATTTTCAGATATTGATTGTTCTAATTCGCTTACAACTTCTTTTTCAATTTCAAAGCCTCTAGCTAAAAATGAGATTTCTTTAAAATCAATATTACAATAATCATAGTAAATATCAGGTCTATTAACTAGTAAATATGGCCTTTCTAGTAATAAAAAACTTTTGTATTTATTTTTTTTAAGAATTGAAATTACAGAATTATTACCAGCTATAACTTCTCTGGCATTATATAATTCTTTATTATTAGCTTTCGTATTATTATAGTAATGATGCTTCATAGAAAACATTGAACTATTAGAGCTTAACGTAGATACATAATTGCTTCTATAATCATTATAAAGTTTAAAATTTTCTTCTATCAAAAAATTTTCAAACTCACTATTATCATAATTATAGTACCCCTTTTTTAACTCAGAAAAACCTGCATACCCGTCTGGTTGAATTATGTATATATTTGGTGTTTTCTTAAATACAACATCTTCGATATCATCTGGTTGCTCTTGCCATTTAGTAGAATATGTTACTGCCTTATAAAAATCTGGAAAAAGTTTTATAAAAACAAATAACGCTAATAGGTATTGAAATACAATTATTTTATTGATTTGGTTTTTAACAATAATGGCTAAAAAAAAAGACGCCAAAATAAACAAAACAAGCAATTTGTTTTTAAAACCATAAGTAGATAGTATTACAAAAAAAGTAAATACTGTTAAATTTAGAATAGGAATCAAATAGCAAATGTATTTATTGATCTTTACTAACCTTTTAAATAAAATGTATGTTGAGGCAAATAATATAATAGGGAGTATAATAAAACAGATGAGAAAAAAAATAAATTGCGTCCAAGAATTAACCAATGTAAAATTAGCATTATAATAAAATAGCAAAGGATATAATCCAGCAGCTATTGCAGCAATAACTGGGTGTTGTTTTTTACTATTTATAAATTTAATTATCTGGTTTCTCAACTTAAGCATCGTCTTTCTTTTTTAATAAAAATAACACCCTCTTAGTTTCATTAATTTCTTTTTTTTCTATAATATCAAAAAATTTAACGTAAGATTTTTCAAAATTTTCTAAGGAATAGAAACTAAAATGATTTTTAAATTCTGCTTTTGAGTTTAACAAATGCTCAACCCAAGAGTCTCTTCTCTTAGGGAACTCTATAATTAAGTATCTTGAAAAAGAAGCAAAAAAACTAGCAGACATATTAAAAGTCACATTACCGGATAAAGTTATATGATGTATTAAAGCCAAAGCCAAAGTAATGTCTGGTCCAAACTTTTGTATACGTTCTAAAAACGAAAAGCGCTCCTTATTATTAAATCCTATTGCTGAAGATGGATTAAGTACATTTAATACAAAAGGAGTTATGTAATTTTCTTTATTTTCTTTTGCCTTAATGTAATTAAAATCTACTGCATTATTATCTATATCGCATACTAAAGCCTGCTGTAGTTTATAAGAAATTCGCCTTACAAAAGCTCCATCATTTCCACCAACGTCTATTATCTTTTGTGGCTTTAAATTAATAATCCACGAATTAATAGTTTTAGACTTTAAATTGAAAGCCTCATCACTATAATTTATTTTGTTATAGTAGTTTCCCCATTCAGAATCTTCTTTAAGCTTTAGTTTTTTTATATAATTATATAGGCTTTTTATGATGTTAAGTTGAGCTGTTTTTGATAATGAACTCTGCTTAGTCTCCCCATTATAATCTTCTTTATATTTATCTTCAAATTTAGCCAATAAATGAATATTTGTGTAAAGGACAGGGCTTAACTTCGATTTAGAAGGCAAAATAGATGCTAGCATTTTTAATGGCAAACCATCTAAAAACTCACTCATTAACTTAAGGGATTCTGCACCATGGTAACGCGCTAGAACTAACGGTCCTAAAAAATGATTTATAAATTGCTTATAGGCTCTCCAAGGCTTGTTTTCAACATAAAAATCAAATGAAAGTGTATCTATGAAAATAGCTTTTCCTTCGTGAAAAGTCACATTAAAAGCAGAAGCATCTTTTAAAGAAAATCCTTTCTCTAAACTGTATTTTTGTAACCTAAGTGTTAATAACGCTGCTTCTTTATATTGGTTAAAACTCCATTCGTACGGATATGTAACAAAAGAAATTTGTTCTGGTTGAATAATAATTTCTGTTGAAGAATTTGATAACTCTTTATGAGGAATTAACGCTCTACTACTAAATAATTTAGCAAAAAAACCAGAATCCGTAAGGGCAGAATATTGTTTGTAATAAATAGGTTTTATAACTCTTTTAACAACACCCTCATCATCATAAATATAACCTGAAGGGTCTCTAAATGAAGATGGATGGTGTTTTCTATGAGTCACTAGATTTTTTATTTTCTATATCAGAGCTTTCAATATTTATATCATCAAGTAAGTCTTTATTAGGTTTTATAATTCCAAAAAATAATTTTATTTTATATAAAAGGTTTCTAGAAAACAATAAGACTCCAGCAACTGCTGCAACAATTGCTTGCACAATCATCGCCCCTATTGTTGGATCAAAATAAAGAAAATACATGACTAAATTTTTTGTAAATATAACAATTGCTATTCCCGCTTTAAAAACAAATAGTATAAATTAACCGAAAAAATTGCAACATTGGCAATAATTATTGGCAAACCAATTCTTAAAGTTGGCATTAAGAATCCGTATATAACAAACAAAATACAACCAGTCATGTTTACAAAACGTAATGTCTTGACGTTTTTCATAGTAAAAGATATAAGCACCATTAACGATGCCAAATAGCCTATGTACTCTGTTCCTGTAATTCCGAATAACTCCATAATAATTTCATAAAAAAAGAGAAACCCTATTAGAATTTCTCTTTAAAGAATTTTTACTAATTTAATAAATTAGATTGATTTATTTCTTTTACGTTCAACCTCCGTTAAATAGATTTTACGCAAACGTAAGAAGTTTGGTGTAACTTCTACATATTCATCTTTTTGGATATACTCTAAAGCTTCTTCTAAAGAAAATTTAATTGCTGGAACAATTTTAGCTTTATCATCTGCACCAGATGAGCGAACATTACTTAACTTTTTAGTTTTTGTTACGTTAACAGTCATATCATCTCCACGAGAGTTTTCCCCTATAACTTGACCTTCATAAATATCTTCTCCAGGGTCAACAAAAAACTTACCTCTATCTTGTAACTTATCAATAGAATAAGGAATAGCTTGTCCTTTTTCCATCGATACTAAACTTCCATTTTGACGCTCTGGAATCCCGCCTTTTAAAGGCTGATATTCTTTAAAACGATGGGCCATAATAGCCTCACCTGCTGTTGCAGTTAAAAGTTGATTACGTAACCCTATAATGCCTCTTGATGGCACTAAAAACTCACAAACCATTCTATCGCCTTTAGCCTCCATACTTAACATTTCGCCTTTACGAAGTGTTACCATTTCTATTGCTTTGCCAGATACTGTTTCTGGTAAATCGATAGTCATTTCTTCAACAGGCTCACATTTAACACCATCAATTTCTTTAATGATTACTTGAGGTTGACCAATTTGTAATTCGTATCCCTCACGACGCATCGTTTCAATTAATACTGATAAGTGTAAAACTCCACGGCCAAACACCATAAACTTATCTGCACTATCTGTTTCTTCTACTCTTAATGCTAAGTTTTTTTCTAGCTCTTTTGTTAAACGGTCTTTGATATGACGAGAAGTAACAAACTTTCCGTCTTTACCAAAAAACGGTGAATCATTAATAGTAAACAACATACTCATTGTTGGCTCATCAATAGCTATGGTTTTTAGTCCTTCAGGAGTTTCAAAATCAGCAACAGTATCACCAATTTCAAATCCTTCTAAACCAACAATAGCACAAATATCTCCAGCTTTAACCTCTTCCACTTTCTTACGCCCTAATCCTTCAAATGTATGTAACTCCTTTATTTTAGACTTTACAATACTTCCATCTCTTTTAACTAAAGATATATTTTGCCCTACTTTTAGTTCTCCACGTGTTAATCGCCCAATAGCAATTCTTCCCGTAAACGAAGAAAAATCTAAAGATGTAATTAGCATTTGTGTAGTCCCTTCTTCAATTTTAGGAGACGGAATATGGTCAATAACCATATCTAATAAGGGTTCAATATTATCAGTTTCATTTTGCCAATCATCACTCATCCAATTATTCTTTGCAGAACCATAAACCGTTGGAAAATCTAACTGCCATTCTTCAGCTCCTAATTCAAACATCAAATCAAACACTTTTTCATGTACCTCATCTGGTGTACAGTTTTCTTTATCAACTTTATTGATAACTACACATGGCTTCAACCCTAAATCAATCGCTTTTTGTAATACAAAACGCGTTTGAGGCATTGGCCCCTCAAAAGCATCAACTAAAAGCAAAACACCATCAGCCATATTTAAAACACGCTCAACTTCTCCACCAAAATCGGCGTGACCGGGGGTGTCAATGATATTAATTTTTGTGTCTTTATAAATTACAGAAACGTTTTTAGATGTAATTGTAATTCCACGTTCTCGTTCTAAATCATTATTATCAAGAATTAAATCACCTGTATTTTCGTTTTCACGAAATAGTTGACAATGATACATAATCTTATCTACTAAGGTTGTTTTACCGTGATCTACGTGTGCAATAATTGCAATATTTTTAATATTAGCCATAATGATGCTCCTTATTTTAAGCGTGCAAAGGTACTTATAAATAATGGATAAATTATATAATAACGTCTTTTTGGATATTTCCTTTTTTGATAAACTCAAAAAAGACTACAATATGTAGTATACCTTTCTGATTTTTAACAATATAAGGTTGCTGTTCATATACTAAATCAGCTAAAAAGCTATAATTATATTTGCATATAAAACTTACGTTTACAAATAGTATCTTTGTAGCCTTAATTTGCTGAATCCTTTTTTATGAATCTTCTAGACATTCCAAAAATAAAACATACAAATGCTAATAACTTCTTTCTTTTATGTGGCCCTTGCGCAATTGAAGGTGAAGAAATGGCTTTTAGAATTGCTGAGAAAGTAGTTAGTATAACAAATAAATTAGAAATTCCTTATGTATTTAAAGGCAGTTTTAAAAAAGCAAATAGAAGCAGAATAGATAGTTTTACAGGCATTGGTAACGAAAAAGCTTTAGAAATTCTTGCGAAAGTTTCGGAGGAATTTGATGTTCCTACAGTGACCGATATACATGAAACTAGCGACGCTACTTTAGCAGCTCAATATGTAGATGTGTTACAAATACCTGCATTTTTGGTACGTCAAACAGATTTAGTAGTAGCTGCTGCCAAAACAGGTAAAGTGGTAAACTTGAAAAAAGGACAATTTATGAGTCCTGAAGCCATGAAACATGCTGTACAAAAAGTTAAAGATGCTGGTAGTGATAAAGCTTGGATAACTGATAGAGGTACCATGTTTGGATATCAAGATATGATTGTAGATTTTAGAGGTATTCCAACCATGCGTCAATATGCACCAACTGTTTTGGACGTAACACACTCTTTACAACAACCCAACCAATCCGTTGGAGTAACTGGCGGTCGTCCAGATATGATTGAAACCATAGCTAGAGCTGGTGTAGTTAACCATGTTGACGGCCTATTTATAGAAACACATTTTGACCCAGCTAATGCTAAAAGTGATGGTGCAAATATGCTACATCTAGATAATTTGGAATCGTTACTTTCAAATTTAGTAGCTATTAGAAAAACGGTTCAAAACTTTTAAACTACCCTCTATAAATTTAATATTCTGAGTTTTAAACAAACCACGCCTTTTTACTTTTGCTTAATAAGCTAGAAGCTTCGTGAAGCAGTTCAACAAAGTTTTCTTGGTCCAAATCTTCCAAAGCCTTAAGTTGAATTGAACGCACTTGTTTTCGCTTATTATCATTCTTCAAAATGGGAAATTGTTTTTCAAGAAGAACTCCTTGAACAAAAGCAACATCAACATAATCTCTTCCCTTTAAAATATTTATATAAACCATTGGCTTTTTATCAATATTATAAAACGGGATTTTATAACTATATCTTTCTATAACTTCAGGAAGTGTATTCAAAATTAAACTTCTTACATAAAGCATTATGGATTGATATGGCTCTTTTTGATTTATGAAATATTCGTCTACTGGCTTCATAAAAAGTTTTAAAATTTATTATCTTTATAATGTGAAGTATTTTACTATTTTTTTTTCGTTATTTTTCATCACTTCAGTATTTTGTCAAAATTACAAATTGATTGATAAAGAAGTTATTAATTACCCTTATTTTAATGATTTATATTCACTTTCAGATAAGGTAAATACCGATTTTGAAACAGATAAAGAAAAAGTAAGAGCTTATTACACTTGGATTGTTAATAATATTAGCTACGATATTAATGAGTCTAGCAATATTACTCCAACAAATATTATTGTTTATAATAGCAATCATGAATATAATTCAATTAAAAGACAACAGAATTTAAAAAACATAAAAAAGACTTTAGAAAGCAGAAAAGCTATTTGCAAAGGTTTTTGCCTGCTTTTTGTCGAACTATGCAAACTTTCTAATATTAAAGCTGAAATGGTTTTAGGAATATCGAAAAGTTCAGCAAACGAAATAGGTCTTCATAATAACATAAAAAACCATGCTTGGAATACAGTTAAAGTTGA
This sequence comes from Jejuia spongiicola, assembly GCF_023502325.1. Classification (NCBI taxonomy): domain Bacteria; kingdom Pseudomonadati; phylum Bacteroidota; class Flavobacteriia; order Flavobacteriales; family Flavobacteriaceae; genus Jejuia; species Jejuia spongiicola. Next base: position 119,740 of record NZ_JAMFLZ010000009.1, read on the forward strand.
TGGAAACTGGGAACTATTGGATATAACTTGGTCCTCTGGAGTAATAAATTCAAAAACCAATTTATGGGAGAAAAAATTTAATGAATATTACTTTTTTACACCTCCAGAGCAGTTTTTAAATTCACATTATCCTGAACATTCTAACTGGCAATTGGTTGACGATAAAATCGATTTACAAACATTTATTGAAACACCCATATTTTATCCAAAATATTTTTCAAGTGGCATAACCCTTTCGAAAAATCAAAAAGGGGAAGTTAAAATAAATGATAAGGAGATAACCATCTCTATTAACAAAATAAAAGATTCTGAAAATATTTACTACAAGTTTTCACATCAAAAGCAAACAAAAAAGCTCTATACTGTAAAAACAAAAGATGGTATCTATACTTCCACCATTAACTGTAAAAATAAAACGGATAGTTTATTGAGTCTTTATTTGGAAACAGAACCTATTATAACTTTTAAAGTGAAAAAATAATTGCAAGATTGATTTTTATTTATTTACTTTGTATTTCAAAGTACTTTTATATGGAATCAAAAGATTATTTAAAAGATATCAGTGAGATTAAAGATTTAATGAACAAATCTTCTCGTTTTATTTCACTTAGCGGACTGTCAGGAATACTAGCCGGAGTTTATGCACTTATAGGAGCAGCAATAGCATATTGGTTAGTTGTTGAGTACAGTCATGGTACCTTAACGTTAGATGGAAAAATATTCAGATTAGTTATGCTAGATTTGTTTTTAGTTGCAGTTTTAAGCATCATAACAGGAATATTTTTAACCACAAAAAAAGCAAAAAAGCATGGAGAAAAAATTTGGGATGCGACCTCACAGCGTTTAGTTCTTAATTTTTTAATTCCACTTGTAGTTGGTGGCTTATATATTTTAATCATTTTAAATCAACAAAAATATGGACAAACCGGGGCTTTAATGCTCATGTTTTATGGTTTAGCATTAATAAACGCTTCAAAATATAGCATTGGTGACATTCGATATTTAGGTTTTATACAAATAATTTTAGGCTTAATTTGTGCATGGTTTCCTGGTTACGGTTTTTGGCTTTGGGTATTAGGCTTTGGGTTTATGCATATTATTTATGGTACTTGGATGCATTATAAATATGACGTAAAAAACAAATAGCATTTGAGCGACTATTTTGCTGTTAAATCAACAAACAAACTTATAATTGAGCATTATAAACAACATAAACAAAGCATTCGATCATCGTATTAGACTGGGCATCATGTCTATTTTAATGGTTAATGAATATGCAGATTTCAATATGTTAAAGGAATTATTAGGCGCAACTGATGGTAACTTAGCAAGTCATACAAAAGCTTTAGAAAATGCAGAATACATATTGGTTGAAAAACAATTTATTGGACGAAAACCCAATACGCGTTACTCTACTACAAAACTTGGTAGAGCTGCTTTTAAAAAACATATTGAAGCCCTTGAAAAATTAATCAATAAACAATAATTATTTTTTTATAAATTAACTTTGAAATTCAAAGTACTTTAAAATACCGTCATGAAAAACACAAGCAAACAACAAAACAAATTTGGAAATTGGATAAAAACGTCAATAACAGCAAGAATGCTTATAGTTGGCTTTTTAACATTCGTTTTACTAATACCTCTTTTTTTTATTGAGGACTTAATTAGAGAACGATCGCATAGACAAACAGAAGTAATCAATGAAATTAATCAACAATGGGGAAATGAAGTCCTAATTTATGGCCCTATATTGAAGGTACCATATAAAATTTATAAAGAAAAAACAGTAACAGATAAAAAAACAAAAAAGGTATATACTGAAACTATCGAAGAAATTTACAATGCTTATTTTTTTCCAGAAAATTTAAACATAAATTCAAGTCTAAATCCTGAAGAAAAAAAGCGGGGTATTTATACCACTGCTGTTTATAATAGTAAAATGCAAATAACAGGTTCATTTATTAAACCTGATTTTAGTGATATCGAAATTAATGATAAAGATATCCTTTGGAACAAAGCAAAAATCATAATTCAATCTTCAAATGTAAAAGGCGTTAATGAAGCAAATTTAAAACTAAATCAAGCCAGCTATGAACTTACATCTAAATATAATGGGCAAAAAAACTATAATTATAATGAGTTAATACTCCACACACTTGAAACTAAAAACATTAATAAAGATCAGTTGCTTTTCATAAAACCACTAGTCTTTAATATCAACTTTAATATAAAAGGTAGTGAACAAATACGTTTTATACCAACTGGAAGGCAAACCGAAGCTCAAATTACTTCCAATTGGAAATCAGCTAACTTTTTTGGTGAATTTTTACCTTATAACGATGATAAAATAAATGATGATGGGTTTAACGCAAAATGGAAAATTTTAGACCTAAACAGACCTTTTTCTCAAGAGCATTATAATGGCATTCCAGATTTAAAAGAGTTTGCTTTTGGTGTAAACTTTATGATACCCGTAGACGAATATCAAAAAAGCGAACGCTCTGCAAAATATGGTTTTCTTGTTATAGGGTTTACATTTTTAATTTTCTTTTTAATACAAACCATGAGTAAAATAGATATTCACCCATTTCAATATTTAATGATTGGTATAGCGCTTACTATGTTTTACACTTTACTGGTTTCAATATCAGAGCATAGTAACTTCTTAAAAGCTTATTTAATTGCAGGAACTTCAGTAATTGTACTTATCACATTATATTCTAAATCTATATTAAAAACACTTAAGTTTCCGCTATTTATTGGGTTATCATTAACCGCTTTATATACTTTTATTTATGTTATAATTCAGTTAGAAAATTATGCCCTTTTAGTGGGCAGTATAGGGTTATTCTTAATCTTATCAATCGTCATGTTTGTATCAAGAAAAATAGATTGGAACAATGGTTAATTTTATTAGTTAGTGATTGTGTTGGGCGTTTCCCCAAAGAAATTTGGGGTCGCGCTTTACACTATATATTTTTTTCGTGTCTCAAAAAAGGATGCCGTTTCAATCACTAACGCAAAAAAGTATTAAGTATGGATAATTTGATAAATACAAGCAAAATTATAGCGCTTTTAAGTTTTGTAATTGGTACAATATTATTTGCTCTTCAATTATATTTTAAACAATCTGATGCATTTATATTTCCTGGTCTAATCTTTGTCATTATTGCTTTAATCATAAACTCTATTTCATTATTAGCTTTAACTTTTTCATTATTAGGTAGTACTAAACGTAAAATAGAAATACTTCAAACATGTGGCATTGTATTATTAAATATACCAATAGCAATCTTGTATTTCTATATACTAATATTAACAAAGTTTCGAGTTTAAAAATAAAATATATGACTCTTCAACTCAACAAAATATATTTAATAACAGCAGCGCTACTTTTTATAACAGAAGTGTTTATTGCTACCTTTTTTAAGTATGGTTTTATTCGATTTACTTTTGGAGATTATTTGGTAGTTATACTACTCTACTGCTTCTTCAAAAGCTTCATAGAAGTAAACCCATTTAAACTAGCTATTTCAGTTTTAGCATTTGCTTTTTCAATTGAGTTTTTACAATTAATTAATATTCTAGAAACACTCAATCTTCAAAACAATCATTTAGCAAAACTAATATTAGGTAGTACATTCCATATCTCAGATTTAGTGGCTTATACTCTTGGTATAATAACTGTTTTAATAGTTGAATATAAATTACAAAACCATGGATAATATTAAACAACTCTTTATAAATAGGTTTAGAACCTTTACACTATTAAGTATTTCAATGACTTTTTGTATTGTAATACTTATGATTAGAATGAAACTTACTCATTCCTTTTTCTACTTGTTTTTAGTTTGGAATTTGTTTTTAGCAATCATTCCCTTTGTCATAACGACTTATTTAGTAAGTCTCCCCAAGCTTAATAAATTTGTATTAGCTTTTTGGTTTGGGGGGTGGTTGCTTTTTTTGCCAAATGCCCCATACATTGTTACAGATTTAATTCATATCAGGCTAAGCAATACACGATTTGTTTGGTTAGATGTTATTGTTGTTACTTCTTTTGCTTTAAATGGGCTCATACTATTTTACTTATCTTTTTTAGATATGATAAGCCTTTTAAACTATTATGTAAAGAAACAATACATTTCCTTTTCCATTCCAGTTCTACTATTTCTAAGCGCTTTTGGAGTTTATCTTGGAAGGTTTTTGCGTTACAATTCATGGGAAATTATTCAAAATCCGTTAGAATTATTTAATGATATTTTTCGAATTATCATTTACCCATCAAAACATATTGAGGCGTGGCTGTTCACTATTTTATTTGGCGCATTTCTATGTATTGGTTTTTGGATATATAATGACATAAGAAAAAATAATTAAAATGAAACTAATAAAGCATTCAACATATTATATTATTGGAATAGTATTATTCATTGTTTTAAAACTTATATATTCCAATGCTGACAACAATCAAGTTTTTATCTTATTGAAACCTTTAGACAAAATTGTTGGTTTTATTCTCGACTCTCATTCGATTTATAATAATGACATTGGCTTTTTTCATGAAAAACTAAATATTACTATAGATAAATCTTGCTCTGGTTTTAATTTTTTATTGCTCTCTTTTATACTATTATATTTTTCACTTTTAAAAAATTTAAAGTCTCACTTTTTCAAAATTTCGGCAATTCCTGTAACCTTGTTTTTTGCTTATAGTTTCACGCTATTTGTAAATGCATCACGTGTTTTAACAGCAATCTTTATTGAAAAAAATACGAATTTAAATTATGTTTGGTTACACGAAGCCGAAGGTGTTTTTATTTATCTATCCTTTCTTATCACTCTATATATTTCCATCAACTACGTTCTAAATAAAATCATAAATACTCATGAAAAATTTGCTTAACCCAAAATGGTTGATTGTTATAAACACGATTCCTGTAATTCTTCTGTCGTTCATTTATTATAACGAATTCGATGTTATAAAAACACTTTTAGAGGAAGATAGTATACAACTGTGGTATAACTTTGGAGGCATTCTTTTTGGACTATCAATACTTCTTTTAGGGTATGTTCTGTATAGCATTCAACAGAAAAAAGAGGTTTCTGTTTTCTATGCGTTTTCAGCTTTATCAGTATACACAATTTATCTATACATCTATAGTATTTATAGCTCAGATATTATTCCTTGGAATATTCCTAGATGGATGCTTTCACAAGATTCTGTTTTATACCCTGGTACATTTTTAATGCCAACATTGGCTCATGCTTTATTTATTATAGTTATTAAATTGACTTCAAAAGCTAAAGGTTTAAAAGCTTGGAAAAGTTTTTTATTAGCACTTTCAATTCCTCTTCTTACTTATATTTTTGCTCAAATCATTTTACCTCTTTGGCAACCTACAAGTTATAGATACAATAACCATGTTTTAGTTGTTGGTTTGGTAGTAGGTGTTATTCTATTTCTATTCTTTTTAATTCGCAGTATTTATATTTTATCCATTAAAAAAGGAAAAAACTGGTCTCAGCTTTATTTAGCAGCAAAGTTTTTGGTAGGCGTCGTGTTTCCATTACTCGGTTTACTAATAAATAATAAATTCAACAGTGTTTTTGGTGATTTCAATACACCATGGTTTTATATTATTGCCCTAACAAATGGTCTTCTAATATGTGTAACCTCATCTGAAAACAAACAGCATAGACTTATCTTATTTATTACCAGATGTATAACATATTCTTTTACATTTTACTTCTTTATTGTGTTTTTACCTTTCTTGCCCCTATCTGTTATTGCTATTGTTGCTATAGGTTTGGGTTTTTTAATGCTAACTCCTTTAGTGCTATTTATTATTCATACACAAGAATTATCGAGTGATTATAAATTTCTAAAAAACTTCTACTCTAAACAACTTTTAATTATATCTGGAATTATTGGGTTTCTTGTAATACCAACAATATTAGCTTTATCTTATCAAAGAGATAAAATTGTACTACATGAAACTCTAGATTACCTGTATAATCCTAATTACTCCAAGGATTACAATATAAATAAAGAATCTCTTAAAAAAACCTTGGAGGTTGTTAAACATAATAAATCACGTAATTCTGATTTTTTCATGAGTTCTCAAACACCTTATTTATCAAGTTTTTTTAACTGGATTGTTTTAGATAATTTGACTTTATCTGACATAAAAATTAAAACCATTGAAAAAATATTTTTCAACACAAAACCATTTGAATTGAGGGCAGAAAGGTTAAGAAATAAAAACGTAGACATATCAAACATAAGCTCGAATAGCACTTATAATGAAACTGATAACACATGGACAAGTTGGATAGATTTAGAAATTACAAACGCTAATAAAGACAATTTCACTTCTGAATATGCAACAACCATAGATTTACCCAACGGGTGCTGGATAAATGATTATTACCTTTATGTTGGTGACAGAAAAGAAATGGGAATTTTAGCTGAAAAAAAATCAGCCATGTGGATTTTTTCTCAAATAAGAAACATTAATCAAGACCCAGGGTTGTTGCATTATTTAACTGGAAACAAAGTTTCTTTTAGAGTTTTTCCTTTTTCTGAAAATGAAATAAGAAGAACAGGAATTCAATTTATTCACAAAGAACCTATTACCATTAAAATTGACAATCATAAACTTACTTTAGGAGAAAAAAAGGAAACCTTAATCAATCATAAAAAGAATGACCAAATCGTTTACATTTCTTCAAAAGAAAAAGAAACACTTAAAAAGATAAAACGAAAACCTTATTATCATTTTATTATAGATACTTCGCATAAAAAAGATTCGCTAATAAACAACTATATTAAGGTTCTAGATGATTTTATAACTACCAATAATATAGACACAATGGAAGCTAAAATAAGTTTTGCAAATACCTTTGTTGAAACTGAAGGCTTTAATGGTGAATGGAAAAACAGCTTAAAAGAGCAAGAGTTTGAAGGTGGATTTTATTTAGAACGCGCTATAAAAAAAGTTCTCTTTAATTCATATACTAATCTTTCTAACAAATACCCTATCATTATTGTAGTTACAGATAATATGCTTGATGCTGTTATAAATAAAAACTTTGCAGATTTTAAAATAGCTTTCCCAGAGAGCAACAGTTTTTATCATCTAAATACATTAGGCTATTTAGCTTCTCATAGCCTAGTAAGAAATCCTAAAGATTTTGTAAACGATAATACTGTGGTTGACATTGATAATGAGGTCTTAGCATGGCCAAATCCAATTAGTCCAGTAGCGTATTTACCTAATGATAGTTTGCCTAATATTGTTTTGAAAAACTCTGTTTTTGATTTTAGAGAAAATGCTATTGGTGAATCAAACTGGAATACAGGCTTACATTTACAAGGAAAATGGTTATCTGATATATTTTATCCTGAGAATACTCAAACAGATTGGAATAATGCTGTAAAAATGAGTTTTAAATCTAAAATAATGACACCGCTTACTTCTTACATTGTTGTTGAAAATGAAGCTCAAAAGGCAGCTTTACTTAAAAAACAAAAAGAAGTGTTAGCTGGAAAAAAATCTTTAGACCTTAATGAAAGAACACAACGCATGTCTGAACCCAAATTAATACTATTACTAATTTTAATTGGAGTGTTTTTATTTTTAAGGCGACGACAAATTATAAATAACTATAAACCATCAACATAGCTTTGTAAATAAGCAAAACGCTCAGTGAGTTTTCCGTTTTCTGTAATTTTAGCACGCTGTAAAACTCCATCTTTATCATCATTAAAAAATGCAGGGATAACATGCTCTAAAAACATATCGCCAAAACCTTCGCTTGCATCTTTAGGGAGTTCGCATGGCAAATTATCGACTGCCATAACAGTTATTGCATTGTTTGCATCAAAATCAACTTCACTTTCTGTTTGTGGATCATAACCATAAAAAGGTTCTGCAATAGTAGAAGCTCGTAATGTTGATGCTACAGGTCCGTCAACATCGCAAGAAATGTCGGCTACTAAATTGATATTAAAATTTGGTTGTTTGGCATCTTCTCTTGTAAATAAGTAAGGTGCATTATTACCATAAAAATGACCAGCTATAAAAAAATCGGTTTCTTTGGCGTATGGCATAAAATTACTTTCATAACCTGTTGGGTCTTTATAAAACTCCCACTTATCACCTACTTTGCCATCTTTACGCTTACTATATTCCATTACATCAACCAAACAATAAACAGGTTCTGTAAATTTTGATGTTAAATATAAAGCATCACTTACTTGTTTTACTTTTAAATGATCCAGAATTTCTTTTGCGCCATGGGCTACTTTTCCTGTACCAGATAATAAAATTTTAATATTTGGCAAAGTAATTTTATCTAACTCACGCTTAACAGCATCTAAATCGGCTAGTGTTTCTACTTTTGGCAAACTAAATAAATTATCTCTTAAACCCAATGCTCTAAACCCATTATAAGCGCCTACCAATCCTGCATAGCGGCCAAAGCCTATTAATCTGAAACCTTTTTCGTTTACTATGGTTTCGTGGTCGTACAACTCAATATTTTTATCAAGAATTGCTTGAAGTAATTTACGATTATAGGGCTGCTTCTTTATGGTGTGCGAAAAGAAAAAATATTTTTTATTTGGAATTAAGTTTTCAATAGGTACTTCTTTTACACCAATCATAACATCGCAATTACTTACATCATTTGTAACTTCTAGTCCATTGCTTATGTATTGCTCATCTGGAAAAACACGAATATCTGACGTTTCAACCTTAAATTCTCCCTGAGGAAATTTCTCTTTAGTTTCTGCAAATTTTTCAGGAGAAAATACAACACGTCTATCTGGTGGGTTTTTACGCTCTTTTATAATGGCAAACTTCATATATATTTTGGTATAAATTTTGTACGAAAATAAGAGTTAATGCAGGTGTATACAAACTTTTTTGATAACTTTGCTGCCCGCGTTAAGGATTGAAACGGCATCCTTTTGCTTTTTTGCAAAAGATATAGTGGAAAGCCTGATCCACTTTTGCTATTAAAAGCAAAAGTGGGTAACGCCAACATAAAATTAATAATGGGGTCGACTGGTTTTGACAGCGAGATTAATTAAACGGTAAGCACGTCGTGTAATGGCATTGAAACACGTTAAAGGCTAGACCAAATTTTAAACGGCGAGAATAACTACGCTTTAGCTGCATAATCTGAATTATAGTAAGATTAGCCTTGTCCTACTAGGTAGGAAAGCTTTATGTCTCTGGAAAGCCTTGGTTAACGGCGTTCCATTTTGAGGCATCGTAAATGTTAACATAGATTTTGTGGCGCTTTGACACATTTTTGAAACTAAAAAAGATAAGTTGTAAGTAGAATGTTTTTAATCGGCTTACAATCGAAAACCAAGAAAAAACTAAGCGTGTAGAAAACTCTTTGGTTACTTGTTTGGACGAGAGTTCGATTCTCTCCGACTCCACTTTTTGAGTACCAAATCGAAACAAAAACCTGTAAATCGTTGATTTACAGGTTTTTTAATTTTCTAATTGTTTAACAAATTCTTTTTTTAAATCCTCGTAGATAGAAAAAATCTCTTTTAATATTTCTTTCAATTCTTCTTCAGAACCATATTTTGGCAAAGCACCGCATTTTAGCCTCTCAAAAGGTATTCCTAAATCTTCTGGGAAGAAATCAATTCTTCCTTGAGGTTCAATAGTTTTTCCATCAACATCAAGAAAAAACAAAGTTTCAATTACCCCTCCTTTTATTACCATATGTAAAGAAAATGAAATCTCATTATTTTCTTCTTTTATCTGATAAAAACTTCCATTAGAAACATATTTATATTTATAGTTAAAGGAATCTAAAACTTCTTTTTGTATTTGTTTTGTAGAATCTCTCATTCTATTATCAAAATCATTATACTTTTCACAAATAGATTGATAGCGATTTACAAAATCTATATTCTCAAATATTTTTTTTAATTTCATGTTATTCTGCTAAATATTTAATTCTAATGAGTACATTATTGTCCACATTAAACTGTGTCAATACCTGTTGAAATATAGTACTATTTTCAAAAAATGACTTATTTGATAAAGGTATTTCCAAAAAGTAATCACCGTCCAATACTTTGTTGTCAAAGAACCCTTTAAATTTAGGTGCATTTATTTCTGCCCCTTTTGGGTATTTGTTAATTAATTCCTGTAAATAGCTTTTAAAAGTTTCAGGTTTTATATTACTTAAAGTAGTAGCTTTCCTTGATATGATTTCTTGACCTGGTTTATAAGAATCCAATCGTTTACCATTTTTTAATGCAACCTCATTATATTTGTATATATCTCTAGCCTTATCATTAAAATCATTCCCGCGTTTAAAAAGCGCTTTCACTTCTGGCCAAGTTAATTTACTACCTTTCTTTGCAGAAAGATCTGCTATTTCTTGCCCAACTTCAATAATTATTTCATCGTCGAGTATATCACCTTTTCTTAGAGCTTCTTGCAAAAGGTCTTTTGCTCCTTCAGCATAATTATCGAAATGCTGTAAGGTTTCTTTGGTAAGTTCTTTTACAGTTCTGGTAAACACTTTATCGCCGTTTTTTATGACAAATTTCCAGACTTTGCCAGTTCCTTTGCTAATAGGTTTTAAGATTTTTCCACCAGGTATAAAGCCAACAATCATAAACCCAGCTGTAGCGGCTTTGTTTTGTTCAACGCCATCAAAATCTTTGCCATCAATAAGGATTATAATATCTTCAAGAGGTGTAGCATATCTTGCAGTGGTGGCAACACCAGACCAAAAAGCTTTTAATAAAAAATCTATATCGGCTTTAGGATAATCCGCGGGAGGTAATCTATACTCGTAATACTGCTCAGTTTCTTCACTGTAGATATAATGGTATCCTTCTGCTGGAAAATCAGAAGTCCATTTAACATCATCATTTATTTTACTTCCATTTGCGGAGGCTAATAAATGAAGTCCGTTTTCTAATTTGTAGTATACGTCTCCTGTACTAAGGTCAACAGCAGAATGGGTGTGTTTTAGAGCTTCTCGATTTCTAAAAACGCCTTTATTTTCTTTGTATTGAAGAGTTTTTGAGTCTGTATCAATAAGCATTTCTATAGCAATGCGCATTTTAACTTCGTTTATAGCGTTTTCAGAAAGGTTAGATACTAAAAAAGAATTCAATTCTATCGCAATACTTTCGTTTTTGTTTAACCAATCTCTCTCACTCTTTTTTAAGATTAAATATTTTTTTAAACTTATAACAGCACTAATATCGGTTGTACTTGTTGGTGATGTAACTACAGGCTGAAAAGGTGAAGAAACAGGAGACCCTCCTCCGCCGTCATGACAGCTTGGGATACGATAAGATTGGGTTACTATATCTGGATGACCACACGCTGCTTCTTCATGATTTTCATCTGAATGACATGAGCAGTTTACTTCAGTAGTAACAAAAACAGTACAGCCACCACTTCCTCCTCTAGACATCATATTAATTTGATCTATATCTAAAGATTCTATAGACATATTATCGTCTAGATTAATATAAAGACCTTGGTCTATAATTTGTTTTTCTTCTTCAGTTAAATAATAGGTTACTATAAAAGCTTCATAACTACCATCTTCTGATAAGGATATAACAATATTTTTGATATTAAAGTTTTCTTCCTCATTATAAATTGAAAAGGTATACGAATGATAATCATTTTCTAAATCCTCTATATAAGTAGCTTCGCTTAAATCAAGGTCTATCTTTGAGCTATTATCTTTTGACTTAGAACTTACATTTGATTTTTTTGTTTTCTCCTTAAGTGAAGAAAGTTTATTAATCAGTTTTGTATTGTCTTTAAATTCTTTTTGTTTATACCTAGTTAATAAATATTTGCTGTTATTATCTTGCTCTGTTTCTTGTAAATCATCATTTTGTTTTTGGCAGTTTGTTAATAATGAAATTCCAAAGATTAGAATTCCAATTTTAAATAAGTTCTTCAGTTTATGTTTGTTCATGTGTTCCGTTGTTTAAAGTTAATAAAAATGTTTCAATGTGAGAGCATAAAAAATTGCTTATTTACAATGTAAAAAATTATAAATATAAAATCTTGAGGCTAGAGTAGCAAAAGTGTTTCGAAGCCTAAAACATCTAATTTTTTTTGATATTAGTTATTTTTATTACACCAATAAATAACAGAATTTCGGTTTTTAATTCTTAAGTGTTAAAACCAGTGCTTAATTTGAGTAGAATATGAAACAAGCGAAATACCTCTGTGTTCCAATAGTTATAGATAATCCGTTTATCTTCTTTTCGAATTGTGTTTTTTGCTTAAAACTAACCTCATTTTGGTTTGACTAATTTAAAGGATAACTATCAAGATTACTCATTAGGTAATGGGATTCTTAAACATTATCCACGTTAGTTTATGTCGCTCTACATCACGTTACTTTAGGTCTAATCTATATTATTAAATCTAGTTCAATACGTTTAAGAATATATACTATAAGAAAAAATTAAAAGCTCTGTGTTTTTTTATTTTACTACCTATTTGCTACCTAAAGTTTAAGATTTTTTGGAGTTTTTTTTTCTTCTTTTGTGAATTTAAGTATTTAAAGGGTTTTATAACTTAAAGAAACTATATAGTTATTCTATTTATAATGTAGGTCAAATTTAAGATAATTCAAACCAATCTTATCATAATAGTTTTAAATATAGTCAATAAATAATTCATTGAATATATCTAGATGAAGACTTCACTTCTTAAATTTTACTTTTAACGCAAACTTCATGAAAAATAATTACGCTTCACAAAAAAATATCTTTTTTAGCTTTAAAAAACACTTTCTACTATTTTGTATTGTGCTTGTTGGGTTTTCTATTTCTGTAAACGCGCAGAATACGGATGGCGATAATGTAGATGATATTATGGACTTAGATGCCGATAACGATGGTATTGTAAACCCTGTAGAAGGTGGGCAGTATTGTATACCGGTATCAAGCAATTTATTTTCGTTTAATAACACGAGATTCGATGCAAATGGACAGACAAGCTCTCTTCCAATTGATGAACGTTTAAATGATACACAGACATTACCATTAAAAGGTTTTTCATATAATACATTTGATTTTGATGTTACGCTAACAGGAACTACCACTTGGGGAACAGGGATTGAAGGTGGTTTACAAATTAGATATGATAATAGTGGAAGTGGTGTTGTTGGAAATTTTATTTATCTCCAAGTAACAAATACTTCACCAGATAATTATGCAGACTATACAATTACTTTTCAAGATGTTGTTAGTAATTTTAATTTTGTTCCTGTTGGTATAGATAATGGAGACATTTTTGAAGTAACGGCCTACAATGGAGCGTCTCAAATTTTAAATACGGATATTGTTTTTTCCGAGTTTAGCCCACGTGCAGGATCAAACTGGACAATTACCAATAATATAGTAACAGGTAATAATTCTAGTGAAGGTGCAAACACAAATAATAACGAACTTGAAAATTTATTTACAACAACAATCAATGTACCAATTACACAAGTTGTAATTAGAGTATATAAAGGCACAAATGATAACCCTGACCCTGTAAGCATTGGTCTTACCGCTATTAGCTATTGTACTTATGGATCAACGTTTAGAGATACAGATGACGATTCAATCCCAGATTATTTAGACTTAGATTCTGATAATGACGGTATTTATGATGTTGTTGAAGCTGGACACAGTCTAGCTTATACAGATGGTAGATTAGATGGTGGGACAAGTTTGGTAAGTGGGATATCTAGGGCTGTTTTAAGTACTAGCAAGAATTATGTACTAGACGAAAATTTAAAAGTTAAGAATACTGACAATCCTGGCGCTTTTTCTGATGTATATCCAGATTACATAGACTTAGATTCTGATGGCGATGGCTGTTCAGATGCCAATGAGGCTTACACAGATGCTACATTGGCAGAGACCAATCAGCAGTATGGTCAAGAGAATGATGGTATTGCAACAGTAAATGAAAATGGGATTGTTTCGGCAGCTGCATATACTGAGCCCGGAAATGCAGATAGCAGCTCTGGTAATGCCGTACAAGATTATATTCAATTTAGCGGGTATACCATAAACGCAATGGTTCCATCAAATATTACAGTAGCTCCAACAAATAATGTTGTAATAACTGCCACAATCAACACTGACTTTCCAGATCAAGAAGTTACCCATCAATGGCAAGTACAAGTTGGTAGTATTGGTGGCTGGAATAATATTGTAAATGGAGGTTTCTATAGCAACGCTACAACACCAAATTTAGGAATTTCTCTTGATTATACACTAAAAGGAAATTCGTATCGTATTGTGGTTTCACCCCTATCGAATGTGTGTGTTGATAATGTGGTGTCTGGTTCTACTTTATTAAATGTTTTTTTTCCAATAGCAACAAACGATAATGCAGGTATTTTTTTACCAGATACCGCAAGTACACCGTTTAATGTAACCCTAAACGATACCACTGGAGATACGCCAGACCCTAGTACCGTTGAATTTACAACTACTGGTTCAGGTGGTGTATTAAGTAACAGTAATAAAACATTAGCAGTAGCAAATGAAGGAGTTTGGACATTTAATAATATAGGAGAGGTTGTATTTACACCTTATGCATCATATATAGACACACCAACAGCACCAACCTACATTGTTAAAGATGCTCAAGGGCATGCGTCTAACGAGGCTACAATTACATTAAGTAATGCGTACCCTATGGCAACAAATGATTTAAGTTCTACCTATATTAATACGCCCGTTACAGTTAATTTACTAGCAAACGATAGTAACCCAACTAACGGAACATTAACAATAACCACAATTAGTACAACAACAAATGGTGGTAGTATTGTTAATAATAATGATGGTACAATTACTTATAACCCACCAACTGAAACCACAGATGTTTTAGACTCCTTTACCTATACCATATGTAACGATACACCAATAAATTCCTTTTGTGATACAGCAACAGTATCCATAAGTGTTTATGGTAATTTAACTTCTGATACGGATAATGATGAGGTTTTAGACTATTTAGATTTAGATGATGACAATGATGGTATTTTAGATGCTGATGAAGTGAATTGTTTGAGACCAGTATTTTCTACAACAGAATTGTTTAGTCCTAATACTAGTAAGTCTTTCAGATCTGATAATCCTTCTGCCGAGTTTAATAGTAGTAGTGACTCTCAATTTTCTTCAACTGAAACTACTGGCGCCGGGTCAATTCAATTAAGAAGTGTTCGTGGCTACAATTACGGACCAGGAAAAAAAACATCTATAACTTTCAATGATAGAGTTAACTCGGGTCAATTTATAATAACCTCAAATTATTCTGAATACACAAACTTAGTTAATCACTATGCTGCCTCTTCTGAGTTGCTATTAGAAGGAATTAGAGATAGGGCATTTAACTTTAAAATTAATGTAAAAAAAACAGGTTCCGTAAATTCACTAAGCGCTTCAAGTTTAATTGTAAGGTATTTTAATGGATCTTCATGGAGAACACTTGCGGGTACAGATGAAGGACCCGATGTTATATATTCTGTTGGTACTGCAGCTAATCCTAAATCCATTTCTGTTAAAACTGTAAATAATGATTTAATTTCTTTTGTTCATTTTAGAAAAATTAAATTGAATTTCCCTAGTACTGCTATTACCTTTAGTTTGAATAGGACTTTGAATATATGTGGTGATACAGATAATGATGGCATTCCAAACAGTTTAGATATAGATTCAGACAATGATGGTATTTATGATGCGGTAGAAGCTGGGCATAATCAAAATCATATAAATGGCCAATTATCAGATGGAGTTAATAGTAATGGTATTCCTACTTTGGTAACCGCTACACTAACCACGGTAAATTACGCTATTGCAAATACCGATACCGATTTAATACCAGATTATTTGGATGATGATTCAGATGCTGATGGCTGTTCTGATAGCAATGAAACTTATACAGACTCTGGTTTAGCAGAGTTGGAAGAGCAATATAATCAAACAAACGGTGAGGTAGCACCAATAAATGCAATAAATGGGAGTGTTTTGGCTGCTAATTACTCAACCCCCGCCGATTTAGACATCAATGGAACCCCAGATTTTATTCAAAAAGGAGCCGCTACAGTTATTGATACAGAACCAGCAGATGCCACTATAACCTTTCCAGCCAATGCTACGTTTTCAGTAGCCGTTTCTACAAATACAACCACACCAGTAAACTACCAATGGCAGAAATCTAGCAATGAAACAGGCCCATTTGTAAATATTTTTGATGATACTGTATATAGCAATACAGACACATCCTCCTTAACGGTGAATGCTGTTGATAATTCCTTGCATGGTACATATTATCGCGTAATTGTTTCAAGTCCAACTTTAGTTTGCGAAGCGTCTGTTAATTCAACTCCTGCTCTACTTACTGTTTTTACACCAATAGCAGCAACTGATGATAGTTATGATGTTCAAGAAGGTGTTACAACAACAACACCATCGGTATTTGAAAATGATGTTTTTTATACCACAATCCCATCCAGTGCATCGGTTACCATTAGTCAAACAAATGCAGTAATATCGGGAATCACATTAAATAATGATGGAACTATTACAGTTGAAAACTCCTTAGCACCAGGAGAGTATACCCTAAACTATGAGTTTTGTGAAATAGATTTACCAAATTGTGATAATGCTATGGTAACAATTAATGTAGATCAGGCTCCAGTGGCAACAGATGATGAAAGTTTGGCCAATACAGTAGGAGATAATGTAGAGGTAGATGTACTAATAAATGATATAACAGGAGATCTCGTAATGGCTTCAACAGTAAGTTTAGTTGATCCTGGCACTGCCATAAATGTTATTAAAGATGTAAACGAAGATATTATAAGTTTTGAAATTTCAGGAGAAGGCACTTGGAGCGTTAATAACACAAACGGCAATATTACATTTATGCCCTTAACAACATTTAATGACGACCCAACACCTGTACAATACAATGTAGAAGATACCAGTGGTATTCCATCTAATAATGCCTCAATTACGATTGATTATGTTCCTATAGCTACCGCCGATTTAAGTAGTAATAATATTACCTTAAAAGTAGCTAGGTTGAGCGTACTTGAAAACGATATTACAGGAGATATTATAGACCCATCAACCTTAGTGATTGATCCAACCGATATTGATGGAGATACAAATCCCTTAACCCTAGTAGTTGCAAACGAAGGTGTGTGGAGAGTTATAAGTACTGGTAACATAATTTTTAAACCATGTAAAGGTGATAGTGATGATGTTTTATTTGATTGTACCGGACCAGTAGCATTTACGGCAAACCCAACTCCCATTAGCTATACAGTTGATGACGACGAAGGAAATTCTACAAGTGCCCAGTTAACAGTTACATATACTCCCAGACCACCAGTAGCTATAAATGATGAACTCAGAGGTATTCCAGTAGGAGTTAAAGGAATATTAGAAGTTGTGGATAGACCAGGTCAAGATGAAGACCCAGATGGAGCTTTAGATTTAACTACTTTTCAAATTATTGGTACAACCCAACCTTTTATGAATTTTATTGAAGCAGGAAGAGGAACTTGGTCAATTACTAATTCATTAGGTGGCATAACTGTTACTTTTACTCCAAATTCAGGTTTTGAAGGAGACCCGACACCAATTAGGTATACCATAAAAGACAATGATGGTAATGTCTCTAATGAAGCACTAATTACCTTTGATTATTTAGGGGTTGCAAATAATGATTTAAGCTCTTCAAATACCCCAAATATGGCGGTAACAATAGACCCATTGGCTGATAATGGGTATGGAACAGATCAAGGGAATGGTGATATAGGATTAGACCCTACTACGGTTAGTTTAATAAAACCCACAGGTGCAACTAGTGAAATTATAGATATAAATGGAGATGTAACAAGTTTTAATGTGCCAAATGAAGGGAATTGGAGTGTTGATGGAGTAACAGGATTTATAACCTTTACACCTTTGTCATCATTTAATGATGATCCAACACCAGTGCAATACAATGTTGAAGACAGGTTCGCTGGAAAGGCCAATGTACAATCTAATGATGCTACAATAACTATAGATTATGTGCCAATAGCAGCAGATGATACAAGTACTAACAATGAAAATGGTGCTTCGGTAACGGTAAATGTGGTAACAAACGATATTGATGGAGATACTGTAATACCTAGATCATTGGTTATTGATCCAACAGATTCAGACACTGATGGAAACCCACTAACTTTAGTAGTTTCTGACGAAGGGACATGGACTGCGGTGCCCGATGATGGAGAAATAACATTTACACCAGAAATTGGATTTACTGAAGACCCAAGGCCTATTACATATACGATAGAAGATTTTGAAGGTAACTCAATTACAGCAACACTGACTATTTTGTACACATCATCTGTGATTAATGGCGACACTCCAACTGCAGTAAATGATGCACCCGTCAATGTCTTAGAGAATAGTGGAACAACTAATATAAATGTATTACTGAATGATGATTTTGGAGTTGATGGTCCGAACGTTGGAAGCATTATAGTAACACCTATTTCAGTATCTGTTGGAACAGCAGTATTAAATAATGGTGGAACAGGAAATGATCCAACTGATGATACAATTGACTTTACTCCCGCATTAAATTATAATGGTTTAGTGGTAATAAATTATACCATTACAGATTCAAATGGAGATACTTCACAAGCTTCGGTAATATTTAATGTTTTAGGCATCACA